>DASRNM010000129.1:0-32799 GCA_035647435.1 Clostridia bacterium
TATATATTTTGTACCTATGAAGCAGGACGACTTTGAAAAGAAACCAAATTCCATAGTTAGTGATTTTTCAAAAACCTATGATGCAATGCTTGAAGCACTTGAGTTTAGGCAATTACAACCGGTTTTAATTTAATTCAACACTCATATAAAAAACGGTTCTGTTTCAACAACGGAGCCGTTTTACTATTGAAAAAAAGGAAAATTATGTTATAATTTATTAAAGGTTTTGAAACCATGTTAAAACGATATAATATATTTTGCTCGGGGGTTAAACTGTGGCAGGGAAGTTAATCGTTATTGAAGGCCTTGATGGCAGCGGCAAAAGCACACAAATTGAATTATTGAAGAAAAGACTTGAAGGGTATGGCTCGCAAATCCGTCAGATAAAACTCCCGGACTATGACAGCCCGTCGAGTGCGCTTGTTAAAATGTATCTTGCCGGTGATTTTGGAAAACTGCCTTCTGATGTTAATGCATATGCTGCGTCGTGTTTTTATGCGGCGGACAGATACGCGAATTATAAAATAAAATGGGCTGATGATTATAATAACGGCAAATGTATTATAGCAGATAGATACACAACTTCAAACGCATACCATCAATCATTAAAACTGCCCAAAGAGGAATGGGGTTATTTTTTTGATTGGCTTGAAGATTTTGAGTATAATAAAATAGGTATCCCAAAGCCTGATATTGTGATTTATCTTGACATGCCTATTGATATATCACAAGAACTGATGAGCAAAAGGTATGAGGGCAATCAGCTTAAAAAGGATATACACGAGGTCAATGTTGACTATTTAAACAAATGTCGTGAAGCGGCCCTTTTTTCTTGCAAGCATTATGGATGGAAGCTTATATCCTGCGCTGAAAACGGGAAACCACTTCCGATTAAAGAAATAAACAATAAAATTTTTAGATTGGTTATTGAGGAGTTATAATTTTTATGGACATTTTCCACAGGCCTAAAATTGAAGATAAAGAGTGGGTTGATAATATAATTTATAAGGCGAATCGTTACGGTTGCGAATACACTTTTGGTAATATACTCATGTGGAGCGTGGTGTTTTACACAAGAATTGCGATTATTGAAGATATGTTTGTTTCATGCACTTCCGACGAGGGCGCAGATGTGTGCACATTTTGCTTCCCTATTGGTGAGGGAGATTTAAAAGGTGCTGTAACAAAGCTTTTAAATATGACAAAAGAAAAGGGACATTCGCTGGAGTTTTTTGGTTTAACAGCTGAGGACGTCACTGTTTTAGACAAGCTGTTCCCCAACAGCTTTGATTTTAAACAATATCGAAATGGGTTTGACTACATTTATCTTTCTGATGATTTGATTAACTTGAAGGGTAAAAAATACAGTTCAAAACGAAATCATATCAACGCATTTAACAAAAGAAATGAATGGTCTTATGAAACAATTAATGAAACTAATATTGAAGAATGCAAAAAAATGCATAAGAAATGGATGGAGCTTAACAAAGATAAAAATCCTAAAGATATTGAAAACGAATTCAAGGTTATTAAGCTTGGTTTTGAGCACTATGACGAGTTAGGGTTAGTAGGCGGGCTAATCAGAGTAGATGGTGATGTTGTAGCATTCACAATGGGTGAAAAGCTCAACGATGAAACATTTTGCACTCATTTTGAAAAGGCTTTTGCTGAAATGAGGGGAGCGTATCCGGTTATTAACCGTGAATTTGCGCACAACGCTTTGCAGGACTATAAATATATAAACAGAGAAGAGGATACGGGCTCTGAAGGGTTAAGAAAAGCGAAGCTTTCGTATCATCCTGAAATTTTACTTGAAAAATATAAAGCATTTTACAGAGGTTGATTATGATAGATTTTGCAAAAAAAAGTGATATCCCTGCTCTTTCAGAATTATGGAAGATGTGTTTTGGTGACACAGATGAATATATAGAATTTTTTATGAAAAACAGGTTTGTACCCGTAAAAACACTTGTAAAAAAAGTTGATGAAAAAATCATCTCAATGCTTTTTTTGCTTGATGGTGAAGTTAAAATCCATGGAGAGATATTCAGCTCTATTTATATTTATGCCGCGGGGACAAATACCGAATTCAGAAAAAAAGGGTATATGGAAGAATTGATTGACTGGGCAAAGGCTATTGCGAAAGGGAAGTCTGTTGACTTTATTTCACTTGTGCCCTCAAACGAGCAGCTGTTTTCATATTATTCAAAATTCGGTTTTAAAGAGTCTTTCAAAAGAAAAGAAATAACTCTTAGCCGCAAGCAATTAAAAGCAATTTCGGTGGAGAGTGCGCAATCGGGCTTACCCTGTGCAGAAAATGTTTTGAAATTGCGTAATAGTGTGTTATCATTCTATGATAGCTTTTTATGGGATGAGTTTGCCATAAATTATGCATTAAAGGAACACAATATAACACAAGGCAAGTCGGTTTTCGCTTATAAGGCTGACGAGCTTTGCGGCTATGCTCTATTTCATGAGAATAACGGAATAACTAACATTAAAGAGCTTTGTGCATTGTTGGGTTCTTTTGGGCATGTTGCAAAACTGCTTTTTGAATCAACTGAAAGCAATGTTTTCAACCTTAGTCTTCCCGTTGGTTCTCCAATAAGCTGCGATATGCCTATATTTAAAGATAATGCCATGCTTTATCCTGTTTCTACAGGTGCAATTAAGAATATTGATAAAATACAAAATGCATATTTCGGGCTGTCGCTCGGATAAACGGAGGTTTTAATATGTTTTACGCTTTTTTCGCTCAAGGCTGTGAAGAGATTGAAGCAGTAACGGGAGTTGATATTCTCAGGCGTGCAGGGATTGATGTCACGACGCTGGGCATTGGAGATAAAACCATTGTAGGCTCTCATGGCATAGGGATTGTCTGTGACTCACAGGCAGATATGAGAGAAATTGAAAACAATTGTGAAAGCATTGAGGGGATAATTTTGCCGGGAGGTATGCCTGGCACACTTAACCTTGAGAAATCCCCGATTGTTCAGTCAATGATAGATTATTGCGTTGAGAACAAAAAATTGATATGTGCTATTTGTGCAGCTCCGTCAATTTTGGGGCGCAGAGGACTGTTGAAGAATAAGAAAATTACATGTTACCCAAACGATGACAATGAATCCTTTGGCGCTCAATTAACTCAAGAATGTGTTGCGCAGGATGGTAATATTATCACAGGCAAGGGCCCGGGTGCATCAATAGAATTTGCACTAAAAATAGTTGAAAATGTTAAAGGAATAAAATCAGCACAAAAAATCAGGGAGAGTCTTCAATGTCCATAAGTCAAACAGGTGATATAAGGCTAGATAAACACTTATTAAGAAAAAAGTTCAAAGAAATTAGAGCCGCATATTCTCTTGAAAAAAAGGGAAAACTTGATAATAAGATTACCAACAGACTATTGAACACATGGAGATACAGAGAAGCCGAAATTGTTTTTTGTTATGTGTCTTTTGGTATTGAGGTTGACACCCGTAAAATAATAGAAACATCTTTTCAACAAAACAAAACCGTTGCGGTGCCTAAGTGTGTTGAGGGAACACGAGAAATCGAGTTTTATAAAATCAACTCAATTGATGAGCTTGAACCGGGAACCTTTGGCGTGCTTGAGCCAAAGGATTTGCAAGAAAGAAAGATAACAGATTTTTCTCAAGGTTTATGCATAGTGCCTGCTTTAGGTTTTGATGTTAAAGGGTATCGATTAGGTTTTGGCAAAGGTTATTATGATAGATTTTTGTCAAAATTTTCTGCAACAGCTGTTGGGCTTTGTTATTCAGACTGTGTTGTAAGAAGGCTCCCTCATGGAAAGTATGATAAGAGCGTTGACATTTTAATTACCGAAAAAAAGCTTTTCACAATAAATACCTGATTGGAGGTACATAAATGGATAAGGACAAGGGCTTTGATAAGATGAAACCTGAATCGGAGGATTCACAAAAAATGCACCCCGACCCTAAAGATAGGGGCTCGGGTAGAATTTTCAAGGTGAATATCAGTGAAGATGATTTAAATTCAAATTCAGATTCTGATGCTCCTTGTAATCAGCAAAGACCTGATTACAAGGGCGAGGTATACTTTGCAAATTACAGCAATTCAGAGCACAACGGCAACAATTTGCCTAAGCCAAGATCTCAACCTTCAACACAAAAAAACAAAAGCAAAGGCCCCAAAAAGCAACGGGTTTCAAAATTGCTGCTGGTTTCTGTAATTTCGGGTATTCTAATAGCCACTACCTTGTTGTCATCAATTGTTTTGTCATGCTTTAATGATGTGCTTCCTACAACAAACAGGTCCGATGCACAGGTTTTAGTAAAAATACCTAACGATGCAACAACATCGCAGATTATAGATTATCTTGATGATAATGGACTTATAAAACAAAGAATTTTTTGTAAATTCTTCATGAGTACAATGTCAAAATTAAAAAAATCAAAAAAAGAACCTATATACTTGGGCGGTACTTATTATTTGTCCCAAACAATGGGGCTCGAAAGAATGCTCAATGAGTTGAAAGAAGAGCAGACAGCAGCTGAGACCGTAACTCTTTTGTTCCCGGAAGGGTGGACAATATATCAAATGTTCAACAAAATCGAAGAATATGAGGTTTGCAAGGCGGAGCATCTTTATACTGCTATCAATGATATACTGAACAGCTATGATTATTCTAAAGATCTTGGCAACATTGAGGGAAGATATTTGCCGCTTGAGGGTTATTATTTTCCAGACACTTATGAATTCTATATTGGCGAAAATGCAAACAGTGTTACAAAAAGATTTCTTGATAATTTTAAAGAAAAATGGAATGACGATTATGTTGCTCGTGCAAAAGTGCTCGATTTAACGATTGATGAGGTTATTAACATAGCCTCAATAATTCAAAAAGAAGCAGCCAACAAGGAGCAAATGGGCATGGTTTCATCTGTTATTCATAACAGACTCAGGGACCCAATTAATTACCCAACAATTGATTGTGACTCGACATATGAATACATCAGTAAATTTGTTGAGCCTATTACGGGCAAAACAAAGGCATCGGCACTGATGAAAACCTATAACACCTATTCTTGTGTTGCTTTGCCTGCGGGGCCGATTTGCAGCCCTGGTGAAGATGCTATTGAAGCAGCATTGTATCCTGAAAATTCAGTTTACTATTTCTTCCAACATGATAATTACGGCAAGATTTATATGGCCAAAACAGCTGCAGAGCATGATAAAAACTCGCTCAAGGTTGCAAAGGCAAACAGCAATATAGAAAATTAGTTTAACATTGTTAGGGCGTGGCTTTTTGAGCAGAAAATTTAATAAGCCGGAGCTTTTGGCTCCTGCAGGAGATATGGAGTGTCTTGAGGCAGTTGTTAGGTTCGGAGCGGATGCAGTCTATATTGGCGGAGCGGAGTTCGGGATGAGAACCGCATCCAAAAACTTTGACGATGAGAGCTTGAGAAAAGCCGTTGAGCATTCACATAAAAACGGTGTAAAGGTTTACCTTGCGTGTAACACAGTGCCTAGAAACGATGAAATAGAGCGTTTGCCACGATTTATTGAATATGCAGCACAGTGCGGTGTTGATGCTTTTATTGTAACTGATATCGGAGTATTGGAGATTATTAAAAAATATGCCCCGCATTGCGATGTTCATATCTCAACTCAAGCTGGAATAACCAATTATTCAGCTGCAAATGCATTTTTTCAGCTTGGCGCGTCAAGGGTTGTCACAGCAAGAGAATTATCTATTGATGAAATAGCCGAAATCAGAGAAAAAACTCCGAATGAAATGGAAATCGAGTGCTTCATTCACGGTGCAATGTGTGTGTCTTTTTCCGGTAGGTGTCTGTTATCTAATTATCTTACAGGTAGGGACGCAAACAGGGGAGACTGTGCTCAGCCTTGTCGTTGGAAATACAGAATTGTTGAGGAAAAAAGGCCTAATGAGTATTTTCCTATTGGTGAGGATAATGATGGAACATATATATTCAATGCAAAAGATATGTGCATGATTAACCATATTCCGCAGCTTGTGAATGCAGGAATATCGAGCTTTAAAATTGAAGGCAGGGCAAAGTCTGCATATTATGTTTCTGTTGTTACAAATGCATATAGATGTGCAATTGATTCATATTTTGAAAATCTGAGTGAGGATTTTGAGATTGAACCTTGGATTGTTGATGAAATGTTCAAAATCAGCCACAGAGACTATTGCACAGGCTTTTATTTTGGTAACCCAAAAGAAAGCGCAAATGTTTTCGATGAAGGGTGTTATAGGAGATATTGGGATGTTTGTGCAGTTACCCTTGAAAGTGACGGGGAATTTGTTACCGCACAGCAAAGAAACAAGTTTTTTGATGGCGATGAGCTTGAAGTGCTTGAACCAATGACCAAACCTTATACAATAATGGTAGAAGGCTTGTGCTCCATGCATGAAGAACAGCTTGACTCTGTTCCACATCCTAAAATGATTTTTAAATTTAAGTGCAATAAAAAGATACCACCAAATTCAATTTTAAGAAAAAAACGTAAATAGAAAACTATACAGCCCTGAGGCTGTATTTTTTTTTGGCTCACGACAATAATAAATATAACTATTGTTTGGGAGATGTTGGTATGGGCAAAAGAGTTGTATATATATTTTTTATTTTTTCATTAGTTATGGGCATTGCTACGTTAAGACTTATTGACATAAATCAAAGTGAATATGCACAGGTGGGTCAAATCAACAGCAGCATCAGTATAAGTATAAATCAAGGCAGGGGTGAAATATATGATTGCAACATGAAAAAGCTCGTAAACACACAAGTAACATACTATGCAGCGGCAAAGCCTTCAGCCTTGGCTTTATCTGCCCTTGAGCCATATGTTACGGCATCAGAGCTCGCCTCAATAACAGACAGAATGAGCAGTGGACACCCTGTTTGTATAAAGGTGCCTGTTTCACATATTGATTGTGAGGATGTTACGGTTATAAGCACATATTCAAGATACTCCGAAAATCAAACTGCCGTTCACTTGATTGGGCATTTAGACGGCACTTCAAATGGTGTATTAGGCATTGAAAAAAGCTTTAACAATCACCTATCTAGTGCAAGCAAAAAGTGCTATGTTAACTTTCCTGTTGATGCCAGAGGTAGAGTTTTAGCAGGTGGAAAGGTTACTGTTAAAAATTCAACCACATCACAAGGCAGAGGCGTTGTTACAACTCTCAACAAAGATATACAGTCAATAGCCGAAAATGCCATGAAAGAATATAATATAATCAGCGGTGCAGCTGTTGTTCTCGAAACAAAAACAGGTGAGATAAAAGCAATGGTGAGTATGCCTGCTTTTAACCCGTCAAGAGTTGCCGACTATCTTGATAATGAAAACTCACCTTTTATAAATAAATCACTAACGGCATACAGTGCTGGTTCGGTTTTTAAATGTGTTATTGCTGCTGCTGCAGTTGAGCAAAGGGGACTGGAAGATTATAGGTACAATTGTACTGGTAGCACAAGCATTAACTCAATCGTCTTTAATTGCCATAAGGATGAAGGGCACGGACTAATAGATTTTTATTCAGCTGTCGCTCACTCATGCAACACATATTTTATCAATTTGGCACAAAATATTGAAAAAGAAACACTGTTGAGAGTTGCCCAAGGTATGGGTTTTGGCACGGAAACTGTTTTCGCTGAAGGAATAGTATCATCATCGGGCAACTTGCCAAAGCTTAGCGAGCTCGATTCCGCTGCTGCCGTTGCGAACCTTTCTTTTGGACAGGGGAGTTTACTCACAACCCCGATACAAATCGCTCAAATGACCCAATGTATCGCAAATAACGGCAAATTAATAAGACCGACTCTTATTAATTCATTAGTAGATGATAATTTGAAAGTTATACAAGAGAAACCAAAGATTGTACCTGAAATTGTTATTTCAGCAGAAACGGCAAATAAGGTTAAAGATATGCTCGTTTACACGATTGACTACGGAAGTGGAAAGAACGCAAAGCCTAAAAATTCGACAGCAGGCGGAAAAACCGCAACAGCACAAACAGGCATTTATGAAAACGGTAAAGAGCTGTTGAATACATGGTTTTCAGGCTTTTTTCCGGCCGAAAACCCTAAATATGTTATAACGATAATGAAAGAAAAGGGGAGGTCTGGCTCAACCGATTGCACACCTGTTTTTAAACAAATAGCGGAACAAATAATTGAGCTTGAGAAAAACAAATAATCCCCCGATATTAACGGGGGATTCAAAAAATCATATATCTTTTTATTAATCAACAACAAGCTCTTTAATTCCTGTTGCAAGCCCTGCAATAGACTGCAGCTCGCTCGGGATAATAATTTTTGTTGATTGACCGTCAGCAGCTTTTTGGAAAGCCTCAAGACTTTTAATGGTAAGATATCCTTCGCCTGGCTTTGCCTTGTTGATATAATCAATTGCTTCAGCATGAGCCTTTTGAACGGATAGGATTGCTTGAGCCTCACCCTCTGCTTCACGAATTTTAGATTCCTTAACAGCTTCAGCGTTTAAAATTGCGGCTCGTTTTTTGCCTTCTGCCTCAAGTATGTTGCTTTCTTTGTAGCCTTGAGCGATAAGGATTTTGCTTGCCTTTTCGCCCTCTGCGCGCAGAATGGACTCTCGGCGTTGACGCTCGGCTTTCATCTGTTTCTCCATAGCGTCCTGAATTTCTAATGGAGGAATAATGTTTTTAAGTTCAACTCTGTTAACTTTAATTCCCCAAGGGTCTGTAGCTTCGTCAAGAATACCTCTGATTTTTGCATTGATTGTATCTCTTGAAGTTAGTGTGCTATCAAGTTCAAGGTCACCGATAATGTTACGAAGGGTTGTAGCGGTTAAATTTTCTATAGCTGAAAGGGGACGCTCAACACCGTAGGTGAAAAGTTTAGGGTCTGTAATCTGAAAGAAAACAACTGTATCAATTTGCATTGTAACATTGTCTTTAGTAATAACGGGTTGTGGTGGAAAGTCAACAACCTGCTCTTTCAAAGAAACTATTTTTGAAACCCTTTCAAATAGTGGGATTTTAATATGAACCCCTGTCTGCCATGTTTGGTCATATGATCCGAGTCGCTCAATCACATACGCTTTCGCTTGCGGGACAATCTTAACGTTGGCAGCTAAAATTATAACAACAAAAATAACTAAACCAATAAGAATGTACTCCATAAAACTACTCCTCCATTTCTGAATGTATATTTTTTGAAGATACCATTAGTTTGACACCTTCAATTTTCTCGATTTTTACAGATTCACCCACATCAATAATAATACCGTTTTCTGAGCGTGATGTCCATGTTGTGCCGCTGACATTCACCACTCCTTTACCGATGCTGTTATCAATTTTTTCAGTAACAACGCCTTCAGTGCCGATAAATCTATCGGCATTAGTAGGTTGAATGTTTTTTTGTAATATTTTTTTGAAAAAAGGACGAGTGAATATCAAACAAACTAATGATATAAAAGTAAAAACAACCCATTGCAGATAGATAGGAGCATTGGCTAAATTAGCAATCAGTGCGCCTAAACTGCCCAAGGCAAACCATATGGTTACAAGCTGAACGGTTGTTGCCTCGGCTATAACCAAAACAACGAGTGACGCTATCCACAAAATCAACATTGTGTCTTTCATAATTAACACCTCTTTCACACAACCATATATATGTCTGATCGAGTCAATAAAAACCGACATAATTACAATCAAAATATACTGTTTCTATTTTACCATATAGAATATGGATAATCAATCACTGACTAAAATATATTTCCCCAGCTGGGCACAAGCGTATCCTTTATATGCTCAAGATAAAGTATGCTTGTTGTGCAAGCCTCTTTGTATTTTTCAACATCTTCATTGAGTGCATGCTCTTGAAGGCTCAAAAGTTTTATTTCAAGCCCCAACAGCTCTTCATGAGCAATTAATATGTGCATTATTACACTAGTATTGTCCCAAAGTTTTTCTATTTCTTTTGTTTTTTCGACTAAATTTTCACTGTTATCTTCTGCCATCACAAGCACACTTTCAAGGTTTTGAATTAAGTGGTCTGTATGATAAGTCATAACGTAAAAACATAGGAACGATATCCCAAGAGCAACAACAAGAAGTGTAATAGCAATATGCAACCTGTTCATTTTTCGCTATTCTCCTTTTTGATTATATTTATCTGTTCGCTTTTGTCGACTGTCATTAAAAGTATTTCCTTAAGATTCGATTTTTGTTTTTTTAAGATTGAATTAAATTTATCCATTGTCAGATTGCACTCTGAAAAATTATCGTTAATTATCCTCCCATCGCAAACAACAACACAGGGCATTCCGTTGTCTTCAACATTTAGATTCAACTTCTGTACTGTAACAGTCCGTTTTTCAGGTTTTAACATAACATTTATTTTTCCGTTAGTTTCAACAATGGCATATTCAACTTCATCTATATCAAAAACGCTTTGCTCACGTAAGGACTCAAGCAAGTCATCAACTGTCAGCCTTAGCAGTTTCAATTGTTTTTGGTCTATATTTCCGTTTCTCACAACTATAATTGATTTTCCATGCATCAAATATCTATAACGAACTGATTTTAAGCTTATAACAGAGTTGATTATTTCAAAGGAAACCAATAGCATTACAGCAACTATTGATGTCAATATCGGTTGGCTAGTGTCTTGAATAGGCAATGCAGCTATTTCCGAAAGCAAAATTGTTATAACAAGCTCGGTCGGCTGCATTTCACCGATTTGTCGTTTACCCATTAACCGTACGGAAACTATGACAACAATATAAATTATTAAAACTCTGATTATTGTTACAAACACATTAAAAGCTCCCATCAAATTCGTATTTGCCTTGATTTATAGAAATTATTAAGATATAATCTCATAAGATCCGGTACAACTATTTTGCTACATTTTTAAGCATTTAGTTAATTAAAAAATTATTTTAAAATCGTTTGCAAAGGATGATAATTTATGCGAAAATATTCCCTAGGGCTAGATATAGGAGGCACTAAATGTGCCGTTGTGCTCGGGTTAGGCGAAATACCAAAAGATAATATTGATAAATTTATTGTTGATAAAGAAATGTTTATGACAAATCAACCCAGAGGGTGGAAACCTGTTATAAATGACTTCTTTAACAGCATTGATAGTATATTAAGCAGAAACAACATCGATCATAAAATGCTCGTCAGTATCGGTATCAGTTGCGGTGGTCCGCTTGACAGCAAAGAGGGCGTTATAAAATGCCCCCCCAATCTTCCAAATTGGGACAATGTTCCCATATGTTCAATTTTCGAAGAAAGATACAATGTCAAGGTTAACCTTCAAAATGATGCAAATGCTTGTGCTGTTGCTGAATGGAAGTTCGGCGCAGGAAAGGGCAAGAAAAACCTTATTTTCCTAACTTTTGGCACAGGAATGGGAGCAGGGTTGATACTTGACGGCAAGCTTTACAGCGGCACAAATGATATGGCGGGTGAAGTCGGTCATATCAGATTAGAAAAGAATGGTCCGATTGGTTACGGAAAAGGAGGCTCTTTTGAAGGGTTTTGCAGCGGCGGAGGAATTGCAAGACTTTCTAAAATTATGCTTGATCAACATGTGTCAAAGGGCAAAACTTCGGTACTTTCAAGTTTAGCCTCACAGGCAGAAGGTTTGACGGCAAAAAATGTTGCAATGTCAGCAAAAGACGGTGATTGGCTCGCTTGTGAAGTGTATAAAACTTGTGGAGAAATGCTTGGCCGCGGTTTAGCTGTTTTAGTTGATATACTAAACCCCGAAACTATTATTATCGGCAGTATATATGAACGCTCTGGTGACTTATTGAAAGATTCAATGTATAAATCATTAAGAAAGGAAGCATTAAGCAATTCTCTCGAATGCTGTACAATAGTGCCTAGCGCACTTAAAGACTCAATTGGTGATTTTGCGGCGTTGGGAGTTGCGTTTATTGATGAATAATTATGAATAGTGATGTTAAGCAAATTTTATCGGAATTGATTGAGAGATATCCAGTTTTAAAAAGAGAAGAACAGAACATTATTGATGCATTTGAGCTTATTTGTGATTCATATGACAATTCAGGCAAGGTTTTAGTTTGTGGAAACGGCGGCAGTGCTGCTGATAGTGAGCATATTGTCGGTGAGCTTATGAAAGGCTTTTTATCAAAAAGAGAGCTAAATGATAATGAAAAAAAGATGTTTGAAGGCATTGAAAATGCAGATTATATAACCGCAAATCTTCAAGGTTCTATGCCTGCCATAAGCTTGACGAGTCAAACCTCACTTTTAACCGCCTTTTCAAATGATGTTGCGCCTGATATGATTTTTGCTCAACAGGTATGGGGATATTCAAAAAACACTCTTGATTCCTTAATTGCGTTGAGCACTTCGGGCAATTCAAAAAATGTTGTCAATGCTGTTAAGGTCGCAAGTGCGTTAGGAATAAACAGCATTGGAATAACAGGCAACAGTGAAAGCGAATTGTCACGACTTTGCACAGCTTGTGTTCTTATACCCGAAACCGAGACTTTTAAAGTTCAGGAAATAACTCTGCCTATTTACCACGCAATTTGTGCAATGATTGAAAAAACATATTTTAACAAAGGAGTTTAAAAGTGAAAGATGTAAACAATCAGCCCCGTCCCGAATTTCCAAACCCCCAGTTTGAGAGAAAAAATTGGCTAAATCTTAACGGAGAATGGGAGTTTGAGATAGATAACGCCGTCAGCGGTGTTGATAGGAAATTGTTCAATGCTCAAAAGCTAAATGATAAGATTGTTGTGCCTTTTTGCCCCGAAAGTGAACTTTCAGGGGTTAAAAATGTTGATTTTATGAATGCGGTTTGGTACAGAAAAGTTGTTGATTTATCTGATTATAATTTAAAAAACAATGTTTTTATTCATTTTGGTGCGGTTGATTATAAATCAACAGTTTACGTTAATGGTAAATATGTCGGTGAGCATATTGGTGGCTATTCATCATTTTCGTTTAACATAACAAGCCATCTGAATGTTGGCGAAAATGTAATAATCGTTAACGCTCAAGATGATGTCAGAAGCCCATTGGTACCCAGAGGCAAACAGAGTGAAAAGTATTATTCTCACCAATGCGATTACACAAGAACAACGGGCATATGGCAAACAGTTTGGTTGGAGTTTGTTCCAAAATCATATATAAAATCTTTCAAATTAAATACTGATATACATAATTCAACCCTTGAAATACAAGCTGTTTGTGAGGGTGATGGCGAATTTGAAGCTAAAACATTTTTTGAGGGTAGAATGACAGGCAGTTTAAAAAAGAAAACATGTGGCGGTTTTTTGAGTTTGTCAATCCCTCTCTCAGAAACTCATTTGTGGGAGGTTGGCAAAGGCAACCTTTATGACTTGGAGTTGAGCTTTGATGAAGATGAAGTTTTGAGTTATTTTGGGCTTAGAGATGTAAGACTTGACGGATATAAATTCCTAATTAATGAAAAACCAGTTTTCCAAAGACTTGTATTAGACCAAGGTTTTTATAAGAAGGGTATTTATACTGCACCCACCGAAGAAGACTTGATAAATGATATAAAAATATCTGCAAATGCTGGCTTTAACGGTGCGAGACTACACGAAAAGGTTTTTGAGCCCCGATTTCTTTATCATTGTGACAGGCTCGGATATATTGTTTGGGGCGAATATGCGAATTGGGGTGTAGATTATTCTAACCCCTCTGCTTTAGCTCAAATATTGCCTGAATGGTGTGAAGTGGTTGAGCGTGATTTTAATCACCCGTCAATTATTGGTTGGTGTCCTTTTAACGAAACATGGGATTATGATGGAAGAAAACAAAATGACGATTTGTTGAAAATAGTTTATGAAACAACAAAAAGACTTGACCCTACAAGACCATGTATTGACACGAGCGGAAACTTTCATGTAGTAACCGATATATTTGATGTGCATGATTATGAGCAAGACCCTAAGATTTTTAAAGAGAACTATGATAAGTTTTCAGGTGATAATCCTCAATTTGTCGACAGGCATGATAAAAGACAAATTTATAACAATGAGCCTATGTTTGTGAGTGAATACGGCGGAATTAAATGGTCTAAGGAGACTGAAAATGCTTGGGGTTACGGTAATTCACCAAAAACCGAAGAGGAGTTTTTTGCAAGATATAAAGGCCTGACAGATGTTTTGATTGACAATGAAAAAATGTTTGGTTTTTGTTATACGCAGCTTTACGACATTGAGCAGGAGCAAAATGGGCTTTATACTTATGACAGAAAGCCTAAGTTTGATATGGAATTCTTCAAGACAGTCAACACTCGTAAGGCTGCAATAGAAAAATAGATAGAGATGATTAAATGCTTCATTTAATTCTTGGCAGAGTCGGCGCTGGTAAAACAACGCATGTTCATAATTTAATAAAAGACTATATAAACATCGGGGACAAGGGTTTAACTTTGATTGTACCCGAGCAGTTCTCTTTTGCCACAGAGCGTGCAATGCTTGAAAAGCTTGGCCCACAGGGCGCAGACAAGGTTGATGTTCTAAGCTTCACCCGGCTTGCGGACAGTGTTTTTAGGGAGTACGGAGGCAAAAGCAAGAAACATATTTCAGAAGGCGGAAAAGCAATACTTATGAATCTTGCGCTTGATGGGATTAATGACAAGCTTGAGCTTTATCACAACCATTCGCAAAAACCTGCTTTTACAAAAGAGATTTTAAAAACAATTCATGAGCTAAAGCAAAGTGCTGTTTCGCATGAAAAGATTTTTGATGCTGTAGCAAACACAGACAATAAGACTTTGAAAACAAAAATGAATGATATAGCATTGATTATGTCCGCTTATGATGCCATTAAAAAACAAGAAAACATTGACGATGGCGATTCACTTGATGACCTTTATGATACGTTGAGCAAAAAACTATACTTTAAAGATAAAATCGTTATTATTGACAGTTTTAGGGGCTTTACTCAACAGGAATTGAAAATCATAGAAAGGATACTTATTCAATCTAAAGTAACGTATGTAACACTTTGCATGGATGAATTGTATCCTTTAAGTTCGGATGCCGGGATTTTTACTCATGTCAAAAAAACTGCAATAAGTTTATTAAACTCGGCAAAAAAACATAATGTTAGAATTGCAAAACCGCTAAACCTTTCTGGTGTCAGCAAATTTTGCAATTTTCCTCCGAAATTTTCAAGGTATGAAAATAAAGCACTGAAAGCTCTTGAAGCAGGTTTTTATGACCCGTCAGCAAAAATATTCGAACAACAAACAGATGATATTACGCTTTGTGCAGCAACCGAAATTGCAACAGAATGCTCATTTGTAGCGTCGACAATAAAACGATTTATGCGCGAAAATAATTTAAGGTGCAGTGATATAGCGATTATTGCGAGAAATGCAACCAGCTATGAAATACCTTTGAAATCTGCGTTAAAAAAGTGTGAAATCCCCGTTTTTGAGGATAAGAGGCAGCCTATAATCACACAGCCCTTGATAAAATTTATTATGTCTGCACTCGATGTTGCAACGGGCAGGTTTTCAACAGAAACTATTTTTACATATTTAAAAACAGGCTTAACTGACATTTCTCAAGAGGAAGTATCAGAGCTTGAAAACTATTGTATCCTTTGGCAAATTGATACAAAAAAATGGCTAAAAGAATGGACAATGAACCCTCAAGGCTACGGCTATGAAATGACAAATAAAGATTTTAAAACAGTAGCTAATTTAAATTCATTGAGATCAAGGGTTGTTGAACCGTTAGCAGAGTTTAAAAGAAAACTTTCTGATATCAATGGCTTGAGTGGTGCGAGAGCAGTATATGAGTTTTTAGATGATATTGGAGCTTCTCAAAGGTTAAAAGAGCTTGCTATCAGCCTTGAAGATTCAGGGGAGTCGGCACTTGCACTCGAACAAGAACGAATTTGGGATTTGGTAATGGATATTCTTGATGAAGTAGCTCAAATTATGGGTGGTATAAAAGTTTCACCTTCAAGATTTTTTGAGTTGTTTAGTCTAATGGTTGAATCACAAACACTCGGCAATATTCCTCAGGGCTTAGATGAAATTACAATAGGTTCTGCTGAAAGAATAAGAATATCTTCGCCGAAAATTGTGTTTGTAGTAGGCGTTAATGAGGGAGTATTTCCGCCAGACCCCACATCGGTAGGTCTTATAAATGACTTCGAAAGAAAAGAAATCAGAGATCTTGGGCTTTCTGTAAATGAAACATATGAAGCAAAAATATATGAGGAGCGTTTTATAGCATATTCGGCTTTTTGCTGTTCCTCTCAAAAACTTTTTGTAACATATACGTTGAAAAGCACTTCAGGCGAAGAGTTAGTACCATCAGAGCTAGTTCACATGATTAAACATCAATTCCCGGAATGTGTAAAGATTTATACGGATTTGATTGACAAATTGTATTTTGTCGAGGGCGTAAGGCCTGCATTCGAGCTTGCCTGTTTGCAAAGCCGTGACGCAGATGAAGTTTACGAAACCTTAAAATGCTTTTTTAAAAACAGAGAAGATTATTCGGATAAAATGAAAGCACTCGAAAGAATTGTTGATAAGAATAATTTTGAAATAGCCGATAAAAACATTGCTAAAGAACTGTTTAGCAAAAATCTATATATTTCTGCATCTAAAGCGGAGGTTTATTATAATTGTCCGTTCAATTATTTTTGTAAATACGGCTTGTTTGCAAAGCCTCGAAAAGCGGCAGAATTTGACCCAATGCAAAAGGGCACTGTTACTCATCTTGTTCTTCAATCTGTGCTTGAAAAGTACACTATTGAGCAGATTCAAGACTTTAATAATGAACAAAGAACAACTGTGATTAAAGAAATTCTTGATGATTACCTTGAAAAAAAATTAGGTGGTTCAGACAAACCAGGCAGATTTGAATATTTGTATAATAGACTTGTTAAAATCCTGTGCGAGGTGCTCGATAGACTAATTGCGGAGTTTACATACAGTGATTTTAAGCCTGTTGACTTTGAACTTGAAATCGACAATGATGGAAATATAATGCCCTATGAAATTGACTTGGGCAACGGTGAGACTTTAAAAATTAAAGGCTCTATTGACCGTGTAGATAAAATGGAAATAGACGATAAATCATACATAAGAATTGTTGACTATAAAGGCACGGGTAAAGACTTCAATTTGTATGAGGTTTTATCGGGCATCAATATGCAAATGTTAATTTATCTTTTTGCGCTCTGGCAGAACGGGAATGATTATTACGGCAATGTTGTTCCATCAGGAGTTTTGTATATGCCGAGCAATGCGCCTGTGGCAAAAATTGATAACAGGAATGCTAGCGAAGAAAGCATTGCAAAAGAAAAGCATAAGAGCTCAAAAATGAGTGGCATGGTTTTGAATGATGCGGTTGTCATTCAAGGCATGGACAAAACCGGTGCAAACCTGTTTTTACCAGTAAATATCAAAAAGGACGGTTCGCACACGGGAAGAATTATTTCATATGAACAAATCGGTAGGCTTAAAAACAAAGTTGATTCTTTGTTGAAAGACATGGTTTTATCATTGAACAACGGGGACATAAAAGCGTTACCTTTTGATACAGATATTAACAAGGCCTCTATGCCTAAGGGTTGTAACTTTTGCGATTTTAAAAATGTATGCGGCTGGGAGGAAGGCATGCCAACAAGGTTAGTTAATAAAGCAGACCATCTGGAAAGCCTTTCAGAATTAAATGAGTCGGAGGTTGAGAAAAATGAAATGGACTTATGACCAACAAAACGCCATTGACTCAAGACAAGGAACGGTTTTGGTAAGTGCGGCCGCAGGCTCAGGTAAAACAGCTGTGCTTGTTGAGAGAATAATTAGACGTCTTAAAGATAAAGAGAATTCATGCGGTGCAGACAGGCTTCTTGTCGTAACTTTCACAAAGGCGGCAACTGCACAAATGAGGGAGAAAATAGGTGCTGCAATTTCTAAAGAGCTTGCTAAAACACCTGATGATAAACACCTTTTGCGTCAACAAATGTTGTTTCCCTTTGCACAAATATGTACAATAGACAGCTTTTGCAACAAACTAGTGCGGGAGAATTTTCAGTCTCTCGATATTAGCCCTGATTATAGAACTCTTGATAATAATGAGCTTGAGTTAATTAAGCAGGAAGCTGTTTCAAATGTAATTGAAAAACTATATCAAGAGGAATCGCCTGAGTTTACACAGTTAGTGGAGTTAATGCTCACTGGTAGTAACGATAAAGAGTTAATTAACGCGATTCTTAAGCTGCACAATTTCTCAACGGCGTATTCATTCCCAAATGAATGGCTAAATGGAGTTGAAAATTTTTTTGATAAGGCAGAAAAAAATGACATTAGGGTTAAGCTTTTAACTGATTATTATAAAGACCTTTTATCGTTCTGCATAAGCTCCGCGGAAACTGTACTTAAACATCTTGAGGAAAAAGATAGTGTTCTTTATTATTCATACCTTAATACTTTTAATCAAGACATTGATGGATTCAAAGAACTCCTAGAAACTGCACAAGGCGGCGATTGGGACAGCATTATGGAAAGTGCTTTAAATTACAAGTTTTGTCGTATTAACAGAGCACCTAAAGACCATTCGAGCAATTATATAGATTTTGTAAAAATTAGGCGAAATGGTTATAAGGATATCTTTAATAAAACAATCAAAAAAATGTTTTGTTCGTTTTGGGTTGATTTTGAAGACGATATAGAACACTTTAGGCCCGTAATCAAAAAACTTTTTGAAGCTTTAAGGCTTTTTGAAGAAGAACTTATGTGTGTAAAAAAGCAATCAAACGCTTATGCTTTTTCTGATATTAGCCATTTTGCGCTGAAATTACTTGTCAGAAAGAATAATGATGGAAAAATTGAAAAAACTGAACTTGCTAAATCAATTTCTGATAATTTTACAGAGATTCTTATTGATGAATTTCAAGATATAAACGAAACTCAAGATATGCTTTTTTATGCTGTTTCAAAAGACAGGAGCAACATTTTCATGGTTGGCGATGTCAAGCAAAGCATATATAGGTTCAGAAATGCCATGCCAGAGATTTTTTTAAGTCGGCGAAATTCAATGAATAAGTTTAGTGGTAACAATTATCCTGCCTCTATCTTTTTAAATAAAAACTTCAGAAGCAGAGAAGGAGTGCTTGATGCAGTCAATTTTGTTTTTGCTCAAATAATGTCTTTTGAAGTTGGTGAGGTTGATTATAACGACGACGAAAAGCTTGTCTACGGTGCCGATTATTCACTTAACAATGAGGTTGATGCCCAATTGCATTTGCTTGAATACAACAAAAACGAAAGTAAAGTTAGCAAGGGGACAGAGCAGGCAGCTTATGTTGCGCAGTTAATAGAACAGATGGTTTCTGATGGGTACAGAGTAAAAGACAAACACGGAGAAAGACCTTGTGAGTATAGAGATTTTTGTATACTTATGCGCACAAAAAAAATGTTTCAGATTTTGGCCAATGAATTAGAAAGTAGAAAAATACCTGTCCATACTGAGCTTGCAAATAATTTTATATCAACTAACGAAGTTAGCTTTGTATTATCGCTTTTGAAAATATTAGATAACCCGATTCAAGATATCCCCTTAATGACAGTTATGCTCTCGCCGATATATGGATTTACACCTGATGATTTGGCACAGTTTAGAATTGATGAGAAATCGGGCACAATTTACGACACAATAATCAATGCGAAAAACAATGGGAACAAAAAGTGTATAGAGTTTTTGGATGAACTCAACAGGCTCAGAATGTATTTTGGCACATGCAGCCCGGCAAACCTTATACAAATGCTTCTGGAAGAAACAGGATATCTTGCCATCGCTGGTGCAATGTCTAACGGTGAACAAGGAGTGGCAAACCTTAGACTTTTGATAGATTACGCCGAAACATACGGCAATTACGGCAACAGTATTTCGGGGTTTTTGCGTTTTATTGACAGGTTAAGCGAACAGGATTTAAGCTCAACAAGCTCAACGCTGATTTCCGAGTCGTCAAATGTTGTAAGAATTATAACCATACATAAAAGTAAAGGGCTTGAATTCCCGATATGTTTTCTTATCAATTGTGAAAAAAAGTTCAATTTAATGGATTTGCGCAAAAACTATGTGATGCATTCTGATTTTGGAATAGGTTTGAAACGCAGAAACGATAAAACTATGCAACAATTTAATACTCTTGCTCATGTTGCTGTAAGCCTTGCAATGGAAAAAAGCCAGAAAAGCGAAGAAATGAGAGTATTATATGTTGCGTTGACAAGAGCAAAAGAACGGATTATTATGGTTATGTCGGAAGACAACATTGAAAGAAAACTTGAGTCTCTATCTTCAAACCTTTTATTGACAGATAGAATCGAACCTTTTGCTGTTTTGAACAGTAACAGTTATTCGGATTGGCTCTTAACAGCAAGCCTTTTACACCCCGATAGCCACTTGCTGCGAGATAAAGCAAAAATCGACTCGTCATTCCATATAAAATCAGATTCTAAGCTTGAGGTCTTTGTTGAAAAGCCGGGTTATAAGATTATTAATAATCAAGACTTGCTTGATGAAAAGTCAGAGCCTGATATGAACCTTTTAAAAGCAATTGATGAAAAACTATCGTTTGAATATAAAAATTTAGCGTTGAGTGAGGTTGTCGCAAAGCGTGCCGCTTCTGAACTCAAAGAAAGCGGAATAAACAGGCAATTTTTTGCAGCTTTAAAGCCTGCTTTTATGAATGAAAAAGGGCTTACACCGGCCCAAAAAGGGACTGCCACCCACAAGTTTATGCAGTTTTCTGATTATAAGGCAGCAAAATTCGATTTAGAGTCAGAAATTAAACGGCTCGTTGAAATGGGTTACCTTTCAAAACAAGAGGGCAGTGCAGTTGACCTGAAAAAAGTCCATGCATTCTTTGAAAGCACTTTAGCAAACAGAATTTTTAATTCGCCAAATGTAATGCGTGAGAAAAAGTTTACAATCAATGTATCTGTTAGCGAGCTTTACAAGCATTTAGAAGATTTTAAGGATGAATATGTTCTTGTTCAAGGAATAGCGGATTGTGTATTTGTGGAAGACAACAAACTTGTAATTGTAGACTATAAAACCGACTATGTAACCCAAGCAGATGAGTTGAAAAAACGATACAATGAACAGTTATTCATTTACAAAAAAGCATTGTCCCAATGCCTTGATTTGCCTGTTAAACAGACTTTGATTTATTCGTTTTCTCTCGGAGCAGAGATAGAAATTAACTGAAAATATAAACAAAAAATATCTGACAAAAGTGTTGCAATTATTGCAAATATATGTTAGTATTTTAAACGCTGTTTATTTAAGTGGTCGAAAGAGGTGACAGTCATGAAAAAGGGAATTCATCCCAAATATGAAGCAACCGAAATCCGTTGCGCTTGCGGTGAGGTTATTGAAACTGCTTCCACAATGCAGAAATTGCGTGTTGACATTTGTTCAAAATGTCATCCGTTTTACACAGGCAAACAAAAACTTGTTGACACAGGCGGGCGCGTTGACCGCTTTAAGAAGCGCTACAATATCAACTCGGAAGACGCAGAATAATTCTAAAAAGAAGCGGCGCTTGTGCGTCGCTTTTTTTGTTTGAAGTGGGGAGACAATGTGAAATACAAAACGATTGAAAAAGCAGCCGTTGATGAATTCACCGTCAAACGTTCTCGATTTATCGGGCACATAAAACCTGTTAATACTCAGGAGCAGGCAACCGAATTTATTAATGAAATAAAATCAAAGTATTGGAACGCAACGCATAATGTGTATGCCTATGTTTTAAGAGAAGGGCAGACAAGACGCTATTCTGACGACGGTGAGCCACAAGGCACAGCGGGCATCCCCGTGCTTGATGTGCTCTTAAAAGAGGAATTGACAGACTGCGCTGTTGTTGTTACGAGGTATTTTGGTGGCGTTATGCTTGGCGCGGGCGGTTTAGTCAGGGCTTATTCAAAAGGCTCTAAGCTTGCTGTTGACGCAGGCGGTATTATAACGATGTCTCTTTGCTCTGTTTTGGAGGTTTGTTGTGATTACACTTTTTACGGCAGGCTTTCATCATTAATACCAGAATTTTCGGGAACAATCGAAAACACAGACTTTTCCGATGTTGTTACTGTGCGGTTTAGAATACCTAAGGATTTGTTAGATTCTTTTGAGGCTGATTTAATTAATTTAAGCCTTGGAAAATATAAAAGTGATAAAATATGTGAAATGTATGCTCTTATATAGTTTTTTTCGACATTTTATGAAAAAATAAAGGGTTTTTGATTTAATAATCGTATATTATATTAGAGGCTATAATAGCGGAGGTGTTTTATGAATTACCAAATCAGAGAAAAGACCTGCCAAATTGAGCACGAAATTCTATCACCGTTGGCAGCTTTTTCGGATAAAAGTATCGGCAGACAAAGAAAAGAAGCCGAATGCAATATTAGAACACCATTCCAAAGAGATAGAGATAGAATAATTCATTCAAACTCATTTCGTAGATTAAAGCACAAAACACAGGTTTTTTTATCTCCAGAAGGTGACCATTATAGAACAAGACTTACTCATACTTTAGAGGTGGCACAAATTGCAAGAACGATTGCAAGGTGCTTGCGACTCAATGAGGATTTAACCGAGGCAATTGCACTTGGGCATGATTTAGGGCACACGCCTTTTGGACATGCTGGTGAGAGAGCACTAAATGGGGTTTGTGAAAACGGTTTTAAACATTACCGCCAAAGTCTAAGAGTAGTTGACTTTCTTGAAAACTCGGGCAATGGGCTTAACCTCACTTTTGAAGTGCGAAACGGTATTGAAAGACATACAATTGGAGAAAAGGCAAAAACTTTAGAGGGAAGAATTGTTCGGCTTGCAGATAAAATAGCTTACATAAACCATGACATTGACGATGCTCGACATGCTGGTGTGCTCAATGAGGAGGATATTCCGCTGCATTTGAGAGAAGTTTTGGGCCACTCAAAGTCAGATAGAATTAATACCCTTGTGATTTCCGCTGTTACTAATAGCGGTGATGATATAAGGCTTGATTCTGAAATACAAGACGTATTTGATGAACTGAATTGTTTTATGTTTGAGAGGGTATACACAAACCCTGTTTGCAAAAGCGAAGAGGGCAAGGCAGCTGAAATGATCAAATGGCTGTTTGATTATTTTTGCAACCACCCTGAAAAACTGCCGGAAGATTATTTAAAGATATATCAAGAGCAGGGGAATCAAAGGGCGGCTTGCGATTATATTGCTGGGATGACCGACAGATATGCCGTCAAGTGTTTTACTGGTCTTTTTGTTCCAAAATCATGGCATGGGGCAACTGATTATTTATGATCATTATCTTTAAGCGAAGCGAGGTGTACATACATATTGGCTATAAGTGATGCGTTTATTGAAGAACTGCGTTCAAAAACAGAAATTGAGAATATTGTGTCGCCGTATGTAAACCTCAAACGACACGGTAGTGTTCTAACTGGGCTTTGCCCGTTTCATAATGAAAAAACCCCTTCTTTCACCGTTTACCCCGAAAATAAATCGTTTTATTGTTTTGGCTGCGGTGTCGGTGGGGATATTATTACTTTTGTCAGAAAAATTGAAAACCTTGATTATGTTGAGGCGATTAAAAGCCTTGCGCAAAATGCAGGCATGCAGATGCCTGAGGACGGGTTTGATGATTCTCTGATAAAAAAAAGGGCAAGAATCTTTTCAGCCAATAGAAGTGCTGCAAAATTTTTCAATTCAATGCTTTTTTCTCCTGAGGGGAAAAGCACTTTAGACTATCTTATTAACCGAGGCTTTTCAATTAAAACCATTAAAAACTTCGGCTTGGGTTATGCTCCCGACTCGTGGGACAGGCTTTTGGGTCATATGCAGAAAAATGGTTTTTCCGCTCAAGAGCTTTTTGAAGCAAACCTTGTTTCAAAAAGCAGCAAATCAAAAAATGAACATTTTTTTGATAGGTTTAGAAACCGAATGATGATACCTATCATTGACTTAAGAGGTAATGTGGTTGCTTTTGGCGGAAGGGCGCTTGACGAAAATTCAAAGGCAAAATACATAAACACATCGGACACCTTAGTTTATAAAAAGGGCAGAGACATTTTTGCTCTCTGTTTTGCTAAAAAAGGCAATGTGGGTAGCTTGATACTTACAGAGGGTTATATGGACGTAATAGCTCTTCATCAGGCAGGGTTTACAAACGCCGTTGCAAGCTTGGGTACGGCACTCACTCGTGATCAAGCAAAGCTTTTATCAAGGTATGCTAAAGAATTGATAATTTGCTACGACAACGATGAGGCAGGGCAGAAAGCCACAAATAAAGCACTTGCTGTTTTAGGGCACACTGATCTGAAATTGAAGGTTCTTAATTTGAAAGACGGCAAAGACCCAGATGAAATCATAAAAAAGTTTGGAAAAGAACGTTTTAAAGGTATTTTGGACGGTGCTGCGAATGATATCGAATTTAAGCTTCTTAATGAAAGAGAAAAACACGACATTAGCACTTCAAACGGAAAGCTTGACTTTCTGAGTGCTGCAGCAAATATCCTTGCCGAGATTCATGGCTCGATTGAGCGTGATATTTATGCCTCAAAGCTTGCATATGAACTTGAAGTTAGCAAAGATGCGATAGTGTCCCAAATTGAAAATAACAGAAAAAAACTTATAAGCTATAAAAAAAAGAACAGAATAAAAAATATGCAGCGTGAATCAGTTGGAGCGAATGACAAATTAAACCCTCAAAAGGTTAAAAACATTAGAGCGGCAAAGGCCGAAGAAGCAATTATTTCTTCTTTGCTCAACAATATTGATTTATATGGAAAAGTTTCTGATAAAATCAATGCCGATGATTTTATAACCGATATAAACAGACATGTTTACAAGGTTATTTCCCAAAGAATTGAAGAAGGTAGGAGTGTTGACATTGACTTTCTTTCCGCCAAGCTGAACAATGAAGAAATGAGCATCGTAATGAGACTTAAATACCATAACATTCAGATAAGTAATACTATTGAGGAATGTTATGATTGTATAAAAGTAATATTAGAAGAAAAAAATAGACAAAAGGATTTAAACCCTGCGTCACTGTCAGATGAGGAGTATTTAAAACTTTTTAGGCAAAATAATACATAGGATGTGTGAGGAGAATAGTATGGATAATGTAGACAAAAAAGCGTCAATAAAATTACTAATCGAAAAGGGTAAGGCGACAGGCAAGTTAACAACTCAAGAAATCGATGCTGCAATTCTTGAATTTGACTTTGAGATTGAAGAACTTGATAAACTATACGATACGATTGAAAGTCAAAATATCGAGGTAGTCGATGATTTAAATGATTCTCATTCAAACAAGGTCACCTTTGAACTTGAAATGCCTAAAGCTAGCGGAATTGCCGTCGCGGCTTCGAGCAAGGCTGCATCGAATGATGACCCTGTGAAGGTTTATTTGAAAGAAATAGGCAGAGTCCAGTTGTTGACAGCTGAGGAGGAGATTCAGCTTGCAATCCGAATTGTGGACAATGACTTTAGTGCTAAACAGCGGCTCGCTGAGGCTAATCTCCGCCTTGTTGTGAGCATCGCAAAGCGTTATGTGGGCAGAGGTATGCAGTTTCTTGACTTGATTCAAGAGGGCAATCTCGGCCTTATCAAAGCTGTTGATAAATTCGATTACACAAAAGGCTTTAAATTTTCTACCTATGCAACTTGGTGGATAAGACAGGCAATAACAAGAGCAATTGCCGACCAGGCAAGAACAATCAGAATCCCCGTTCACATGGTTGAAACAATAAATAAAGTTAAAAAGACAAGCAGTCAGTTGCTGCACCAAAACGGCCGTGATGCCACACCTGAAGAAATAGCGGTAGTTTTAGAAATGCCCGTTGAAAAGGTTCGTGAAATATTGAGAGTATCACAAGAGCCTGTTTCGCTCGAAACACCGATTGGCGAGGAAGAGGATAGCCTGCTTGGCGACTTTATCCCCGACGACGATGCACCCGCACCAGCAGACGCCGCTTCGGCGCTTTTGCTTAAAGAGCAGTTAAATGAAGTTCTCAAAACATTGACACCCAGAGAAGGTATGGTTTTGCGAATGCGCTTTGGTCTTGAAGATGGTCATACACATACTCTTGAAGAGGTTGGCAGATTTTTCAATGTTACAAGAGAGCGTATTAGACAGATTGAAGCTAAAGCTTTAAGAAAGCTCCGTCATCCAAGCAGAAGCAAACGACTTAGAGACTTTTTAGATTAATAAAACACGCACGGGAGGATAAATGATGGCAAAGGACCTGGCAAAAAAATACGACCCGTCTGAGGTTGAAGATAGAACCTATCAGTTTTGGATGGATAAAAACCTTTTTCACGCAAAGCTTGATACGAAAAAAGAACCATACACAATAGTTATGCCGCCCCCAAACATAACCGGTCAACTTCATATGGGGCATGCGTTGGACAACACGTTGCAAGACATAATAATCCGCTGGAGAAGAATGCAAGGATATGATGCCTTGTGGCTACCCGGCACAGACCACGCTTCTATCGCAACAGAGGCAAAAATTGTCGAATCCATGGCAAAAGAGGGGATTAGCAAACACGACATCGGTCGTGACAAATTCCTCGAAAAAGCTTGGGGTTGGAAAGAGAAGTACGGAAACAGAATTATAGAGCAACTAAAAAAATTAGGCTCCTCATGTGACTGGGAGCGTGAACGTTTCACTCTTGATGAAGGCTGCAACAAAGCTGTTAAAGAGGTTTTTGTGAACCTTTATGAAAAAGGGCTTATTTACAGAGGCGAGCGGATAATTAATTGGTGCCCTAATTGTGTAACATCAATTTCAGACGCAGAAGTCAATTATATAGAAAAAGATGGCTCATTTTGGCATATCAGATATCCCCTCGCTGACGGTAGTGGTTATGTTAACCTGGCAACAACAAGACCCGAAACAATGCTTGGTGACACTGCAGTCGCAGTTCACCCTGAAGATGAAAGATACAAAGGCATTATCGGCAAAAATATTATTCTCCCGATTGTAAATAGGGAGATTCCCATTGTTGCCGACAGATATGTTGAGATGGACTTCGGTACGGGTGTTGTTAAAATAACCCCTGCGCACGACCCTAACGACTTTGAAGTCGGGGAGAGGCATAATCTCCCAATAATCAATGTCATGACTGATGACGGCCATATGAGCGAAAATGCGGGCCGTTTTAAAGGCATGACAATAGCCGAATGTAGAAAAGCTGTTATAAATGAGCTTAAAGACGGTGAATACCTTGTGAAGGTTGAGCCGATGAAACACAATGTAGGCGAGTGCTACCGTTGCAACACAACCGTTGAACCGAGAGTGTCGGAGCAATGGTTTGTAAAAATGCAACCTTTAGCTGAGCCTGCGATTGATATTGTTCGAGACGGAACGATTAATTTTATTCCCGACAGGTTCAGTAAAATTTATTATCATTGGATGGAAAACATCAAGGATTGGTGTATTTCCCGTCAACTTTGGTGGGGGCACAGAATACCGGCGTGGTATTGTGATGATTGCGGTGAGCTTGTTGTAAGTAAAGGTGAGCCAGAAAAATGTCCTAAATGTGGCTCCAAGCTTCGTCAAGACCCCGATACTCTTGACACTTGGTTTTCATCTGCATTGTGGCCCTTTTCAACTCTTGGTTGGCCTGACAAAACACCAGAACTAAATCATTATTTCCCAACAAGCACATTAGTTACTGGATATGATATTATTTTCTTCTGGGTTGCACGAATGATTTTTTCATCGTGCGAGCAAATGGGCAAGCAACCGTTTGACACCGTTTTTATTCACGGTATTATCAGAGATGCACAAGGTAGAAAAATGTCAAAATCCCTGGGCAATGGAATTGACCCACTTGGAGTAATTGAAAAGTATGGTGCAGATGCTCTTCGTTTCACATTAGCAACTGGGAACAGCCCAGGTAATGATATGCGCTTTTCTGATGATAAGGTTGAGTCAAGCAGAAACTTTGCAAATAAACTTTGGAATGCTGCTCGTTTTATACTTATGAATTTATCCGAAAACGAGCCTAACCCGCATATTCATGAGAATATTTCTCTTGAAGACAAGTGGATTTTGAGCAGGGTGAATTCTTTAGTTAAAGAAGTTACGGAAAACCTTGAAAAATTTGAGCTTGGCATTGCAGTCCAGAAGCTTTATGAATTTATTTGGGATGTTTTTTGTGACTGGTATATAGAACTTGCAAAAATCAGGCTCCAACAAGGTGGGGAAAAAGCTGAGCCTGCAAAAGCAGTGCTTATCTATGTAATATCAAATACCTTGAAGCTCTTGCACCCCTTTATGCCTTTCATTACAGAAGAAATATGGCAGACGTTGCCACATGATGGGGAATCGATAATGATTTCCGATTGGCCCAAATATAATAAAGAGCTTGAGTTTTCCAATGAAGAAATAGAGATGGAAAGAATTATGGCAGCGGTCAAGGCAATCAGAAACCGCAGGGCAGAAATGAATATTCCACCATCAAGAAAGGCAAAGCTATTCATTGAAACTGATTACAAATCCACATTTAAATCTGCAACGGTTATATTCCAAAAGCTTGCCTCTGCATCAGAAGTTGAGGTTGGCGATAACTATAATGTAGACGGCGCCGTCAGCATTGTCACAAACGATTCAAAAATCTTTATACCTATGGGCGAACTTGTTGATTTTGAATCAGAACGCAAAAGACTCAAGAAAGAAATTGAAAACACTTCAAAACAACTCGACGGCATTAACGCTAAACTTAACAACCATAACTTTGTGTCAAAGGCACCTGAAGCGGTTGTTGCGGCACAGCGTGAAAAAGCAAAGGTTTTGTCTGATAAAATTGATATGATTAAGGACAGCTTGTCAAAGTTAGGTTAAATCAATAAAAGGTGCAGAAATCACTCTGCACCTTTTAAATATCGTTTTTTCGGAGGCTATAATGAATTATGCGCAATCAGTAGAATATATCCATTCACTTCTCAAGTTCGGTATAAAGCCGGGCCTTGAGCGTATCACTGCGCTTTGTGGAGAGCTTGGGAATCCGCAAGATAATCTAAAAATCATTCATGTCGCTGGCACAAACGGAAAAGGTTCAATCTCAACAATGCTCTCTGAAGTGTTAAAACAGACAGGTTACAAAGTTGGCTTGTTTACTTCACCTTATGTTTTAGATTTTCGTGAACGAATGCAAATAAACGGTGAGATGATAGATAAAAATGAGTTGGCTCAAATTGTTAATAAAATTAAACCGATAGTCGAAAGTCTTGAAAAAAACGGATTGCAATTAACTGAATTTGAAGTCATTACCGCCGCTGCATTTTATTTTTTTATGAAAAACAAATGTGATATAGTCGTTCTTGAAGTTGGCCTTGGTGGTAGATTTGATTCTACAAACATAATCAAAAATCCGCTTGTAAGCGTTATTACTTCAATATCTTACGACCACATAAATGTGTTGGGGTCTACCATTTCAGAAATTGCCTTTGAAAAATGCGGCATTATTAAAGATTACGGCATAACTGTCAGTTACCCTCAACAACATACAGATGCAAAAAAGGTGATTGAGGAAACTGCAAAAGAAAAGAATAATAGATTGATTATTCCAAACCTTTCAGACATAAGTGTTATTGAATCAGATATTACAGGATCGAAAGCTGTTATTGATAAAATTGAATTAGAAATTCCATTTGCAGGAAAACATATGGTCTTAAATTGCAGCGTTGCGGTTGCTGCTTTGGGAGCACTTAACGAATTAGAGTTTAAAGTAACCGACGAAAACATAAAAGATGGTATTAAAGGTGCAAAAATTCCTGCAAGGATGGAAGTTTTGACCGATAACCCGACAGTTATTATACTTGACGGCGGTCATAACGGAGAATGCGCGAGAGCTCTTGACGCCTTTATAAAAGAATATTTAAAAAATAAAAAGATAGTCGGCTTAATTGGCATGATGGCAGATAAGGATTATCACTCCTATATTAAGACAGTCGCTCCTAATTTCAACAAAGTTATTGCTACAACACCTGATAACCCCAGAGCTTTAGATGCAAAAACACTGTGCGAAGTTGTTGAAAAACACTGCATTGACTGTGATTTCTGTTTAAAACCAGAAGAAGCAGTGAAATATATCAAGTCTATTTTGAGTGAGTATGATGCATTGGTTATTTGCGGTTCATTCTATCTTTCAGCCGAAGTAAGAAACAGTTTTTTGTCATAAATAAATTATATATTTTATTACTAAATTCCCTAAAATTTTTATATATTATCCCTTATCCTATTTGGGTAAGGGATTTTTTGCATAATAGATTAAAATTTGGAAAAAATAAAAATCAAGGAGGTATGTTTTATGTCTGTAAAAATTATCTCAACACCATTGAGAATCACAGCATTTTTGAGTGGTGAAATTGACCATCACAATGCTGTTCATATTAGGGAGTCGATTGACGATGCTGTCGAAAAAAAGTGCCCGAAAATATTAAGAATAGACTTTTCGGATGTAACATTCATGGACAGCTCAGGTGTCGGTCTTGTAATGGGAAGGTATAAAAAAATTAAAGATTATGGAGGAAAAATAGAGTTAATTAATATGTCGCAATACATTTATAAAGTCATGAAATTATCGGGAATTGAAAAAATAGCAAATATTATTCAAAAGGAGATGCAAAAAAAATGAAACCAATGAATGTTATGAAATTAGAAATAGAAAGTCGTTCTATAAATGAAAGTTTTGCAAGAGTCACTGCTTCAACATTTGTTGCACAGCTTGACCCAACCGTTGAAGAAATTTCAGACATAAAAACAGCGGTAAGCGAGGCGGTGACGAATTGCATTGTTCATGCCTATCCAATTTCAGTCGGAAAAATATACATATGGGCGGGGCTTTATGAAAACGGTAAGGTACGAATAAGAATCAGAGACAGAGGTTGTGGAATTATTGATGTCAAACAAGCAATGGAGCCACTTTTTACAACTCTCGGCGGTGAAAGGGCGGGCTTAGGTTTTGCAGTGATGGAAAGTTTTATGGACAAAATCAAAGTACGCTCAAAAGTTGGCAGCGGTACAACGATTACTCTTGAAAAAACAATAAGGGGTAGAACGCTTAATGGTTGAAGCCAAGGAAGCACGCAATGAAACTGTCAAAAAAAACATTGGTTTAGTGCACTCCTGTGCCAACAAATTCAGAGGCAGGGGTGTTGAGTATGATGACCTGTTTCAAGCGGGCTGTGTAGGGCTTATTAAAGCAGCAAACGGCTTTGACCCGAGCAGGGGCTTTTTGTTCTCAACCTATGCCGTTCCTGTTATTCTTGGTGAAATCAAAAGGATTTTTAGAGATGGTGGCTCAGTTAAAATCGGAAGAGCTTTAAAAGAAAAAGCAAGAAATGCATTAAGAGAAAAAGATTTGTTAACAACCCAATTAGGGCAAGAGCCGACTATCAGTGAGCTTGCCAATAGGCTTGGAATCGACATTTCGGAAACCGCACAACTTTTGACTGTTGCAATGCCCACAATTTCATTGACAGCAGACGAAGAAAATGGTGGCGGTCAAATTGATATTCCGGTCCCTCCTCCTGACGAAGGCATTTCTGATGCAATCGCTCTGCATGAGGTTATTGCGACACTCGAAGACAAGGATAAGAAATTAATAGAATTAAGGTATTATAGAGGGCTTACCCAATCAAAAACTGCTGAAAAACTTGGGATGTCTCAAGTCCAGGTTTCAAGGCGTGAAAAAGCAATTTTATCTATTTTACGAAAAAATTTGACAGGATAATTAAAAAACACTTGATTACTTCCAAAATATAACATAAACTAAAAGGGAATAATATTTTGGAGGGTTTTAATGCTTAAAACTATACCTAACGGTGTTTACCCGACAATGGTAACGCCGTATAATGAAAATAACACAATCGACTACAATGCCGTTGAACAACTCCTTGACTGGTATGTCAAGAAAAATGTTGACGGCATTTTTACAATTTGCCAATCAAGCGAGATTTTCTATCTCACATTTGAAGAAAGGCTTGAGCTTTTACGTTTTATTATGAAAAACATACCTAAAGGGGTTAGCATTGTGGCGTCAGGCCATACGGCAGATGACCTTAAAACGCAGATAAACGAAGCTAAAGCTTTTATTCAAGAGGGGATAGACGCCTATGTATTCATATCAAACAGGTTTGCAAATCAAAATGATAACGATTCAGTGTTTCTAAAAAACATTGAAGTTGTTTGCAATTCTATTGATGATATTGCATTGGGTATTTATGAATGTCCGTATCCTTACAAAAGGCTTATTGAGCCAAAAATACTAAAGGAGCTTGCACAAAATTATAATTTTCGCTTTCTAAAGGACACCTGTTGCGACCTACGAATAATCGGAGATAAGCTCAAAGCGGTTGAAGGTACAAATCTTAAAATATTTAATGCCAATTCAGCAACCTTACTCGAATCGCTAAAAATCGGCTGTTCCGGTTTTTCGGGAGTAATGGCAAATTTTCATCCCGAAATATACTCTTGGCTTTGTAAAAACTATAAAACAGAACCAGAAAAGGCAAAGCTTGTTCAGGATTTTGTCGGTTTTTTCTCTTTAGCAGAATGTCAGACTTATCCTGTAAATGCAAAATATTACCTCTCACTAGAGGGGTTGGAAATAGGATATAAAAGCCGCGCTAAAAGCTCTGACGACTTTACACGAGCCCGTCAAATGGAAATTGAACAAATGCATCGCCTTACCGAGCATTTCAAGAATAAAATTAACTTAAAATAAATG
>DASRNM010000130.1:0-5169 GCA_035647435.1 Clostridia bacterium
TACAAAGTTTTACATATAAAACTTACCATTGCCTGATTTTATAAAGACAAACACAAATCAAGTCAAGAACAACTTGATTTTTGCAGAAAATAAGTATAAAAACACATGAAATTTCAAGTGAATAAATCTTGCAGACAAATTGTATTATTATGCAACAATTCAGCTGTTTTTGAATATTGATACACCCCAAAAGACAATATTCATTTTGCTGATTGTAAAGAGATTCACCTTACTTGTGTGGAAAACTCTGTGGATAATGTGCAAAACTCTTGATTTAAGGCTTTTTTTAATTTAAAAAAAGTAAAGAAATTGACTTTACAGCAGTATTTCTGATAAATTTGGGAAGAATTAGGCTTGTATATACAATTCTTATACATTGCAAGAAAACATTCATATTTATATAAATATACAAAATATTCAGTCCCGATTTTTAATAAAGTTGCACACATTTACTAGATATTGTATAATTATTAAAACAATAGGGAGAGTGATTGAAATCAATAAGTGTAAATATTGTTTGTCTATTTTTTTGTCAATAATAATAGTGCTAACAATGCCTTTGTTTGCCTATTCTGTTGATAACAAAATGACACCCGATGAATGGGAGACACATTGGTATGAGCAACAAAATAACATAAGCGCAATATGTATTACACCCGGAAAAGACGAGAGTGAAATGAATTTTGCATGGCTTTCGCACTTGTTTGATGTGAATCCTGTGTTCAAAATCGCAACTAAACCTGATATGAGCGATGCAAGGTTGTTTATTGTCGAGATTTCAAAGACAAATCTTTTGCTATGGTCAAACAAGGTTTGTGTTTCTGGCCTTGAGCCCGACACAACATACTATTATTCTTATAGTGTGTGCGGAGTTTGGCAGAGCACCCAAAGTTTCAAGACTGCACGAAGCAACGCTTTGAAGGTTTTGTTTGTTTCAGACTCGCAAATTGGTCGTTCTGGAGATAGTTTGAACAAAAGCGTTCAAATTGCAGATTCATACGGTTGGTATTCCACCCTTCACAATGCTTTGAGCATTCACAATGCGGATATGATTTTGTCTGGAGGAGACCAGGTGGAGCTTGCAATAAGCAACAGGCAATACAATTCATTTTTAGCTGCACCGATGTTGAAAAATATACCTATTGCTAATGCAATAGGCAACCATGACTTCTATTTCCCGCTTTTTAAACATCATTTTAATAACCCCAATGAATACAAAAGAGAATTTTTAGCCTCTCCTGCCGGCTGTGGATATTGGTTTCCAAGCAATGACACATTATTTATAGTTTTGAACTCTAACAACCCATTATCGTTTGACAATGAAAGCATAATAAATGAAGCGGTTAATAGTTGCAATGATTTAAAATGGCGTGTTGTTATGATGCATCATAGCATTTACAGCAACAATTCGGGTGAAGATGAAAACTTGCTAAGAAGTGCTTATGCACCGCTTTTCGATAAATATGATATAGATTTGGTTTTAAGTGGACATGATCATTACTATTCAAGGTCGCATTCACTAACAGGCAATAAAATTGATGATGATGGGGTGGTTTATATAACAGTAGGTTCTGCATCGGGTAGCAAAATCAACTTCCCCAATGAGGATTCACCATTTTTCGTAAAAAGTGCACCTCGTTTAGATGCGCCGAACTATATTGTTTTGGATTTCAGCGGCGATTTTTGCGACATTAAAAGCTACCGGGCAGACACGAATACGGTAATCGATGAATTCACATTGATTAAGGATGTTCAGAGTGATGAATTGTTCGAAGCTGAGAAAATGCTTATTAGAATTATTAATATATTTTTGATTGTTATTAAAAGTATATTTTAAGAAAATAAATATAACCTGAAAGAAAACAGAAACGACCCATTTTGGATCGTTTCTGTTTTGATTTTCATTTCTACCTAGGCATTTCGTCTTCGCTTGTCTCAAGAACTGCGTTCTCACGGAACAGGAGAGATAAGCACCATACTCCTGCAAGTGCGACAACTGTATAAATTATTCTGCTTACAATGGCACCTTGCCCACCGAAAATCCAGGCAACTATGTCAAATTGAAACAACCCTATGCTTCCCCAGTTGAGGGCACCTATGATAACGAGAATCAGTGATATCCTATCAAGCATTTATTTTCAACTCCTTAAAAGCTTTTCAGGCATAGTTTGTGCCGACAAAGGCACAATATTCTCGTAAATTTAAAAAATTTTATATTTTTAAATGCATTTTATAGATTTGCACCGTTCCATCCCCATGTGTCTGTTTCAGAAAATTTAATATAAATATTTGAGGTGTCAATGCACAACTCAATTGAGAGGATTTCGGTTATCTTTTTTGTCAATGCATCGTATGCGTTTCTTGGAGCGCAACCCTTTAGATTTATTTCCACAAACGCTATCGGGCTTGAGTTATCACCCCTAAAATAAATGTGGCAATTGTCCTCAAAGTCAAGCATAAGCCAGCTTTCACTTTTGCCTGGGATAAGAGAAATTGCATCACCGAACTTCGTTTTGAGAATATTTTCTTTTTCTTCAGTCAATTCAACATTTAGCTTTGTGTTAATAAAGGGCATAATTATATCTCCTTTAAAAATTATTGATTGTTCCAAAGGTGATTTGATAAAACAACTGTCCCATTTTCGTCAAACTTTACTCCCTCTTCCTCAAGCAGGGTTCGCTGCATGCAACCACCGCCAAAGGCAAATGCTTTTGAAACCTCACCAAACCTGTTGACAACCCTGTGGCAGGGGATTTCACCCGGCCTCGGGTTTGCATGGAGAGCATAGCCAACTATCTGTGACCAACGGGGATTGCCTGCCATAGCGGCAACCTGGCCATAGGTTGCAACCTTGCCTTTTGGAATTGAGCAGACAACATCATAAATTTTTTCAAATGTATTTTTCATTTTTCTCACCGATTTATTATAAGCTTCCAAACAATTCTCTTTCAAGGTTGCCACCGAGAATTTTCTCTTTCGTCAATTTTGAAAGATTCATGCTTTGTATGCGTTGAATGCTGTTAGATATATATTGTTCATCCTTGAACGGGAAATCAAGACCAAAAATACTGTTATTATCGCTTGTCTGAAACAATAGCGTTTCAAGCTGTTCATCAGTCAATGACCATGCGTCTTTATCGTTCCCAAAAATACTCGTCCAACCTGCGAAAATTCTTGGCTGTCTGCCGTCCCTTTTATTATTGACCATGACGGCAAGTGCTTCTTTGAAAAAGCTGAAACCGCCTATATGCTCCATGCTGAAACGAAGATTTTTGAAGTTATATGCCACTTCGTCAAAAAGCAAAACATTATTGTCTCGAAGGCGGTGCCAGTGAACGCCTGTGTGAAATGTAATAAAAAGCCCTAACTCTTCCGCCCTTGAATAGATCTCAAAGGCTTCTTCACTGTCAACCTTGAATTCTTGTGCCTGAGGGTGAAGTTTTATGCCTTTGAAACCGCAGTCGGAAATTTCGTCAACCTGACCTTTCAAATCCTTATTTTCAAAATCAATTGTTCCAAAACCGACAAGCGAGGAGTCGGTTTTTATTTTATCCGCAAGCCACTGGTTTTGGTTCATATCCAAACCCGAGTCCTTGAACCTGTCTGGAAAAGTTGCAAAGGCAACGCATTTATCTATTGAGCAATTTTCCATCAGTTTTTTCAAACTGTCAATGCTGCCTGATGGACGAATTTCTTTTGGATATATGTGCGCATGATTTGCGAAAATCATTTTATATCCTCCCAATAATAATCATTAGAATAGTCATCGTTTTTATTCTCCGTTTTCGGAATTTCGCAGACAACTTCAAATTTTTTACCGTTCATCCATATGGATGGTGTAATACGCACTGTATAACCACAACCGTTAGGAGTTAGCCAATCGTGCATTGGAAGTTCGGGTAAACCAAAAGCGGAAAGCAGAGCCATTATAATACCACCATGAGTTATTATTGTTGCGTTGAGGGTAGATGTTTTCATCATTCCCTCAATTATTTTTGACAATGTATTGCAAATTCTTGCCGAAAAATCCTCATTACTCTCACCGAAAGGCGGATCAACGCCCTTTTCCCCAGCAAGCCATTTTGGAAAAACGGGGTGCTCCTTTAGCTCCTGCGCCGTTTTGTTTTCAAACTCACCAAAGCTATATTCTATTAAGCCATCAATAGCAATGGCGTTTTTATCAGGATAAAGGATTTTGGCTGTTTTAGTGCATCTTGACAAAGGGGAGGTAAAGACAACGCCAACATCGGGGAAAATACAATTTTCTTTCATTTGTGTGAGCTGTGCTATGCCATCTTCGCTTAACGGAGCATCTGTATGGCCAATATAGCGCCCTTCAAGTGTAGCGTCTGTTAGCCCGTGCCTGATAAAATGGATATAATAGGACTTCATTGGATACCTCCAAAAAAATAGAAATTTTTTGTTTATATTTATTATGGTAATTTGTTTGAATAAGCCTTATAATAATTATACGTAGAGTATAGGAAGGATGTATAAATTGAGGGCGGATTTTTCGATTTTAGTTTCTGAGTTAAGAAAAGAAAAAGGAGTTAGCCAGAAGGAGGCGGCACTTGAACTAAATGTGTCACAAGCACTGCTTTCTCACTATGAAAGAGGGATTAGAGAGTGTGGTCTTGACTTTTTGTGCAATGCTGCCGAGTATTACGGAGTTACAACAGATTATCTCCTTGGCAGAAGTAAAAGCAAATTCGGCTTCAGTCAAGCATTTGATGCTCAAAACGAAATAGCTGACGACGAGCAGCTTTCAATATCAACCGTTTACCGCGCAATGTCAAATGTTGTTGAAAAAATAGGTAAAAGCGACTATATTTTCGGCGACCATTTGCTGAATGTAAACACGATGTGTTTATATAGAATAATTCTATACGGTGTAAGGTGCGGGAAGTTACCGAGGAGTTGGCTCAACGAAAAAATCCCCGTACATGACGAGCGATTTGTTCAGGTGACCGAAAATGTGATTAAGCATCTGCTGAATGTAAAAGAAAACAAGCAGAATGATACATATGAAAAGCCTTACGCATGTGTTGAAACAGTTATAAAAAGTGCGCAAAAACTGTTGACTTATGAGCTCTCGGATGTTCATTCCTTTTTGGATTGCATAATAGAAACATCTGTTAAATAATCCTAAAAACAGCTTAATTAAAAAAC
>DASRNM010000131.1:0-23814 GCA_035647435.1 Clostridia bacterium
CCTTATATAAAGAACCGCTCAAAGTATCTTCTTACTTTGAGCAGCCCCAATTATAGATATAAAAACAATTATTTATTAACTGCTTCCTTAAGTGCTTTGCCTGCTTTAAAAGCGGGAGATTTGCAAGCTGGAACATGAACAGTTTCACCTGTTTTGGGGTTACGAGCCTGTTTTTCTGCCCTATCTCTTACTTCGAATGTACCAAAACCAATAAGCTGGACCTTTTCGCCATTTGCAAGTGCGTCTGTAATGGTACCAATTACGGCATTAACATACTTTTCTGCACTTTTCTTTTCAATGCCCTCTTTTTCGGCAACTGCGCTGATAAATTCTGTCTTATTCATTCTAATTCCTCCTAATTTTCAAAAAATTGTATATGAAATACTAATTTAGATAGTATTATCATCTATCAATTAACTTTTCTTTGCTTTATCCCAAAGCTTGTCCAACTCTTCAAGGCTAGTGTTGTTCATGTCAATGTTATGTTTCTCTGAAAGCTCTTCAACCCTTGAGAATCTATCAACAAACTTATCCGTAGCAGAAGTCAAAGATTCTTCTGCATCACAATTTAAAAACCTTGAAACATTAACTACACTGAAAAGCACATCTCCCAACTCTTCAAAGGAGCTATCTGCGTCATTTTCGAATATTGCTGTTTTAAGCTCGCTGATTTCTTCTTCAAGTTTCTCTACCGCACCGTTTATATCAGGCCAATCGAATCCAGAACTCTTTGCTTTTTGTTGTATTTTAGTGCTCCTCATAAGCGCGGGCAATTCTCTTGGCACGCTTTTCATCGCAGACGTACTGCTTTTTTGGTTTTTACTTTTTCTTTTAATATTGTCCCAATTGTTTAAGACATCGTCAACACTGCCTACACTTACTTTGCCAAAAACATGGGGGTGGCGGTCAATGAGTTTATTGCAAATCCCATCAACAACATTATTGAAATCAAAAACTCCATGCTCTGCCTCCATTTGAGAATGAAAAACTACTTGAAGGAGGACATCACCAAGCTCTTCTTTTAAAAGTGTAGAATCATTTTTGTTTATAGCTTCAATAACTTCGTAAGTCTCTTCAATAAAGTTTTTCTTGATGCTGTCATGAGTTTGTTCGGCATCCCACGGGCAACCGCCAGGAGATCTCAAACAACGCATGATATCCAATAAATCATTGATGTTGTAAAAATCTTTAAATCTGAAGTTATCAATCATAAAACACACCACACATATTTCTTTAACATAAATCATTTTACCCTAAAAGCCTATGTTTTGCAAGTGCTTTCGCAATTTTTTCCCCTTTTGGCAACATTTCGACGTCATCCCTTGAAATGCCTCTAATTAATAGTATGGAAAGGCAGTACACAATAACTGCAAACGCAATTGCAAAAACAGTTGAAATTAATATAACTCTATTTGACAAAGAGTCAATGTTTAAAATAAATCTTTCAGTCAACCCGTAAACGGACCATGCTGTCGCTCCGCACAAAATAGAACAAAAAATCGGCTTTATAAATATAGATTTAAAATCAACTTTAATCTTTGATATTTTAAGCAAAGAGACCAGGTTTATACTTATTATAGCAACATAACAAAGAATAGAGCCAAAAGGTGCCCCGTTAATATTATAATTGGGGTTTCCGACAAGAATAAAGTTCGAAATAATCTTTACCACTCCGCCAACTAACAGCGATTTTACAGGAATATCTGTTCGACCAATGCCCTGCAAAAGGTTAACCACCGGAGTTGATAGAGCCATCAGTGCAGTAGCATAGCCGTATGTAGCCATTATTGGTGCCGCAATCGGTATAATATCGGGGTTATTAACACCATAGATTATAGTTAGAATTTGTTCTGAAAGCACGGCCATGCCAATGCCCGCAGGCATCGCTACAAGCATAGTTACCCTTAATACAGACTCTATAGTTATTCTGATTGATTTCCGGTCACGTGTTGCCCATGCTGCAGAAATGGCAGGCAGAGCACTCACGCCTAAAGACATTGTTATTGTAGGAATTAAGTTTCTAAAATCAAGCACGGAGCCGTAGGTTCCATATAAATACTTCACTATATCCTTATCAAGCAAATTTGCACTTTCAAATGATTTGCCATACATAGAATGGATTATTTCTGGACTTCTTTCTATTGCATAGGCCAAGCGGTGCTGAATGGTTAATGTATCAATTAGATTAGTTAAATTCAATATCAATGCACTTGCAACCATAGGTATTGCAATAATAATAAGGTTCTTTGCAATTTTCATACCTGCTTGAGGTTTTGGTGAGTTTACAAGGTCAATTCTCGAAATTCCATCGCCTTTGATTTTGTATGATATTATCATGTAAATCAGACCAAAAACTGTGCCGACAGTCACCCCGAGCACAGCGCCGGCTGCTGCGTAAGGATATATTTCACTGTAAGCCATTGCCTCATCAGCTACTTGTTTGCCGAAGACAATTCCCGTTGTGTTGAATTGGTGAAGACCATATTTCAGTATTCCCGATGCTAAGCCAAGTCCGAGGCTCAACTTGCCTAAGGCCTCAATGATTTGAGAAATAGCTGTTGGAGTCATATTTCTCAAACCTTCATAATATCCCCTGTAAGCTGACATAGAGCAACAGAAGAATATAGAAGGAGCAATAGCGAGAACAGCTGCTAAGTTGCGTTCATCAGCAACATATTTTGTGTAGGGAACTGCTATTATAAACAAAATAGCTGTTCCTGTAACTCCAGTTATAAAGAATATCCTTTTAGCAACTTTAAAAACCATCCGTGCTTCACGGTATCTGTTCAACGCAATATTTTCTGAAACGAGTCTTGATACTGCAACAGGGAGACCGGCCATCGAAATAGCGAAAATAGGGGTATAAATCTCATAAGCCGAATTAAAGTAACCCCTTCCAGTAGCACCGATTAGGTCTGTTAGGGGGATTTTATATAATGCACCTATTATTTTCACTATAACAGTGGCAACAGCAAGGATAAGTGCACCATTGAGCATAGATTGTTTTTTGGCCAAGTAAACACATCCTATAATGAAATATATGAAGTATTATACACTAAAACAATGCCAAAACAAAAGCTTAAATGTGTTTATGTTTTTGGCATTGTTAGATTCCGTATAATTTTATCAGTTATTTATTTTTTAACAACTCTATGTCGGCTTTAATGTTAGCGATACTGTTTTTGACTAAATCTATCTCACTAATAATATCCTTCATGTTCTCGTCATCACAATCGTCCGAAAAACTATCATAGTATATTTTACCTAAGTGCGAAAAAAGCTTTTCAATCTTAGTTTCGCTCTCAACTAATTTAAGTCTTTTGTTAGATACTACTGCAAAGTTTTTAGCTTTATCACCAATGCATTCACCAAACGTTTTTGCCGTGCTTATAATATCATCAAACCTATCCATAGCACACACCTCCAATTTTGTGATAATTATATCACACCAAAACTTTTATGGCAACAGTTATACATTTTCACCTAAGAATTCTCGCAAAAGAGAATCAGAGGGCACAAGCGATAAATCAATATCCTCAAAACTTTTTAATCCTCTTATAAGTTTTTTTGCCTCTTTTCTATATGCAAACCCGTCATTATTCATTTCACTTTCAAGCAATGGAATCACAATTTGTTTTAATACACATGGTTCATATATATGGATTGAATTAATCCTTAAATCCGCATAGGCTTTATACGGGGAAAGATACAATTCTTCTCCCCTTAAAACTGTTTGCCATAGCATATAGGTATTCTCAACTGAACTTGAGCGAAATTGATAATCTCTGACCAATCTTCGTGAAAAACGCAGATTCCGCTTATTTAGAATAATCCTTCGATTCTTACCGTAAATCCTTGAAGATACATTTATATATAGCTTTAAAAGGCTATCTTTAGGCAAGCATTCAGTAATTAACGGGTTCAAGGCGTGAAGACCTTCAACGATTATTACATCATCCTCGTTTAGCTTTATGTGTTTTGTTTTGTCACTTCTCCTGCCAATTGTGAAGTCAAAAATTGGTAGGTCGCTCTCCCCTTCAACAATTAGCTTATTCAATGTTCTGTTAATAAATTCCAAATCAAGAGCATGCACAGATTCAAGATCGGGAGTTCCGTCCTCCAAAAGCATTGCATCACATTTGTTCATATAAAAATCGTCAAGCGAAATTGTGTAAGCGGCGATACCTAATGCCTTCAATTCGTCGGCAATTTTAAAAGCAGTAGTGGTTTTACCTGAAGCGCTCGGGCCTGACAGCATTATTGCAGTATGCCCATGCGAGTTTGCTATTCTTTTGGCTATTGATTGTATTATACTGGAATATCTATTTTCAGTTTTTTCGATTAAATCTTTAGAATTATTTGTCACGCTGAAATTTATATAATCCAAATAGTTGTTTATTTCCGCCATGTTTTCCTCCAAAATTAGTACAGCCGTTTTAATATTATGAATTGTAAAAATCATATATGCGCTGTTTTCGTTCCATTAGCTCTTCAAATCTATTTATATATTCATAAGGATATTTGAAATTGAAAATCCTTTCAATGTAATCGCCAAGGGGTTGTTTGAGTTTTGTTACAGCCCCTGCGCCTGCTGCCAAAACAGTGTGGCATTCCTCCATCATGAACACATTATATAAGCACTTGTACCCCTTTTTGCTCCAACCGACATTTTCAAGGTTACCCAAAGAGCGGCTTTGTCTATACATATAGTACGGGGCAAAACCTTTACCAGGCAATGTGTTTTCAACCTTTTCAAGCATTTTTGAGGTTAGGTTAATGCCTTTGAATGTTTCGCCGTTTGAAACAAGTGTTGATGAACGCTTCAATGCAAGGGTATGTACAGTAATATTCTCGGGGTTACACTCAATTGTTTTATTAAGGGATTTGCTAAAATTTTCAACACTGTCCCCTGGTAAACCAGCGATTAAATCCATGTTTATGTTATCAAAACCCAAGCTTCTTGCGAGCATAAAAGCATCAATAGTTTTTTGAGAGCTGTGCAATCTTCCGATGTTTTTTAAGACAGTATCATCGAAGGTTTGAGGGTTAATGCTTATTCGTGTAACGGCATTTCTTTTTATAACCTCAAGCTTTTTCTTTGTCACCGTGTCGGGCCGCCCTGCTTCAATAGTGTATTCACGAGCACTGTTAACATCAAAGCTTTTACTAATTGAATTGCAAATAATATTGATATCTTCTGCATCGAGGCTTGTTGGAGTTCCACCACCCCAATAAACACTTTCAAGTTTTAGTTCAAGATTTTTTGCATATTTGCCAACTATCTCAATTTCTTGGCATAACTTTTCAACATATTCTGGGATGAGATTTTTTGCCTGCGGGCTTGTAATTGAATGTGAAACAAAAGAACAATAGCTACACCTTGTCGGGCAAAATGGAATAGAAATATATAGACTAAAAGACCTTGGAGTTGAGGAGTCAATTATCTTCATTTCTGATTTTGCGACATTAAAAGCAAGGTCGGTTTTTGCCTCACTTACAATTAATTTCTCTGCAAAATATTTTTTTGCACTCTTTTCTCCGTAAGTCGAAATGAGTTTTGTCATAAGCTTTGACGGGCGCACTCCCGTTAAAATGCCCCATGAGGGAGTATAGTTAGTTGAGTTTTTCAACACCTCAAAAAGCGCCTTCGTCATACTAAACTCGCATTCAGCGTTTAAATCTTTAACATTTGCATCAACATAACTTTCACATATATATTCATTATCAAAAGCCTTAATCCGAGCAACATGTTTTATTGTATTATTCTGTGCAATAAGCTTTGTAGTTACTACAATATCATCATTTAATTTATTCGGCTCATATGTTTTAATAATTTTTTCAAACGGAAAAAACATTCGGCAGAGATTTTCCATTTCATAGTGAAAGTCATGGTTCAAAATTTCAAGTATCATTTATTGCGCCTCATGTATCTGTTATGCTTTCTTTCAAAATCAAGACTTGTTTGCATAAAATGACCCGGATAAACAATGTAATCGCCCTCAAGGAGCGCGAGTTTGTTTAATGAGAGTTGTAATTCACTCCAACTCCCGCCTTGTAAATCGGTTCTACCATAAGTTTTTAAAAACAAAGTGTCACCCGAAAAGATTATTCTTTCACTCTCGCAAACAAAACACACACTACCCTTTGAATGACCGGGGGTATGAAGAACCTCTAGCTCAATGTTTCCTACATTAAGCTTCATTCCATCTTTTAAAATTATATCAGGTTCAACCGGTTTTTGTTTAACAGACTCAATTTGATAGGCAAGGCTACTGTTTTCGTCAGTCAAACACTCCTTATCCATTTTATGAATTGCAACTTTGGCACCTGTATGCTCTTTTGCATCATACACACCTAACAAATGGTCATAATGCCCGTGGGTGAGCAATATATATTTCACTTTTTTAATTTCTTCGTTTTCTAGTATGCTTTTTAGTGAATTATCAAAACCGCCGACATCTATCAATGCAGCTTCACCGCTTTTTTCATCCACTAAAACATAGCAATTAGCATCTATTATCCCCTGGGGAACACAATATATCTTCAATTACAACACTACCTTTTCATCCAAATATCTGTGTCAAGCATTATGGTAACGGGCCCATCGTTGTGAATTTCAACCTGCATATCTGCGGCAAAAACTCCTTGCTCAACATTTTTAACACCATTTTTCTTTAGTTCCTCAATGAAGCACTCGTAAAGCCTTTTTGCAACTTTTGGTTCTGCGGAATTAGTAAAAGAGGGCCGATTACCTTTTTTTAAGCAGGCACAAAGCGTAAATTGAGAAATAACAAGAATTTCACCGTTTATATCATTGACAGACAAATTCATTTTGCAATTTTCATCTTCAAATACCCTGAGCCTTGCGACTTTTCCTGCAAGCATTTGTGCTTCACTTTCGGTGTCACCTTCGACCACACCAAGCAAAACATTGAAACCTTGACCAATTTTTCCTATTATGTTATTGTTAACGGTTACTTTTGAACCTTTAACTCTTTGTACAATAGCTTTCATTATTTTACCTTTCCTTTGCTCAATTTATTCCAGAGCGCTCAACACTCAAAACTCCCTCAATCTTTTCAAGCTTCGAAATAACACTTTTAAGGTGTTCAACTCCATTAACGGTTATTGTGATTGTCATTGTCGTTCTCATATCCTTTGAGTTTCTGGCATTGATGTCATGAATCATAACACGCATGCTTGCCAGCTGACCCGAAACATCAGCAAGCATACCAACACGATTCAAGCACGAGATGTGAAGTGTTGATTTAAAATCCTCCTTGACATTGTCTTCCCAATGGGCGGAAATCCAACGTTCTGGCTCCTCAGCAAGGGGTATCGATTTGGGAACATTGACACAATCCCTTTTGTGGATTGAAACACCGTGTCCCCTTGTTATAAAACCAATAATACTATCGCCTGGGAGCGGATTACAGCAGCGTGAAAACTTGACAAGACAGTTATCAATCCCCTCAACTATCACACCTTCTTTACCCCTTCTTCTTTGGGGTGGCACTAATTTAATTTCATTAGAGTCTTCAGGTTTTCCTTGCTCCTTAACAAGCTTGTTGTATTCATCTCTTATTCTTGGCATTAGTTTAGACAGGGTTAATCCACCGTAACCGATTGAAGCATAAAAGTCATCAATAGAATTACAATGTCGTTTTTCTGCAAGGTTGTTTATTAGTGTTTGTAAATCATCGTCACTCAGGCGAATGTAATTTCTTCTGAATTCTTTTTCGATTTCTGCCTTGCCCTCGATGATGTTTTCATCGCGTCTTTCTTTTTTAAACCATGACCTTATTTTGCTTCTCGCTTCACTTGTCTTAACTATTTTTAACCAATCACGGCTTGGGCCTTTAGTTTGGTTGGATGAGGTAATTATCTCAACAATTTCGCCTGTTTTCACTTGATAATCTATTGGCACAATTCGGCCGTCCACCTTTGCACCGTTCATACGGTTGCCGACTGCGGAATGTATGGCATATGCAAAATCAATTACTGTTGCACCTTGTGGGAGATCTATAACATCACCTTTTGGTGTGAACACAAAAACTTCGTCAGGTACAAGGTCGCTTTTAATTGTACGAACAATATCCTCAACATCTTCGCTGTCTTTTTGACTTTCAAGTAGCTGTCTTATCCAAGACAGTCTTTCTTCAAACTTTGCATTGCCTTTTATGCCAAGCTTATATTTCCAATGCGCGGCAATTCCGAATTCTGCGGTGTGGTGCATTTCCCAAGTTCTTATTTGAACCTCAAAGGGTAGGCCTTCAGTGCCTAAAACAGTTGTGTGCAGCGATTGATACATGTTTGGTTTAGGTGTTGAAATATAGTCTTTGAATCTGCCGGGTATCGGTTTGAACATATCATGAATAATACCAAGGCAATTATAGCAATCAATGACCGATTCAACTATTATTCTTACTGCATAAATATCATATATTTCATCAAAATTCCTGTTTTGCATATACATTTTTCTGTATATACCGTGAACGCTTTTTATTCTTCCACCAATGTGAGGGTTTGGCACAACTTTTTCGATTCTAACCCCAATTCTGTTTTTAATGTCTTTCAGAAACTCTTGACGAAATTGCTTTTGAGATTCGAGAGACTCATCAATTTCATGGTATGCAACAGGATCTAAATAACTAATCGCTAAATCTTCAAGCTCTTCTTTTATTGTTCTAATACCCAACCGATGGGCAATTGGAGCATAAATCTCTAAAGTTTCAAGAGCCTTATCTCTGCGTTTTTGAGGGCTCATAAAGCTGAGCGTTCTCATGTTGTGGATTCTATCAGCTAATTTAATGATGATTACACGAATATCCTGTGACATGGCAAGGAGCATTTTTCTCACGTTTTCTGCCTGTTGTTCCTCTTTAGTTGTCAAGGATACTTTGCCAAGTTTTGTTACACCATCTACAAGAGCAGCAATCTCTTCATTAAATTTTTCTTTTAGCTCGGGCAGTGTAATTAGGGTGTCTTCAACTGTGTCGTGAAGAAGGGCTGCAATTATGGATGCAGAGTCCATGCCGAGTTGAGCAAGAACCTGCGAAACGGCTATAGGGTGAATCACAAATGGTTGACCTGAAAAACGAATCTGACCCCTGTGGGCTTTTTCGGAAATATCATAAGCCTTTTCTATTAAAGCCAAATCTTCGTCGCTATATGATTTTTTCAAAAGCTCTATTAGCTCAAAATATCCGTCACCTTTGTCCTTGTTCTCACTCATCTTTATCCCCCCCTTTACATCTAATATATTTTAAGAATGTTTATTTAGTGATTTTAAAATAATAGAATCATCTAAGCTTACCTTTTTTGAAATCTTAGGCAAATTATAGCAATAATTATCTACAATTAAAAGCCCCATTTCTTCAAAAACATCTAAAGCAATATTAACGGCACAAAATCTTTCGCCCAAATTACCAATCTGATTTAATAGGGCCTGTGTTCCTCTGTTCCAACCATTGTTTGATTTTATTGCTCTGTATATGTCGGCCATAAGCTCCCGCTCGGGGCAAGCATTAATCAGCGTTTTGCAGGGTAACGCCTCTCCCCTTTTAAACATTTCATATGAACGGATGCCCTCTTGAATAGCTTTTTCATCCATATTAGAGTACCTTATGCTCTTTAGATATACTCCAACATAAACATTGTTTAAGTATTCATTTTTATCTAAAACAACCGCAAGGTCAACAACATCTCCGCAACGAAACTCAAAGGACTCCACATCTTGGCCAAAACTCATAACCCTAATTGAAGTGTCGCCCCGTTGAACAACAAGCTTTATATGCTTGCCGTTTGATGTTGGTGCAATGTTTTTGATGGTCATATTAAATAACCCGAAAACCGGCTGAGAGTTTTCAAACCCAAACGGTTCAAAAACCTGAATTCCATCAATCACATCCATACCTATGAACTTAGGGTTAATCTTCAAATCGATTTTTTGTATTAGAAATGGCATTTGAAACGTTGATGAATAATCATTAATTTTTGTTCTGAATCCACTAATATTGTCACTTTTCAAACTTAAACCTGCGGCAAGTGTATGACCACCATAAAAATCCAACAAATCAGAACATTCCTCAATAGCATCAAAGAGAGAAAAACCATCAAGGCTTCTTCCAGACCCCTTTGCATTTTCGCCATCTCTTGAAATAATGATACAGGGCTTACCGTAACGCTCAACTATCCTTGATGCAACAATCCCTATAACTCCGTGGTGCCATCCTTCGCCGTCGCACACCAAAACCCTGTCATAAAGCAAACGAGGGCTTTGAGAAATCTGTTTTTCTACCTGTTCAAGGATATCCTGACCGATTAATTTTCTATCGGTGTTTGCTTGCTCAATATCTTGAGCTATATTTTGGGCGGTGGCCTCATCTTCGCTGAGCAATAGCTCAACTGCTCTTTTTGCAGCACCCATTCTGCCTGCGGCATTTATCCTTGGAGCAACGGTAAAGGCAATTCCTTTAGAAGTCAAGGGTTTGTTTTCATCATACCCTGCAGTCTGCCGCAATGCCCATATTCCTTCTCGAATGTTCTCATTAATCGCCTTTAAGCCGGCTTTAACAAAAGACCTGTTCTCACCTTTTAAAGGCACAACATCGGCGACGGTGCCTATTGCAACTATGTCACCGTAGTCACTTAGCAGTTCCTCTTGATTTATGCCTCCTAGCGCACTTATTAGCTTAAACGCAACCCCGACACCCGCAAGGTCTTTAAACTTTAATTTGCAATCCTCTCTGTGAGGGTTAATCACCGCAACTGCTTCTGGAAGTTCATCGCCGACTATATGATGGTCGGTGATGATTAAATCCATACCAAGCTCACTAGCATATTTTGCCTCGTTAATACTGCGAATACCGTTGTCTACAGTTATTATAACTTTTGCCCCAAGCTTATGTAATTTATCTACTGATTCAATGCTCAAACCGTAACCTTCGGTTTGCCTGTCTGGTATATAATAAAAAGCATCAGCGCCTTGCATTTCTAAAAAGCTGTAAACAAGTGCTGTTGCACAAACTCCATCAGCGTCGTAGTCACCGAAAATTGCTATACGTTCAAAGTTATCAATAGCATTATTTATTCTTTTAACTGCCTTTTCCATGTCCGGCAAATCAAATGGATTAGTTAGTGCACTGCTCTCGGTTGAAAAAAATTCCTCTATGTCGTCACTATCAGTCAAACCTCTTGACACGGCAATCAAAGCGGAAAACGGATTAAGACCGTGTCGCTGTGCTATTTCTAACGCCTTATTCTTATCACACTCGCTTATTTCCCAAACTTTGCTTACCATCAAATCAATTCCTTTCAAACTATTATTTTATCATTTTATATATAAATAATCAAGTTTTGACAATAAATATATTTCAGAAAGAAATTAATATTTAACAATTTAATTTGAAAAATATATTGTAAAGTGGTATATTAAAAAAAAGGAGGGATTTTATGGCAATCAAACAAATTATATCCACAATAATAGCATTGCTACAGTTTTTTCTAGGCACACTCGGCATAGGGATAGAATACGATACTGTTGATTACGGTGGGAATGCGTATGTCGAGCCGATAATTACACAATGGTTAACACTTATTGAAAACGATGAAAGCGATTATGTAATTATCAAAGGCGAAAACGCAAATGAATCAGAGGTTACAGCTGCAAATGTTTTGCAAAGATATTTGAGAGATATTAGCGGTGTTACTCTGATAATAAAGGATGATAGCGCAACCACCATAAACACAGAAATCATTGTCGGCAAAACGAACAGAGAAAACGTACCGTCCATAAGTGTTGACAGAAATAAATTGGGTAACGACGGATTTATTAAAAAAGTTGTCGGTCAAAAGCTTATTATTGCTGGCGGTGAATTAAGGGGTACACTCTACGGTGTCTATTCATTTCTTGAGGAACAGTTAGGCTGCCGTTGGTACACTTCTGACCTTAAAAAGGTTCCCGAACTTTCACAAGTCAAAATCGACCAAAATCTTTCTGATGAACAAATTCCGATTTTTGAATATCGTGACTGCTATTGGCAGTCTACATTCAATGAGGATTGGATGGTTAAGCAAAAGCTTAACAGCCAAGTGAGAGTCAACCTATCGTCCGAAAATGGCGGCGGAATAAGATATGCTGATTTTGCGCACAGTCTTGAAAGGCTTGTTCCTGCGTCATACTATGAAGAACACCCAGATTACTTCGCATTTAGAGAAGATACGGGCAAATGGGAAACAAAGCAACGTTGTTTAACAAACCCCGAAGTGGTTGAAATTGCAATACAAAATGTACGCCAAGCTCTCTTGAAAAAACCCGATGCAGATATCATTTCAATTACTCAACTTGATAATCAAAATTATTGCCAATGTGAGAATTGTAAAGCCTCAGATGAGTACTACGATAGCCCTGCGGGCACGATGGTCAATTTTGTTAATCAAATAGCAGAGGTTTTGGGGGGCGAATTTCCAAATGTTCAGTTTGATACTTTTGCCTATCAATATACAAGAAAAACACCTGTTAATATAATCCCGAGAGATAATGTGATTGTAAGGCTTTGCTCAATAGAATGTTGTTTTTGTCATCCTTTGGATGAGTGCGGTCATGAAAGCCTTGTTGAATATGTTTCTGAAAAAGAGCCTACATTTACTGAAGATTTAAAGGCTTGGTCGCAAATATGTGATAATCTTTATATATGGGATTACACAACCAACTTTAATCTTTATCTAATGCCCTTCCCAAACTTCCATGTGCTTTCGGACAATATGCAGACTTTCGCCGAAAACAACGTCAAGGGCGTTTTTGAACAAGGTAATTATACAGGCGGCAAGAGCGGCGAATTTGGCGAACTTAGGGCATATATCCTTTCAAAACTTCTTTGGGACCCATATTGTGATGTTGAATACCATATGATGGACTTTATGAGTGCGTATTACGGTGCAGATTCAGCATTATATATTAAAGAGTACATTGATATGTTGACAACAAAGGTGTCACAGACATCTCATCTGTTTATTTTTGATTGGCATTATGAAAGTGGGATTTTCTTAGGCTCAGAGATTAAAAAGATAGACAGATTGTGTGATAATGCACAAGCAAGCGCTGAAAATTCGACACAGTTGAACAATATTAAAAGATCAAGACTTTCATTTAGGTTCTACAAGGGCAACCTTATGCTAGCGGAGTTTTCCCCTCTTAACCCTATTAAGCATTATAAAGAAAACAAGAAACTTTACAATGACATAAAGGAGCTTGGAGTTACACGTTTAACCGAGCATAAAGAAATTGCAGATGTTCCTAATTTCTGGCTTAACCCTTTAGAATGGCGATAACAAATAAATCAAGAATGCCTATGAGAAAATCTCATAGGCATTTTTTATATAGTTATTAAGAATTAAATTTCTTTGATAACCCTTGCAGGGACACCGACTGCCGTGCAGTTTTTGGGAATATCGTTGATAACAACCGCGCCTGCACCGACAACCACACCCGTACCGATGGATTTATTTTGAATAATGCTTGCGCCAACTCCGAGTTCAGAATAATCACCGACATTTACATTGCCAGAAACATTTACGCTCGGATAAAGCGTTACGAAGTTGCCGACTTTGGAGTCGTGCCCTATCTTTGTGCCATTACTTAAAATCACAAAATCCCCTATTTCAATATCGACAGTTGCAATGCATGAAAAACACACAACATTACCTTTGCCCATTTTGACAAAATCAGAACACCTGAAATCATCAGCAATTATATTTGGGAATTTAATTTTAGTGTTTTTGGATACCTTTTTATATATGGAATGCCTTGCTTGTGGATTACCGACACATATCACCGCTGATATATCCTCTTTATAATTGAGAAGATAGTTTGTGCTCCCTAAAACGGGCAGGCCATGTATTATACTTCCTTCACTCTTATTGTCATCAATAAATCCAAGAATATTATAATTCCTGTTGTGAAGATTAAGCTCTCGCAGTTCAAAAAGAACTTCTCGTCCCAGCCCACCAGCTCCAATAATTACAATATCATTTATTGACACAATTCCCACCCCATTTTGGTGAAATTATACCACAGTATTATAATTATTACAACATAACAAGTTATGTTAAACGGCTGCCGTTGCCGAAACGCCGTGCCCTATACCTAAGCTTACGGATAATGCTTGATCCACCCTGTTCATATCTGCTTCGTTTAAAGAACCCATTTTTTCTTTTAGTCTTTTTTTATCAATAGTTCTTACCTGTTCAAGCAAAACTATTGAATCTTTTGCAAGACCGCAACCGTCTGCATTTACCTGAATATGTGTTGGCAGACTTGTTTTAAACTTTTGACTTGTAATTGCTGCCGCAATAACCGTGGGGCTGAATTTGTTGCCGACATCGTTTTGAACAATAAGAACAGGTCTTATCCCACCCTGCTCAGAGCCAACAACGGGGCTTAAGTCTGCATAAAAAATATCTCCCCGCATAACTGTCATTTTAATCACCCTCCATATTTTTGAATGGCAGTTATATTTTTGCCATTCAATGGCGCAATTAAACATTGTTAAAATCGGGGAGCTAAAATTATTTATGTCTGTGCATCCATTTCAATCCATTATATTCCTGTTTCTTTAGTTTTGACATTACTTATCCTAAAATTTTACTTGAAATTTGTCATTATTATAGAAAACCTGTATTTATTTGGCATAGAAAAAGCTGATAAAAATTTATCAAATTTTTTGAAAGTTTTTAAAAACAATCGTCAAATCCATTGATGGGACGGAAAAGTATTCAAAAAAGCCTGTGGTGTTGTTCTGCTTTAAAATAAAACTTCCTGACGAGTTCAAACCTTTGTATTCCCATGAGTCCTCACATTGGGTAACAGTTATATCTGTATCAGTGACAACTGTTTCAAAAGCATTGATAAGCTCTGTGCCAAAGGCTGTTTGAGGGAACCTTGCAAAGTCCATTGCAAAACTTAGGCCTTCGTATGTAACCGTGCAGGTGCTTCCCATAAACTCTAAAATAAGGCCATTGATTGAGTTTGGCGAAATCATTTCAAACTTATTTGAAGCCAAAGTTTCACACACCCAATGCGCTGTGATTTCTGATTCATTGAATCTGATCTCTAAATCTGTTTCGAAGCTTTGAGGGAATGTCGGTGGAGTTTTATCTGCACCTATTTTTGAACATGCAGACAAGCACATAATCGCAGCCAATAAAAGGACAAGCAATCGTTTCATTTAATCACCCATTATTCAAATTTCGAAAGCAGCAGGGGTAACAGCTCACAACACAACGAAGGGGTTAAACCACGCTGTGAATATTCATTGGCAACATAATCTCCGACAGCACCGTGAATATAAACCGCACTTACGGCAGCATCGAAAACAGGCATACCTTGAGCTGTAAAGGAGGCTATTATACCAGCTAAAAGGTCACCGCTGCCTCCGCACGCCATGCCAGGGTTTCCGGTAGTGTTGACATATACAAAATCACTGTCGGGAGCCGCAACAACGGTGTTTGCTCCTTTTAAAACAATCACTGCCCCACTTCTGTTTGCAAATAGTTTTGCAGTCTTAACCCTGTCGTTCTGAATATTGTCAACCGTTAGCCCTGTGAGTGCTGACATTTCTCCTGGGTGCGGTGTCAATATCATTGGAACTCCTGCTGCTTTCAATATATCTATATTTTTAGATACAGCATTTATTCCATCAGCATCTAATATTATAGGGCAATCGGCATATTGCAACACATTTTTCACAATCTCTCTTGTATCCTGGCTCAAGCCTAAACCGCAACCAATGAGCAATGCTGTTACTTTTTTCATTGCCTTGCGAAGTTCAGGTAGAGCTAAAACATTAATCATGCCCTCGTTATTTGTTTTTAAAGGCATCAATATAGGCTCTGTGAGCTTTGCCGCTATTGCAGGGTAGGCTTTGTCTGGAAAAGCTGCTGTAACAAGCCCTGCCCCGCTGTTGACTGCACCTTTAGCAGCGAGAACGGCAGCACCTTGATAGTTGACGCTACCGCAGATATTCAATAAATGTCCATAGCTTCCTTTATGGGAAAGTGGGTCTCTTTCAATAAACTTTTGCTTTATTTCTGTTTCATCAAGAGTGAAAATACCTTTATTTTCAATAGCATCGTAGCACTTTTCATCAATGCCGATTTTTGCTATCTTCACTTTACCGCAGCAAAGGGATGCAGGCAAGAACACATGAGCTTTTTTAAGTGCTGATATAGCTATTGTCATATCGGCTTTAAAGCAATCAGAATTAACCTCGCTGCTGTCGCATGTAATCCCGCTCGGAATATCAACCGCAACCTTATGGCCGTTTGAGAGGTTCATCACACTTATCAGTTCTTTAAGCTCACCCTCGATTTTTCCAATAAAACCAAAACCAAAAATGGCATCAACAATAATATGCGATTTATTTAAAACATTGTGTACATTAACCTTCTCATAACGGTAATCATATAAGTGTATATTGAGCACTTTTAATCTGTTGAGCATTTCAATGGATTCTAATGCCGCAGGGTTTCCCATTGCCATTATCACATTGACATTGCAACCGTATTCGCACAGCTTTCTTGCAATAACAAAACCGTCACCGCCGTTTTTTCCTTTGCCACAAACGACAGAAACAATTTCTCCTTTGCAATAATTTTCAATAATGTCATCTCTAATGATTTTTGCGCAAGTTGCACCTGCGTTTTCCATCATTCTATTGTATTCAAAACCGTTTTGAAATGCTCTGCGTTCGACCATTTTCATTTGCTCGGCTGTTATTATTCTCATTTAAACACCTCCATTTAAAATTCTATCACCCATAATAATTATTAGCAAGCAACTGCTTAATATTTTAATATTTATTCTAAAAAATATGTGTAAAATTATTGCAAATTAAATTTTGTTATGATATAATTGCATTTGATTTAAACGCATTGATGAAGAGAGTAAACTTTGCGGTTGGGCGGCCAGAGAGAGTGCTATAAGCTGGAATGCACTTGCGTTCATGCATTGTTGAAGTTCACTTCGGAGCGGTGCTGCTGAAACTTAGGCTGTAGGCGGCAACGGGGCACAACCGTTATTTGTGAACCACACCATCGAGTGTGAAAGTGTTTGCCAAATGGCAAAAATGCAGGGTGGTACCGCGGAGTTAACCTTCGTCCCTCACTTAGGGGCGGAGGTTTTTTATATTGTATTTTAAATTATGAGATTAATTCGAGCAAAAATTCAATTAGGGAAGGATAATTTAAATGAAAGAACAACTTGAGGCTATGCGCAGTGCAGTCAGCGAGAAAATTTTAAAAATAAGCGCTCGTGCCGATTTGGAAGCCTTGCGTGTTGAATACCTCGGTAAAAAAGGACAGCTCACATCTATTCTCAAACAAATGGGCAAGCTCTCTCCTCAAGAAAGGCCTGTTATGGGGCAACTTGCGAATGAAGTCAGGCAACAACTTGAGAGTTTAATTGCTGAACATTCTGAAAAAATCAAAGCGTTAGAAACAGAGAAAAAGCTTAAAGAAGAAAAAATCGATGTTACAATCCCCGGCGAAAAATATACTCTCGGTCACAAGCATCCCCTTTCAATAGTTTTGGATGAGGTTAAGGATATTTTTCTCGGCATGGGCTTTGATATTGCCACAGGCCCCGAAATTGAATGGGATTATTATAACTTCGAGGCGTTGAATATACCTAAAGACCATCCATCAAGAGACACACAGGACACTTTCTATATCACTGAAAACATGTTACTTAGAACTCAGACATCACCGGTTCAAATTCGTGTTATGGAAAAACAGGCTCCTCCTATAAGGATTATTGCTCCGGGAAGAGTTTATCGTTCAGATGCTGTTGACGCAACACATTCCCCTTTATTTCACCAGGTTGAAGGCCTTGTAATTGACAAGGGAATAACAATGGGCGACTTAAAGGGTTGCCTAGAAGCGTTTGCAAAAAGACTCTATGGCGATAATACAAAAATTCGTTTACGCCCTCATCATTTCCCTTTCACTGAGCCATCATGTGAGATTGATGTTTCATGCTTCCGATGTGGTGGAAAAGGTTGCTCGATGTGCAAAGGCGAAGGCTGGATAGAAATCCTTGGTGCGGGCATGGTGCACCCGAAGGTGCTTAAATGCGGAGAAATTGATCCAGAGGAATACAGTGGTTTTGCTTTTGGTGTCGGCCTTGAACGTTTGACAATGTTTAGGTTTCAGATTGATGATATGCGACTGTTGTTCGAAAATGATCAGAAGTTTCTCAATCAATTTTAATTGGAGGTGTATTAAATGATTTTGTCAAAAAAATGGTTAAACGACTATGTAAAAATAAATGTTAGTGATAAAGAATTTGCAGACACAATGACAATGACGGGCTCAAAGGTTGAGGGTTATTGCCAAGAAGGTGCTCAGTTGAAAAACATTGTTGTCGGAAAAGTTGTTTCACTTGAAGTTCACCCTGATTCCGACCATATGTGGGTTTGCAAGATAGAAATCGGTGAAAATAAAACAGTTCAAATTGTGTCGGGAGCGCAAAACCTAAAGGTTGACGTTTATGTTCCTGTTGCTCTTGACAATTCTGTTGTTTTTGGTGGTCAAGAAATTAAAGCTTGTGCGCTCAGAGGTGTTGAGAGCTACGGTATGCTTTGTTCTCTTGCTGAGCTGGGTTTGACCGTTCATGATTTTCCGAACGCAATTTCAGATGGTATATTTATTTTAGATGATGATTGCGATAAAACTCTAGGAATGGATATAAGACAATCAATCGGCTTGAATGATGTTGTAACCGAATTTGAAATTACCCCTAACAGGCCTGATTGCCTTAGCGTTGTCGGCCTTGCCCGTGAGGCTGCTGCAAGCTTCAATGTTTCGTTAAACGTAGCCAAACCGGCTGTAAAGCCGAGCAAAGGCGATGTAAGCAAGCTTTTGAAGGTTAGAATAGATGATTCTGAAAAATGTAGCCGTTATATCGGTGCAGTTGTTGAAAATGTTAGAATTGCACCCTCCCCTCTTTGGCTAAGAGAGCGTTTGAGAGCGAGCGGTGTTAGACCTATTAACAACATTGTTGATATTACAAATTATGTTATGCTTGAATATGGTCAACCAATGCATGCATTTGATTTGAGATATTTAGAAGGCAATCAAGTAATTGTGAGAACAGCCAACGAAGACGAAACCATAACTACACTTGATGGCACTGACAGAAAACTTGACACGGAAATGCTTGTCATTGCCGACGAAAAGAAGCCTGTTGCCATAGCCGGCGTTATGGGTGGCGAATACAGCGGGATTATGGAAGACACCAATACAATTGTTTTCGAATCTGCATGCTTTAACGGCGCAAGTGTTCGCAGAACCTCAAAGAAGCTTGGCATGAGAACAGAGGCTTCTGGCCGCTTTGAAAAACAGCTTGACCCCGAAAATTGTTTGACGTGTCTTAATCGTGCACTTGAGCTTGTTCAATTGCTCAACGCAGGTGATGTCATAAATGGTGTTGTTGATTGCAACTGTATTGATTCACAAGAGACAATTCTTCCTTTCGATTGGAAATGGGTTAACAATTTTGTGGGTATTGATGTCAAGGCTGATGCTCAAAAAGAAATTCTCGAGAAGCTTGAATTTAAAGTTGAGAATGATTTGATAAAAGTGCCTTCATTTAGAGGAGATGTTAATCATCTTGCAGACATTTCTGAAGAAATTGCAAGATTCTACGGATATGAAAATATACCTAACCGTCCTCTTTCGGGTGTTGCGAATGCTAAACTGACAGATGAACAAGTCTTGCAAAACCTTATCAGTGAAACATTGCTTTCATGCGGTTTGTCGGAAATTTCAACTTATTCATTCATAAGCCCGAAAGCATATAATAAAATTAATTTACCTGAGGATAGCGAAAAACGCAACTGTGTTGTTATTACAAACCCCTTAGGAGAAGACACGAGCGTTATGAGAACGACTCCTCTCCCCTCACTTCTTGACGTGCTTGCACGCAACTATAACAATAGAAATGAAAACATTAAAGTTTTTGAGTTAGCAACGGTTTATTTTTCGCAGGGAACAAAGAAATTGCCTGTTGAAAACCAGATAATTTCCATTGGAATGTACGGTGATGACTGTAACTTTTATAGCGTTAAAGGTGTAGTCGAGGAGCTAATCTGTCAGACGGGTATTGACAGCTATGATATTGAAGTGTTGACAAACGACAGCTCTCTTCACCCTGGCCGTGCGGCAAAACTTTTGCTCAATGGTGAAGAGCTTGCAACTATCGGGGAAATACACCCTGCAGTTCTTGACAACTACGGCTTTGACACAAGGGTATATGTTGCACTTGTGAAATTTGAAACTATTCAAAAAAATAGGAATACAATAAAAAGATATAAGCCTCTACCTAAATTCCCAGCTATAAACAGGGACCTTGCGTTTGTGTGCGACAAAGAGATTACTGTTTTAAAGCTTGAAAAAACCATCAGTAAAGCTATCGGCGATGTTCTCGAAAGCATTAGCTTGTTCGATGTTTATGAAGGTGAGCAAATTACTCAGGGCAAAAAGAGTGTTGCTTTTAATATCCGCCTTCGTTCCGATGAACGCACGCTTAAAGATGATGAGGCGGACTCTGCGGTTAAACGAGCAGTTGAAGCATTGTCTGAGTTAGGCATTAGCTTGAGAGGATAGATTTTAGGAGCAATGTTGATTTTTGCATTGTAATGTTCTAATGTTTAGTGTATAATAAAACTACCTTTATTAGGAGGTGCTTAATATGATCGATAAGACAATACAATTCTCAATCAAAGATGAGCATGAGCAGGAAATGCGAAGGATTCTTCTCACGGTATACGATGCCTTGCTTGAAAAGGGCTATAACCCTATCAGTCAAATTGTCGGTTATATTCTGTCAGAAGATCCCACATATATCACTACACACAATAATGCGCGCAGTCTTGTCAGAAAGCTTGACAGAGACGAGTTGCTTCAAGTGCTGGTGAAGGAATATATCAAATCTTAAGAATGATTGGAGCGATTAAATGGCTGAAAACAATAAGAATGGTGAGAAGTTTCTCAACTATAAGGGTAAGCCGCTTGTTCGTAGCGGAAACACCATATATTATGGCTATATGAGCGACCCGTTTGTAATTGTTATTCAAATTGTTAGCAAAAAGAAGGTTAAAGACCTTGAGATTGCAGACAAAGTGATGATTCAACTTGTTAACACGGACCCTGATGTCCGCCCGCGTGAACGAATTGCTAAAAAGACTGAAAAAAGAGGTCTTTACGACGCAATGGATATTGGAGCAATTTGGTTGCAAAGGGCACTCGAAAAAGGTGCTTAATAAAGCATGAAAAGAAAAAAGGAATGGTTTACAGTCTATCTGTTTTCCATTCCTTTATTTTTATTATTTTATATCGTCAGCGGCAAGATTCCCCCTACGTCTATCAAATCCGATGAAAAAAGTGCAATTGTATCAATAGAGTAGTTTTTTAGAAATCCCTTTATTTTATCCGCATCAGAATGCTTATTTATATCACCGCAAAATGCCATAAGGTTTTCATCAATCAAACCGCAACAGCCACCGATAAACCCATAGTTGTGTCCCTCAAGTTTAACACTGCCCTTTTCCACAAGTAAAACATCAATATCATATGGCTTGCAGGAATTATATATCGATAAATCATCGGTGATAATTGCATTTGAATTAACAACACAAATTGAGCATTTTGAATATCCTTGATTGACATCGAGAATTTCGTACTCCCGTTTTTTAAAATAGTTCAAAATGTTTTGTGAAACTGTTTGAGTGTTTGCAACAATATAATCGCCGAAAATAGCAGCATTTAAGGGTGCATCATATGGGTATTTATTTTTTAAATCATTGTGAAGCATTATTGGTTTAAACCCTAAGCCTTCAAGTCTTTTTGATGCATCATTTTGACAATTTTCAAGAATAATATCTTCTTTGCCAAGATGACAACATAAAATATCGGCATGAGAGTGCAACGGTTTCAACAAGCCGTTGCATTTTTTTAGTTTAATTGTTTCAATGCCCAACAAATTTAATGATGATTCAAGCTCTGCGTAGTCTCCAATGACTGCAAGCTTAATCTTTGTATTTGGAATATTTGGTTTTTCAACTGGTGAAAACAAATTTAACACCCTTTAAACAGCATCAAAAGCCGCCCTAATGTTTTGTACTCCGATGACCTCAATACCAAAGTTTTTCTTTGAAAGTGATTCTAGATTATGTTTTGGTATGATGCAACGTTTAAAGCCAAGCCTTGCAGTTTCTTTTATGCGCTGCTCACAATTTCCTACGGCTCTTAACTCACCACCCAAACCTATTTCCCCAAAGGCGAGCACATCATCACTCACCGGCATATCTTTAAGGCTAGAAACAAGAGCAAGTGCTACTGAAAGGTCTGTTGCGGGTTCGTCCAACTTTAAGCCACCAACAATGTTTATATAAGCGTCCATATTTGCAAAATAATAACCCGAACGTTTTTCGAGAACAGCAATTAGCATTGTCATTCTGTTGTAATCAAACCCTGTTGCCATTCTCCTCGGAGTGCCGAAACCTGTTGGCGTTACAAGCCCTTGCACCTCAGCTAAAATCGGCCGTGAGCCCTCCATTGCGCAAGCAACGCAAGTCCCCGATGTATTCATAGGTCTGCCAGAAATAAGCATTAAGGAGGGGTTCTCGACCTCCTCCAAGCCCTTATCCCTCATTTCAAAAACACCGATTTCATTAGTTGAACCGAATCTGTTTTTGACAGCTCTCATTATCCTGTATGACATGTGCCTTTCGCCCTCTAAATAAAGCACAGCATCAACGATATGTTCTAAAACCTTAGGCCCAGCTATATTTCCGTCTTTATTGACGTGACCGACTATGATTACGGGAATATCTAAATTTTTAGCAGTCCTCATCAAAACATTTGTGGATTCTCTAACTTGAGCCACACTGCCCGGAGAAGAAGATATTTCAGTGAAATTCATTGTTTGAATTGAGTCAACTATTGCAATGTCGGGCCTGTTTTCTCTAATATATTCACAAACACTTTGAACATCAGTTTCACACATAATCGAAAGATTGTTTGTTTTTACCTTAAGCCTGTCCGCCCTAAGCTTAATTTGGTGTGCGGATTCTTCACCGGAAACATATAGGATTTTTAAATTTTTGCCTAAATACTCACAAATCTGCAACAGAATTGTTGACTTTCCGATTCCGGGGTCGCCACTCAAAAGTGTTAATGAGCCCTTGACAATTCCCCCGCCGAGCACTCTATCAAGTTCATTAAGCCCTGTGTTATATCTGAAAGCTGTGTCAGATTTAATTTCATCAAGGTGAATTGCTTTTGCAGGCCTTAAGTTTGAATTTCTGTTTTGTGAATTTGATTGGGCAGTTCTTATTTCCTGAATCATGCAATTCCAGTCGCCACAGCCTGGGCAGCAACCATACCACTTAATGCTCTCATATCCGCATTCACTGCAAACATAGAGTGATTTATTTTTGGGAGCCATTTAGAATTCCTCCGAACAATTATAATATTCCAAAATACCGTGCATTATCGAAAACGCCATTTGAGATTGATACTTATCATCTTTAAGTTTTTGACATTCAGCATAGTTTGAAAGAAAACCGCATTCAACTAAAGTTGCGGGAATCTGTGCATGATAAAGCAAGAAAATACTTGTACCCGATTTTTTTATTTGTCTTGTGTTTTCAGGTTGAATAAGTTCAACCACAGAAGTCTGAATGTTTGAAGCGAGCGCTTCACTCAAAACATTGTTTTTTGAATAGAAAACTTGTGTTCCGTAATATTTTGGAA
>DASRNM010000132.1:0-8532 GCA_035647435.1 Clostridia bacterium
CTTTAATATTGATTATGTTGTAAAGTGGAAAAACTTTACAACATTGATTTTAGTTGATATTTAAGTGATACAATCAGCTTATTGTAAGGCATATCGCTTGACAAACAAAGTTTTTATTATAAAAACAGTTATTTCAAAAAAATACCAAAATATATTGAAAAAAATTGAATATGAATAAAATTTATGATATAATATTTAAATAAAGCAATCAAAAAATAACAGTTAATTTGAGGTGAGAGGTAAAGTTGAATAAAAAAGACACTAGCTGTGCGCTTTACTTAATACAGCTTATTCGCTCTGCCGTTAACGGAGAAAATGCACCGTTGCCTCAAAACTATATTGATTGGAGCCATTTGTTTCAACTTGCTGACGATCATAGCGTAGCCAATATTGCATATTATGCTCTGTGCGAATCGGATATTGAAGTTGACCCTTCGGTGCTTTCTGAATTTAAAGAGGCAAGAAACAAGGCCGTTGTGCGTGAGGCAAAGCAGGAGCTTGAGAAAGAGCAGCTTAAAGACGAGCTTGAAAAACGAAGGTTAAGATTTATGTTTTTAAAGGGGAGTGTTATAAAAAACATTTACCCGAGAGTTGATATGAGAACAATGTCCGACATTGACCTGATTATAGACGAAACGAAATCGGGCGTTGTACGCCATATTATGCAAAATTTGGGCTACAAGCTTTTTTTGGATTGCGATTTGCATGATATCTACCACAAGAAACCGATTATGAATATAGAGGTTCATAAACGCCTTATTGATGAATGTTTTGAGCAGGTCAATGAGTTTTTTGGCAATGGTTTTAAAAGAGCGGAATTGATAAGTGATTCAAAATCTGAATACGAGTTAAACAAAGAGATTTTTTTTGTTTTTCTTATAGCACACACAGCGAAGCATTTTTACACAAGCGGAACAGGGATTCGTTCCATACTTGACATATTTATATATTTAAGAGCATATGAAAAAGTTATAAAGATGGAGCACATCAACGATGTTTTGAAAAAAATGGAGCTATTAGACTTCGCAAATGAAATGATTGAAATATCAGAGCTTTGGTTCGGAAATGGCAAACCCAGAAAAATCTTTGGAAAAACGGAAGAATATATAGTTTCAAACGGAACTCATGGCAATGCTGAAAATGAGATATCAAACAGATTTATATTACGATACGGAAATTCTAAGTTTTTACTGATAAGAAAAGTGAAATATTTTTTCTCAACGGCATTTCCAGGTGTCGAATACATGTCAATAAACTATCCTATCTTGAACAGAATGCCGTTGTTGCTTCCGTTTTGTTGGGTATTAAGGTTTTTTTCAACAATTATTCATAAAAGAACAAATATCAAATATAGGTTAAGTGGTGTTGCAAAGCTGAAAAAGGATGATATTGCAGCAAGACCTAACATAAAACAATAGACAAGCAAAAACTTGTACATATTGCACAAGGGTTTAATTGCTATATGTCTTGACATGTTTTTCCATAGTATGGTATGATTCTCATGATAGGGTAATAGTCGGGTTCTAGTTTTTCAGGGTTTTGTTTTTTACTCTTAAAAATCCTGCCTAATTTAAAGTTTAAGAATTTGCAACAGCATAAAAAACTTGAGATGATTTTCGCTTCCGAGTTAGTACGATGGCGAGTTTGGCTTTGGGAATTGTTATGCTTTTGAGATTCTTAATCTTAATAGATTATTCTAAAGAAATGGAGATGAGTAAATGAAAATTGCAAAGAAGACACTATCAGTTGTTCTTGCAATGACTATGGTATTCAGCTGCTTTGCACTTGGTTTAACAGCGGCTGCAAGCGGTAGCTCATTACAAGTTGCAATTGATTCCACCCCAGCGGGCGACACGCTTGTTTGGGACGGAAGCCAAATTGTCGAATCAGTAGTTATCTCGAAAGATATCACTATTGATTTTGCTGGCGCCGAAATGAATGCTGAGGAGGGCGAGCCGGCAATCTTAATCACCGCAGGAAATGTTACTCTTAAGAACGCTAAAATAAAGTCTCATTTTGGCTCTTATTCAGGTCAAGCAGTTCTAGACGACCTTGGTGATTTTATGAATCAACTTATTGCAAACAGCGAGCCTGCTGTTGATGTTACCGGTGGTAATGTTGTTCTCGAAGATGTTGTTTGTATCGGTGCTGATATTAGAATACCAACAACACAAACTTATTTTGTACCGGTTGGTTCAGGCTTAGAGCTTAAAAATGGCGCAACACTTATTGCTGACTCAAGTGTGTTTATTGGTAGATACGGAATCAACAATAATGTAACAGGTGCTAATTTAGGCGGAAACATAACATTTATTGACGGATTTGCAGCAGGTTATTTAGAATCCGTTAAGAACAGAGCCGGCGTTACAGTTCCCGAGACTTCTGTTAAATACGATGCAGGAGCTCTTGCAGCTGAGTTTTTAGACAATATGAATACAAATATTGACCAGGACGAAGCAGACATTCTTTCGGAAATTCTTAATGAAAAAAGAGCTTTCGTTGTTGCGCAAGAAGCTAATCTTGTAGTTGAAACATATTGCAAGGATGGTTCTCTCACAGTAACAGTTAACGCAGACGATTCCAATGTTATCGAAAACGGGTTTGTTTCATACAAATGGATCCCTGAAGATGTAACAATTAATGGAGTTACAGTTGAAGTTGATGAAGTCGAAGGTGTTTACACCGCAATATTCGCAGGCTTTGACAGTGGCGTTTATGATGTCGAAGTAACAAAGCGTATGTGTATCGATCTTGCTGACTATTATGAGTTCCTTATCGACATTCCACAATATGTTCGTGATTTATCTAATCGTCTTCCTTCAAAAGTTGTTGAACTTGTAGAGAAAATAGAGCCTCTATATGAAGACGGAATTGATTGGTTCTATAATGTATTTAACAAAGTTGCAAGCATTGACAGAAACTTGTACAGAGGCGAGAGCGGAATGGCTCCCGGATATGACAGGGCAATGCAAGCACTTGTAGCAATCGGCGGTCAAGACATGGTTTATGACTATTTTGGATACTATTTACTTGACAGTCAGGGCGTTGTTGTTGATGTACCTGAAAATGGTTTATTCAATAGAGTTAGTGCTCTGCTTAACGGACTTAAAGCAAGTTATGACACAACAGAAAATATTGCAATCTATGTTGTTGAGAATTATGAAGAGGTTTTGAGCATTGTTAATGAGCTTATGGTTGAAATAGATGCTGTTTATGAAGTATTCACAACAGAGCCATGGGCACCTGCATTAGAGAGTGATTTACTTATTGGAGCTTTCCCCAATCTCCCTGAGTATTTAGGAATGCTTAATCAGGCTGGTTCACTCCTTAATACAGCTAACGAAACTCTTGCTGGTTTAGAGAGATTTATTGGCAGAAACGCTGATAAGAGCCTTGGGCGCTGGCTCAATGCTGAAGGCGTGTCATTAGGTTATAGCAAGCTTATGAATCTTGAAGATTATTATAATCCGAGTTTCATAGACGGAACATGGCTTGAGTTTAATTCGGCAACCCAGATTGAACCAGGAATTTATATCGAAAACTTTATTTTTGATAATGTAACTATATCAGCAAGCACTGTTGGTGCAGGCAATGTTTCAATGGTTGGCGGTTTTTCAAATGTCTCGTCAGGTAGTTCTGAGCGCGAATCAGGTCAATTAGTTACATTAGTTGCATCAGCCAATTCGGGCAGCACATTTGCATATTGGACAGATGCAGTAACAAATAGAATTGTTTCTGAAACCGCATCCTTTACATTCAGAGCTGGTGCTGATGCATCATATGTTGCAAACTTTGTTTTGGATGCAGTTAAAAAGGTCACATACTTGAGTACGTCCAAGTGTGTTGTTGCAACAGATGAGTTTGTTGGCGAAAATCCGTCAACAGAAGAACCTGAGGCACCTTATGTTACCGGCTATGAATTTATTGAGTGGGTAGAAGTAAGTGATTCTGGCTCACACATTGTATACAAAGCTAACTATGTAAGAAGTTCAGTTAATTACAATGTAATGATTGAAAATGATGGCGTAGGCTTTAGTGGCGCAGGAGAATATAATCTCTATGATGTTGCTACTGTTTCGGCTCCGAGTGGAGGTTTTGGTTACTGGGCAATATTTAAAGATGGCATGCCAGTATCTGTTGCAAGCTACTACAGCACTTATTCATTTGTAGTGACAGGCGATATTGAGCTTCAAGCTGTTTACACCATGTCATTTGCGAAGGGTGTTGCAATCAACATTACGAAAACAAATGCAGACACAAATAAGAACTTAATAACTTTCTATTCAGAGAGAAGCGCTAAGGGATACAACGAAGTTATTGAAGTAGGCATGATATTGACTAATTCGGCAGAAATTGCTAACGGGTATGAATTTGACATATTCAACAATTCTGTTATAATAGCTAAGAGTGCAAATCGTTCAACTGCTGGTACATTCATTGTTAATAAAAAAGGCGTGAATGTGGGCGATACATGGTATGCAAGAGCTTATGTAATTGTTGATCCAGGCAATGGTCGTCCACCAGAGGTTTATTATAGTGAAATAGCATCAGAAATGATGTAAATTCATGTATAACGATTTAGAGCATTATAAATAAGCAAGGTGGCTATTATGAAAAAAGAGTATTTAACCCCAACATTTGAAGCTGAAAAACTTGAAATCAGAGATGTTATTACAACAAGCTCTGAAGATCCTGGTTTCGAAATTGGAGACGAAGATTAAGGTTTTTAGCTAATCATTTGTGCTAATAGTAACGTAAAGGAGGGAAGGCCCATGAGCAAAAAATATGAAAAACCCGTACTTGACATTGAACTGTTCGATGTGGAGGACATAATTACAGCGAGCGGTGACCCTACTGATGGCGGAGATGTCGGAGAAACTCCCACTGAAGACATAGTAGACGTTTAACAGTTTTTTTATCGGGCAGGCAGGTTAATCTGCCTGCCCGATGTATTTTTATTAATATTGGTGATTATATGAGCTATTACAAAATTGCGGGGCTGAATATCAGCTACCGATCAAAATGTGATTTAATTATAAATAGGAGTGAAAAGTATAAAACAGAAAAATTTGAAAATGCCGATATTTGTGCAGATGTGAGTGAGGAAGAAATAAAATCTTTGCTTGAACGCGCACCTAATCTTACTGAAGCAGAGGCGGAATATCTTCTTATAGGTGCATCCATTTACACACAGCTTATAAATTTCGGTGGTTTTTTTCTTCATTCATCAGCTGTTTCAGTTGACGGTGAGGCTTACCTTTTTTCTGCCCCTTGCGGAACGGGCAAATCGACGCATACTCAGATGTGGCAAAAATATTTCGGTGAAGATAGTGCACAGATAATCAATGATGATAAGCCCGCCATAAGAATAATTGATGGACAAGCTGTTGTTTTTGGCACTCCGTTCAGTGGCAAAACAAGTTTAAACCTGAACACAAGTGTGCCATTGAAGAGCATTTGTTTTATAGAGCGAAGTAAAGAAAATTGGATAAAACCCCTAACAAATGCAAAAGCTGTTGTCGAAATATTGAATCAGACAATAAGGCCAAAAGAAATTGAACAAATGGACAAACTATTAAGTATGATAGAAAAAGTGCTTAATAGTATTAAAGTCTATAAAATGGGTTGCAATATAAGCGAACAAGCGGTAAAATTATCTTATAATACTATGAAATATGGATTTGAGAGGCAAACATGAAAGCAAAAAAAGATTTTATACTGCGAAAAGTAGCAGGCAGTTATATAATTGTCGCAACAGGTCGTGCGGCTATTGATTTCACCAAAGTCATTAATTTGAATGAAACAGGTGCTTTTTTATGGAGTATGCTTGAAAAAGGCGTAACTAAGGATGAAATGGTCAAAAACCTTTTGCAAGAATATAACGTCAGTGAAGAGAAAGCAACCGAAGATATAAATGTTTTCATCGAAAAGGTGAAACAAGAGGATATGCTTGAATAATTTTTGAGGAAGATGCGTTTTGGTTATCAAAGACACTGATATGAAAACCGTGAAGTGGTTGTATAAGGCTTCAAAAAAGCAAGTGCCCGTAATTATAGCTTTGACAATTATATATTGTGCATTTTCTTCTATTTTGATTGTTACTGCTTTACTTTCAAGGGGGCTTGTGGATAGTGCCGTTGCAGGCAATCATCCTGAACTTGTTAAGTATATGATCATCATTGGTTCAGTTGTGTTTGTAAGACTTCTGTTGAATCTTTTTTACAGGTTTTTGCTTGAACACTCAAAGGTAAGACTCGAAATTGCGTTAAAACAAAGGCTGCTAAAGTCTGTTTTACTCAAAGATTATTCAGAGATATCGAGCTTTCACAGCGGTGAGCTTATGAACCGCTTAACAAACGATATAGGGGTTATTGTTGACGGTGCAACAACAATTCTTCCGAACCTTTTTGGGTTGTTGACAAAATTATTTCTGGCTTTCTTTGCACTGTATTCCATCGAAAAAAGGTTTTCACTGGTTTTTTTAGTTGGTGGAATAATAATGTTTATCACGACAAGAGCTTTCAGGGGCATCATGAAACGACTCCACAAAGAGGTTCAAGAAACTGAGGGTGCCTCCCGTTCGTTCATGCAAGAGGTTTTGGAAAATTCTTTGGTCATAAAGGTGTTCAATGCCGAAAAACAAGTCAAAGGCAAGTTTGACTACCTTTTTGAAAAGAACTTTAAAAAGAGAATGAAAAGGGTAATAATTAGCATAGTTGCTAATTTTGGAATGGGTGCGATTTTCAGTGCGGGCTACTACTTTGCTTTTTTTTGGGGAGCATACGGCATTTACACAACCGCAATAAGTTACGGAACTTTGACTGCTATTTTACAGCTTGTCAATCAAATCCAAACGCCCGTTTCGAGCCTTTCAAACCTTATCCCTCGGTATTATAGCCTAATCGCTTCGTCTGAGAGGATTATTGAAATTGAAAACTTGCCCGACGAGGTTGAGTACGATACAATTGTAGCGGACCCTCACAGCTTTTATGAAGATCTTGAAGCTATTGTGTTTGATAATATTTCATTTGGATACAAAAACGAAAAGGTTCTCGAAGACACGAGCGTGACAATTGAAAAAGGCGATTTTGTGGCGATAACGGGTATTTCGGGCATAGGTAAAAGCACATTATTGAAGCTCTTGCTAGGGGTACTGTACCCACAAAAAGGCAATATATATTTTGCTTTGGGTGATAAAAAGCGTGAGGCTGATAAAGGGATAAGAGGGCTTTTTGCCTATGTTCCGCAGGGCAACATGCTCCTTTCAGGCACAATTCGTGAGAATGTAACTTTTTTAAACGAGGACAAGTCCGAGGAGGACATCAACCTTGCGGTTAAAATCAGCTGTATGGAACCGTTTATGGAAGAATTACCCGACGGGCTTAATACAGTAATCGGCGAGAGAGGCCACGGGCTTTCTGAAGGGCAGATTCAGAGGATTGCAATAGCAAGGGCGATTCTTTGCGACTCCCCAATATTGTTATTTGATGAGGCGACCTCGGCACTTGATGAGAGCACTGAGAAGGAACTGTTAGAGAACATAAAGAAGTTGAAGAATAAAACATGCATAATTATTTCACATAAGCGTGCCGCAGTTGAGGCGTGCAATAAAGAAGTTAGGATAGTCGGCAAAAAAATTGAACTGGTGCAGGAGTGATTGGGTTGAAAATAAAAGAAGGATACAAATTGCGCAGGGTTTGCGATAGTGCTATTGTTGTCGCTGTGGGCAATGCGGTTGCGGATTTTAACGGGCTTGTTACCCTTAATGAAACAGGAGAAAAGCTATGGACAATTCTTGAAAATGGTGCAAGCAAACAACAGCTTATTGATGCCCTCGTTCAGGAGTATTCAATCGAGCCGTCTTTGGCAATTGCAGACACAAAGGATTTCATTTCGCAGTTAAAAGGGGCAGGTCTTATTGAATCATAAAGGTATTGAGCTTTTTGAAATAACACCTGTTATTGAAGAAGTTTTGGGCAGCGGTGGTGCTGTTTCTTTTGTGAGTTCAGGCTCGAGCATGATGCCGCTTATAGGTAACAAGAGAGACAAAATCACACTTGTTAAGTGTTCAGGTAAGCTCAAAAAAAATGACATTCCGCTTTATAGGCGTGAAAACGGCAGCTTTGTTCTCCACAGAATAATAGGGGAGGATGAAAACGGCTACATTACCCGTGGTGACAATCAATGGTTTGTCGAACGTGGGGTAAGGGATAGCCAGGTAATAGCGGTCTTAAAGGGTGTTCAACGAAAGGGCAAATATATTGATTGTGATTCTGAAAAGCATAAATTATACTGTTTGTTTTTGCCATTAATACGATGGATAAGAAGAATATATTTCGGTGCACTTCACAGGTTGCATATAAAATACTAAAAAGCAGAGGTTTGAATTAAACCTCTGCTTTTTTAATAGTGTGCCCATGCCGACAATCTTTAAGCGTTATTGTGTCTTGGAAGCACTTCTAAACTCTACATTTATATAGTTTAACTTTTAATAAATTACCTAATAATTTAGAAAAAACAACAGCATAATAC
>DASRNM010000133.1:0-2310 GCA_035647435.1 Clostridia bacterium
TATATGTGTCAAAATCGCCCATAATTTTGAATACTGTTCTACAGGTATCTTTTATCATTTTTGCATTTGATGCAGCTCCGCACACATCTGTATTGTATCTGATTTTGTTCCAGCCAAAGAGCTTGATATCTGCTGTGTTGCAGCCCCAGGCATCTGCAAATACTCCGCCGCCTTCCTTTCCGCATTTGTTGTTTTCAATGGTCATATTTCTGAAGTAATGATTTGTACTTCTGAGCTGTCCGAGGAAGATTGCACCGCCGTTGTTGCCACATTTATTGTTTGTTAAATTTGAGTAGCTGATGTCAAAGTCGGTGTGTTCCGAAACAAAGATTGCGCCGCCGTTCTTTTTTGCATAATTATTTGTGAAGGTTGACCTGCGAATTGTCGGCTCTGACAGACTTTCTGTATAGAATATTGCACCACCGTTTTCTCCTGATTTATTATTGTTAAAGGTACAATTCTCTATATAATTCTTTCCTCCGAAAGAAGTTATTGCACCGCCACATCTCTCTGAGTCGTTGCTTTCAAATGTGCAGTTTTTAATTGTAAAGTCTGCGTGTGAGTCAATTGCGCCTCCGTACCTTGCAATGTTATTTTTGAAAATACAATTGTTTATGTCAGCGTTTCCGCCTGAATTACGAATTGCACTTCCTGTATATTTTTCAAAAATACAGTTTTCTACTTTCAGAGAGCCGTCTTTATTTACTATACACGGAACTCCGCCGATACTACCGGAGTATTTAAAAGAACCATTATCGATGCTGCTGTGGATTTTGAGAGATCCGCCATTTTCAAGAGCCAATGCTTCTTTTGTATTGATTTTGTGTCCCTGAAGGTCAAGCTCAATATTATTTTTATGCTCTGTGCTTGTTCCAAAGAATCCTGTTATTTCAGTGTCTTTACATAATGTGATTTTTGTATTTGTATATTTTGTTGCATAGTTCCACGCTTCGTCAAAGCTTTTAAAAATTTCCGTTTCCCCGTTGCAGCTAACCTCTGCTACCTTTTCGCCGACTGTGTTGTCCTTGAACTTATACATACCGGAGCTTTCGAGCATTTTCGGGAGAATTGTTGTCATATAGTAATCGTGAACATCTATGGCATTAATTTTGTTATCGAGAGTATCTGTGCCTCCGCTCGGATATATGCCTGTCATAAAGCTGACATATTCCTGGTTATTTGCATCTGCCTTATCTGATTGTTTGCGGTCGTTGAGATATTTGATGTATGAAGGAGCAAGTGCGGAGTACATGGTGATGCCAAGCTCGTAGTAATTCCAGATTGCTTCGTTATCCTTTATGCACTGTTCAATAATGCTGTCAATCGAGGTGCCTGTTTTTGCGCCTTCAACCTTTGCTTTGAAGTTAATGAGGAACGGATTGCCTTCTGCTTTGTCTGCTTTAATGCTGAAGTTTGTGCCGTTCATATACTGTGTGCACCGCTTAAGGCTATCCCTGAGTCTGTATAAATCGTTGAGGTTGTCATCACCGAAGAAATTGTCGATGAGCTTCTGGCTTTTGCTAAGCTCGTTTTTCGCTTTCTCAACTGCTTTCTTTGATTCTTCGATTTTTTTAGCGTCTTTTTCCTGTATTGCGGCTTCAAGATTTTTATTTGCATCTAAAAGCTTTGCCTTGTTTTTAATATAGGACATAATTACAGAGCCTTTGTCGTTGTAAACGAGAACAATCTGATTCAGACATTTGTAAAATTCATTGTTTTCGTTCTGCTTGATAGCCTCTTTAAGAGAATCAATTGATGTTTTAATGGTGCCGAGCTGTTTTTCGATTTCTTCAAGGGAAACCTCGGGAACAAGATCGGGTTCCTCTGGTGCAGGTGTGAAAAGAGTTGTGAACAAATCTATAACACCTGAAATTATTCCGCCGTACGGGAAAAGACCGACAACATTTTTTACTGCACTTACATATTCGCCCTTGGCAATGTTGTTGACTGCTTCAACTCCGGATGTAACGTATTTTTCGATTCTGTCATTGCGTTTCTGAAGCTTTTCTTTTCTTGATGTTTTTTCGCTTTCAGCCTTGTAATCGTCAACAAACTTCTTGATTTCCTTAATATCCTTTATAGCCTGTTTTTCGGTTGCTGTTGAACCCTTGAGCAGATTGACGGTGTTTTTATTTACGACTGCGCTGATTGTCTGTGAGCTTGTAGCCGCAGAAGCTGTTGTTAATGACATCGTTGCAAATGACGATAATGTGATTACCGATAATGCGATTGCGATTATTCTTCTTTTGATGTTGCTCTCTTTCTTTTTCATAATTATACCACCTTTTAGTTATTTAAGTTGTTTTGGTT
>DASRNM010000134.1:0-14280 GCA_035647435.1 Clostridia bacterium
ATGGTGATATATATGGCTGGACATTCAAAATGGAGCACAATAAAAAGAAAAAAAGAAAAGACAGATAATCAGCGAGCTAAAATTTTCACAAAAATGGGCCGTGAGCTTTCTGTTGCGGTGCGTCAGGGTGGTGGCCCCGACCCGTCTGCAAATTCAAAGCTCAGGGATGTCATCGCAAAGGCAAAAGCAAACAATGTTCCGAATGATAATATCGAGAGAATAATCAAAAAAGCCGCAGGCGAGGGCTCGGGCGATAATTTTGAAGAGATAGTCTATGAAGGCTACGGGCCATCAGGAGTTGCGGTTATTGTTGAAACACTTACAGATAATAGGAATCGCACTGCTTCAGAAATGCGCCACTATTTTGACAAATACGGTGGGAATTTAGGCCAATCGGGTTGTGTTTCATATATGTTCAGCAGACAAGGTGTAATTGCAATCGAGCAAGAGGGGAAAGATGAAGAAAAACTCATGGAGGCAGCAATTGAAGCAGGAGCATCCGATTTTTTGACAGAAGAAGGTATTTTCGATATCAGAACCGAACCGAATGATTTTGGAGCTGTTTGCGATGCGCTTGAAAGCAAGGGTTACGAATTTGCATCTGCACAGGTTGAATATGTTCCGTCTACATACGCAAGCCTTGAAAAAGAAGAGGATATCAAAAACATGACAAAATTACTTTATATTCTTGAAGATAATGACGACGTGCAGGAGGTCTGGCACAACTGGGAAAATGTCGATGATTGTCAATAATTAAAAACATTACTTTATTATTAAATGCCCTTTGAAAACTCAGAGGGCATTTTTGCGTCTGGTTGGTCAAAATTAAAAATTGTCCACGAGTCAAAAGCGAACGATGATTGCAATGCAATAATGAAAGATTATTTCTGCCCCGAAGTTTTTTTACTTCGAGGCGTTTTTGACCTCGCAATATGTGGTGTTTTTATTTTTCCTATACACAATTTTAAAAAAATAATTGTATACAAACTCTTGCAATGAACATAAGTGTAGGTTATAATTAGGTGGAAAGTGGAGCCAAAAGGTGAATAAAGGCGCGCAAAGGCACTCGAATACTATAAAAGGGAGGGGATTGACATGAAAAAGTTCAGAGGTAAGTATCTTCACAACCTTGACCAAAAGAACAGGTTGTCTATCCCTACCAAATTTCGCGAGCTGTTGGGTGACAGTTTTATTGTCTGTAAACCACTAAACGGAGACAAATGCATTATGATTTATTCCGAGCAGGGGTGGGACGAGTTCATGGAAGCTGTTGAAGAAAAATATGATGGTCGTGAGCTTGTTCTATTTAAAAGATTTGCCAATGCAAACATAGACACTGCCGAGGCGGACAAGCAGGGCAGGGTTACACTAAAAGCGGAGTTTTGCGATTTTGCAAACCTTGTGCGTGAGGTGTTCGTTGTCGGCGCGGAGAATCATTTTGAAATTTGGGATAAACAAGAATGGGTTGACATGGAGGAGAAGGAGGGTTCTTTCTTCAAGGCATTCAACGGCCCATATTAATTATTGATATATGCCCAGACACAAAGCAAACAAAGCATTTTTGGAGGGCGGCAAATGGAGTTTTCACATGTTCCAGTTTTTTTAAATGAGGCTGTCGAAGCACTCGACATAAAAGCCGATGGCGTTTATATTGACTGCACGGCAGGCGGTGGAGGCCACTCAGCTCAAATAGCTGCCGGGTTGTCTAAAAAAGGGTTGCTTGTCTGCATTGACAGAGACCCCGATGCAATAGAAAACTTGAAAAAAAAGTTTAAGGGCAAAGAAAATATAAAGATAGTAAATGACAATTTTTATAATATAAAACAAATACTTAATAGTTTAGATATAAGCGGTGCAAACGGAATTCTTGCTGATTTAGGCGTTAGCTCTCATCAGCTAGACACGGCAAAAAGAGGTTTTTCATTTCACAATGATGCCCCTCTTGATATGCGAATGAGTCAACAAGGTGTGACAGCGGCAGAGATTATAAACACAGCTTCTCAACAGGAGATTCAGCGGATACTCTACAAATACGGTGAAGAAAAGTTTGCACCATCGATTTCAAGAAAAATAGTTGCACAAAGGCAAACTAAGGCGATTCAGACAACGCACGAGCTTGCGGAGATTGTGAAATCCGCTGTACCGGCGGCAGTCAGGAGAGCGGGCGGCCACCCTGCAAGAAAAACCTTTCAGGCAATAAGAATTGCGGTGAACGGTGAGCTTGATAATTTGGACATGGCTATTGAAGATATGTTTAACTGTTTGTTGCCAAAGGGCAGACTTGCAGTGATAACATTTCATTCCCTTGAGGATAGGCCCGTTAAAAAGCTTTTTGTTAAGCTTTGTTTGGGGTGCACCTGCCCGAAAAGTTTTCCTGTTTGCGTTTGCGGAAAAGAGCCTATGGCGAGGCTACCGTTCAAGGCAATTGCACCGAGTGAAAAGCAAATCAAAGAAAACTCAAGGTGTAGGAGCGCAAGACTTAGAGTGATTGAAAAAATATAACACATTAATTATACAGTAACGGAGATGAGAGAGAATGGCAAACAACTTCGGAAATGAGGCTTATGACTTTTCAATGTTTGAGCCGAAAAGGGTAAGCCCTATCAAAAAGGCAAAGAAACCTGTCGAAAAACCGAGAATTGTGCCGCAAAAATCCGAACGGCAATTAACCTCGGAGTATTTGCACAACATACCTAAGGTTGCAAAGATAATGATTTTTTCAATTGTTTGTTTTGCTGTTATAGGCTCGTCTGTTTTTGCAAGAGCACAGTTGACAGAAATTCGTTACCAGCAAAACCAGGTTCAGGTACAACTTGAAAGAGCTAAGACGGAGAATACACGCTTGAAAATGGAATTCAATTCACTTGTATCGCTTGATAAAATTGAGCAATATGCTCAAAATGAGCTCGGTATGGTGAAATGTGAGAGATATCAAGTAAAATATTTAGATTTGGCCGGGGATGACTGTGTTGTTGTTTCAAAGGTAAATTAGAGCAGAATGGGTTTAGATGATAAACCCAATCTGTTCTCTGCATTTTCGGCGAGATAAAAATAAAACACAAGCTCTTTAGCTTGCAATTAAACGTGCTTTCGCAGGCAAAATATTTTTTGTGGTTATATGACGCTATAATACAGTCATATAATTTAGTCGGGGGAGCAATTCGGTGTTTATGGGTATCTCAAAATGGAAGCGGTGGCGCAAGCTTTCTGTGCGGCAGCCGTAGAAAGCATTTTGGGAAGCCCTTTTTTTGAAAGGGAGATAGCTATGGCGGCAAAAACCGCAAGACAAGACTTGGCTCAACGCCTCATAGTTGTATTGGCTATACTAATCTTTTTAGGATTCGGGGCCGGCATAATAGGCGTTGCGATGGTGCAAATTGTAAATGGCGAGGAATACAGGTCAATTGCAGAAGGAAATCAGCTTCGTGACACTGTTGTGGCTGCACAACGGGGTGTAATTTACGACCGCAACATGAAAGTTCTTGCTAAAAGTGCATCAGCATACAGAGTTTTCTGCAAACCTAATTTAATTGGGGAAAATGAAGAATTGAGAGATTTGATTGTCAAGCGCCTTTCTGAAATTCTTGACATGACAGATGAAAAGGTTAGGTATAAAACTCTCTATACAAAAAATAACTATATAGTAATAAAAAGCAAGGTTGAAACTGAGCAGATGGAAGCTGTCGGCGAGTTTATGAGAGAAAAAGTCAAGGCTATAAGTGCCGAAACGGGGAAACTGGCAGATACTGCCATAGGTCGTTTCATAGGCATTGACCCTGATGTGAAAAGATATTACCCATATTCAAATTTTGCTTCTACAGTTATAGGCTTCACAGGCACTGACGATGTTGGGCTTGCGGGGCTTGAACTGAAATATAATAGTGTTCTTACGGGGACGCCGGGCAGAATAATAACCGCACAAAACGGTGGGCTTAACAGCAACAGCATGCCGATTGAATATGAATCTATATATGATGCAAAGCAGGGCACGAGTCTTGTGCTCACAATTGACGAGGTTATTCAGAGATATCTTGAAAAAAGCCTTGAACAGGCATATATTGATGCAAAGGCACAGGCCGCATACGGCATTGTTATGGATGTGAAAACGGGTGCTATTTTAGCAATGGCAAACAAGGGAGATTATGACCTAAATAATCCCTTTTCAATAGAGAATGAGAATGTAAAGGCGCAGATAAACGAAATCACAGACAAGGAAATGCGAAGTGAAGGAATTCAAAAGGCACAATATTCACAGTGGAGAAACAGAGCCATAAGCGATAGTTATGAGCCAGGCTCGGTTTTTAAAATATTCACGCTCAGTGCGGCACTTGAAGAAAAAGTTGTATCGCTCGATACAACATATAGTTGCTCGGGTGCTATACAAATTGCCAACAGAAGAATCAGTTGTTGGCGGCGTGCCGGGCATGGTACACAGAATTTAACTAAGGGGTTAGTAAATTCATGCAACCCATTTTTTATAACAATCGGTCAGAGGCTCGGTCAAGAGAGGTTTTTCAAATATTTTGAAGCATTTGGGTTTACTGAAACCACAGGCATTGACTTGCCGGCAGAGGCAAAGCCCGTTGCGAATGTTACTTATCACCCTCTTAAAACAATGAGTATCGTAAACCTTGCAAGCTCGTCTTTCGGTCAGACATTTCAGATAACACCGATTCAGATGATTAATGCAATTGCTGCAATTGCAAACGGCGGCAAGCTTATGACGCCCTATGTTGTCATGAAAACTCTTGATGAAAACGGGAATGTTGTTTCTCAAACAAAGCCACAGGTTAGAAGACAGGTTATTTCTGAGTCAACGGCACAAACCGTTTCAGAAATGATGGAGCGGGTTGTTATTGAAGGCACAGGTAAAAACGGCTATGTGGCAGGCTATCGTGTTGCAGGAAAAACAGGGACGAGTGAAAAAATATCATTGAGAGATGAATATGGCAAAAAATATGTTGCATCGTTTGGTTGCTTTGCTCCTACTAATGACCCCGAAATAGTGATTTTAATAGCAATTGATGACCCAAAGGGGCAGATAAACGGCGGTCAGATTGCAGCACCAGTTGCGGCAGAGATTATACAAAACACTATGATTTATCTGAATATTGAGCCGCAATATACAGAAGCGGAACTTGCAAAGCTTGATACGCAAGCGCCCAATTTAGTAGGGCTAAGTATCAGTGCGGCACAAGAGCAGCTCAAAGGTGGGGGGTACAGTGTCAGAGTTATAGGCGGCGGCAAAAGCGTTGTTGCCCAAATCCCTGCTTGCAAGCAGAATCTTCCCCAAAACGGTGTTGTAATCCTTTATACTCAGGATGAAGTCGTTTCTCAAAAGGCTGTTGTGCCCGACCTTAGCGGGTTGACGATAACGCAGGCTAATAAAAAGGCAGTTGATTCAGGGTTTAATATTAAAATAACAGGCAACACTTTAAATAGCAGTGAGCTTGTGTCTTATAAACAAAGCGAAAAGGTTGGCTCCAAGCTTGAGTATGGAGCAACAATTACGGTGCATTTCAAATCAAATTCGGGCGTCTCCGAAGTGACAGAATAAAAGTTAGGAGGACAAATACGATGGATATCTCAGTTATTTTGGAAAATGCAGGAGTATTGTCCGCTGTTCAATCGGATATCAATATTAATGCCATTACAGATGATTCAAGAAAGATAACAAAAGACTGCGCATTTGTGTGCATAGAAGGTAAAAACTTTGATGGGCACAGTTTTGCAAAACGGGCAATTGAGCAGGGCGCGAGCGTAGTTATAGTCCAAAAAGACATTGGGTTAAAAGAACAGATTATAGTTGAAGATACAAGAAAGGCATATTCGATAATGTGTGGCAATTTTTGTGGCAACCCTGCAAAAAAGCTCAAAATTATCGGAGTAACCGGAACAAACGGGAAAACAACAACATGCTATGTCTTGAAAAGCATACTGGATTCTCTGGGTGAAAAAACGGGGCTTATGGGCACAATAAAAAACATAGTGGGCGACGAGGAGTACCCCTCCCACCTCACAACTCCCGACCCCCTTGAATTCCATACATTGTTAAAAGAAATGGTCAAAAAAGGCTGCACCTACTGTGTAATGGAAGTGTCATCGCAGGCACTCGCTCAGCAGAGAGTTGCGGGAATTCGTTTTTTGGCTGGGATTTTTACAAACCTCACGCAAGACCACCTTGATTATCACGGTAGTTTTGAAGAGTATAGAAGCGCAAAGAAAAAGCTGTTTGAAACGACTGACCTTGCAGTTATTAACCTTGACGACGACAGTGCGCAATTTATGATGGAAGATCTTGACTGCAGAACCGTTACCTATTCTGTTAATATGGATGAGTCGGACTACACCGCAAAATATATTCAGCTAAAAAACACGGGCGCCGAATATGAGCTTGTGGGCAATTCGATAATAGGTAGAGTGCGTTTTGGTGTGCCTGGTTTGTTTTCAGTCTACAACTCAATGGGGGCAGCTGTCTGCGCGGTTGAGCTCGGCTATTCGTTCACAAAAGTTCTTGATGCATTAGCTAACACAAAAGGAGTGCCCGGCAGGCTTGAAGTTGTGCCAACGGACACGAATTATTCGGTTGTGATTGACTATGCACATTCTCCCGGTGGGCTTGAGAACATTCTCAAGGCACTCAATGAAATTAAAAAAAATAGACTGATAACTGTTTTCGGCTGCGGTGGTGACAGGGATAAAGCAAAGCGACCCATAATGGGCAAAATTGCCGCAGAGCTGTCGGATATTGTCGTAATAACCTCTGATAATCCGAGAACAGAAGACCCGGAACAAATAGTTAAAGAAGTTGAAGAAGGTACGCAAGGGATAAGAAACACAATATTAATTGAAGTTGACAGAACAAAAGCCATTGAGCTTGCGCTCAAAAAAGCAAAAGAAAACGACATTGTTTTACTTGCAGGCAAAGGACATGAAACTTACCAGATTATAAAAACAGGCAAAATTCACTATGATGAGCGTGAAATAGTTAGAGATATCCTTTCCAAAACCAGATAGAACGAAAGGGACGATCTGCTTGAAAAAGTTAAGTATTTATGAAACAGCTAAGGCTGTTGGCGCAAACATAAATTTTGATGGTGTCATTAGTGATATAAGCACAGACACAAGGACAATGAAGGAAGGCAACCTTTTCGTTGCCCTTGAAGGCGAAAATTTTGATGGGCATACTTTTATACGTCAAGCAATTGACATGGGAGCGGCGGCTGTTCTTAGCCATAAGGATTTGTATATTCCGAGGGTAATCCGTGTTCAGGATACACGCAAGGCACTACTTAGACTTGCAACATATTATAGGAGCCTTTTTAACATACCTGTAGTAGGGATTACAGGAAGTGTCGGTAAAACAACAGTCAAGGAGCTAACCCATGCAATTCTGAGTCAAAAGTATCAGACGCATAAAAACGAAGGCAATTTGAACAATGAAATCGGTATGTCACAAAGCATTTTCAAGCTTGAGGAGCACCACCAGGCTGCAGTGTTTGAAATGGGCATGAGTGATTTGGGTGAAATTTCAGAGCTTTCAAAAGCGGCAAAGCCGACACTAGGAATCATTAACAACGTCGGTATTTCACACATTCAAAACCTCGGTTCAAGAGAAAACATTCTCAAAGCGAAGCTTGAAATACTTAACGGAATGGGGAACGACTCACCGCTTATTCTCAACGGTGACAACTATTATCTTTACAATGCCAAAATTAGAGAAAACCCAACATTTTACTTTGGGATAGACAACAAATTTTGCCGTTTTAAGGCATATGATATAGAAGAGAACGAAAGCGGAAGCAGGTTTATTTTAGATTACGGTTGCGGCGAGCAAAAGATATTTATGCCGGCAATTGGTAAACATAACATATACAATGTTCTTTCTGCTTTTGCCGCTGGATATTTGCTCGGAGTTGAGCCTGATGCCGCTGCTGAGGCCATTGCTCAATATGAGCCTTCAGGGATGCGTCAAAGAGTCAGAAAAGAAAAGAATATTGTTTTTATTGAGGATTGTTACAATGCAAACCCAGATTCTCTTCGTGCCGCAATATCAACACTTGTGCAGTTTAAAGCAAAGCGCCGTATTGCGGTAATAGGTGATATGCTTGAGTTGGGTGAATTATCGAATCAGGCACATGCCGACGCAGGGCTTTACGCGGCCAATGCGGGTGTGGATGTTTTGTTTACATACGGAGAAAAAGCAAAAATTGCAGCAAAAACCGCAAAAAGCGGCGGTGTAAAAACATTACATAGTTTTGACGACAAGGAAGAGCTTGCAAAAGAGCTTGCTTCGTTGCTGTGTGAGGGGGATGCTGTTGTTTTTAAGGCAAGCAGGAGTATGAAACTTGAGGAAGTTATAAAAAGCGTATATAAGGAGTTGGGAATAGGTGAATAGTATTGGTGCGGTTTCTTTAGCTGCGATTGCGGCTTTCGGGATTACGGCACTTCTTGGGTTTGGAACAATTCCATGGCTGCATAAGCTGAAGTTCGGCCAGACTATCCTGGACATTGGGCCTAAATGGCACAAGAAAAAACAAGGTACACCAACAATGGGTGGAGTAATGTTTATTTTCGGAATAATTATTTCAGTCGTTGCTGTGTTTCTTATTGACCGTTTATTTGGAGGAAACATAGTCGTAGGCGACTACATAGTTCCCTCTGAAATTATAACAAAAATATTTGCGGGCATAATTATGTCGTTGAGTTTTGGGTTCATAGGTTTTTTTGACGACTATATCAAGGTGGTAAAAAAACGCAATCTCGGGCTGTCAATAACACAAAAAACCTTTGTGCAGCTACTCATAAGCATTGGGTATCTTTACAGTATTTACATGAGCATGAACAAAGACCCTATTATGTTCATCCCGTTTGTAGGAAATATAAGCCTTGGTTGGTTTTTTTGGATATTCGGCACTTGTGTTATTTACGGCACAATTAACGCCGTGAATTTCACAGACGGAATTGATGGGCTATGCTCGAGCGTAACAATAACCGTAGCGGTTGCACTTGGAGTTATTGCGGCAATGCGTTCGTTTTTTGGGATAAGTGTTGTTGCGGCTGCACTTGCAGGCGGTTGCGCGGGCTTTCTTGTGTGGAACAAGAACCCTGCAAAGATATTCATGGGCGATACCGGCTCAATGTTTTTGGGCGGAATGGTTGTCGCCTTGGCATTTAGCATCAATTGCCCGCTTATCTTGCTTTTAGTGGGCATTATATATGTTATAGAGGCGCTTTCGGATGTTATACAAATTGGCTATTTTAAAGCCACTCATGGTAAAAGGATTTTTAAAATGGCGCCGATTCATCACCACTTTGAAATGTCTGGTTGGAATGAGAAAAAAATTGTTGTTGTTTTCACCCTCGTCAATATTGTAGGCTGTGTCGCAGGCATTGCAATGATGTATTACGGGGGTTTTCAGTATTAAGGCCCAGAGCAAAAGAAACATATAAGGAAGGAGTGCTGTCATGGGGCAGAGCCGCTCTTCTCGTTTACCGCAGCAGAGGAAAAAGAAAACGTTCGCAGGTCTTTTTGCAAAGAGTGATTTTGACGTTCTTTTTCTTATCATTGTTATGACATTGTTGACAATTGGCATTGTTATGATGTTCTCTGCAAGCTATGTCAGCGCAAAATACAGCTCAATCACAGGGCATGATGCACTTTTTTATCTTAAAAGACAGGTAAGAAGTGCGGTTTTGGGTATTGTGATTATGCTGGTGATAGCGAACATTGATTACAAGCTTTACAAAAAACGCTGGGTTGCTTTTACCATTCTCGGTGTGTGTTTAGTGGCGTTAATTTATGTTTTGATAAACCCTATGACAATTGAGGGTAAAGAGAGTTTTAAAAGATGGCTGAAGATTCCCGGCTTTGGTCAATTCCAACCGTCTGAAATTGCAAAGCTCGGATTGATAATGTTTTGTGCTTGGGGTTTGGGAAGAAACAAAAAAAGAAAAAACACTCCCCACCAATGGGTTGATACTCTACCGTATGTAGCTGTAACAGCGGTTTTTTGTGTTTTAGTTATGCTTGAAAACCATCTTTCGGGCACAATTTTAGTGTTTTGTATAGGACTTTGCATGATTTTTCTCGGTGGCAGTATCAAGATGAAATATTATTTTATCGCAGGCATTGCGCTTGTTGCTATTGCCGCTTTTATTATATTGGAAAGGGACTTTCTACCTTCATATATTCAAGACAGACTTTCTTCATGGTTAGACCCAGACAGCGGAGCGGCCAGCTCGCGCTGGCAGATCAACCAGTCGCTATATGCAATAGGCTCCGGTGGTCTTTTCGGTGTTGGTTTGGGCAATTCAAAGCAAAAACATCTGTATTTACCTGAACCGCAAAATGATTTTATATTTGCAGTTGTTTGCGAAGAGTTAGGCTTTTTCAGAGCTTTATTGATAATCATATTGTTTGTGCTTTTGGTTTGGAGAGGCTTTGTGATTGCAATGAGGTCGAAAGACCGTTACGGCAGTCTGCTCGTTATGGGTATAATTTTCAAAGTAGGTCTTCAAACGGCGTTAAACATTTGTGTTGTTACAGGCGTTCTGCCAAACACCGGCATAAGCCTTCCGTTTTTCAGCTACGGAGGCACAGCGTTGATGATATTGCTCCTGGAAATGGGACTTGTGCTTTCGGTTTCAAGGTATTCCAAGCTCAGGTGATGTCCGAAAAAGGCTATATGATTGGGGATTTTTAAATGTTGAACAATAAAAGAATAATGTTTGCCGCAGGCGGAACGGGTGGACATATAAACCCTGCGCTTGCTGTTGCAGGGCTTATAAGAGAACGCTACCCTATGGCCGAAATACTATTTGTAGGCACAAAGATAAAAATGGAGGCAAAACTTGTCCCCGACGCAGGCTTTGAGTTTAAGACAATTGACATAAGCGGCTTTCAAAGAAGCATTAGCTTAAAGAACATAAAAAGAAACATCGGCACGTTAACTAAGCTTTTCAAATCCTCTGGCCAGGCAAAAAAGATTATTACCGATTTCAAACCCGATGTTGTAATTGGTTTTGGCGGATATGTCAGTGGCCCCGTTTTGAGAATGGCGGCAAAACTCGACATAAAAACCGCAATTCACGAGCAAAACGCTTACCCAGGGATAACAAACAAGGCGTTGTCAAAAAAAGTTGATATCGTTATGCTAACAGTCAAGGCGGCTGAAAAGCATTTTGTATCTGATAATTGTGTTTTGACTGGGCTCCCTATAAGAGGAGAGCTTGTGAAAGCTGACAGGGACATAAGTAGAGCAGAATTGGGAATTGATGATAGGCCAATGATTCTATCTATGGGCGGTTCACTCGGCTCGAGGGCGGTGAATGAGGTTGTTGCAGAGTTAATATCAGCAAAACATAATGAAAAAAAACATCACTTTTATCATGCAATGGGGCAATACGGCTTATGGTTACCAAGCCTTTTGCTTGAAAAGGGTGTTGACATTGAGAATGAAAAAGAAATAGTTGTTAGAGAATATATCAATGATATGCACCGTTGCTTGAGTGCGGCAGATTTAGTAATTTGCCGTGCAGGCGCAAGTTCATTGAGCGAGATTCAAGCTCTCGGCAAGCCCTCAATACTTATACCGTCACCAAATGTTGCGGAAAACCACCAGTATCACAACGCAATGGCACTTGTAAACAATAACGCTGCTGTTATTATAGAAGAAAAGGATTTAAGTGCAAAACGACTGATTGAGGAATTCGACAGATTGATGAACAACCCCCACAAACTAAAGATTATCGGAGAAAACGCAAAGAAAATGGCAATTTTCGATGCGGGTGAAAGAATTCTGGGCGTTGTAGAGTCCCTGATAAAATAATTTTAATAGCGTGACAGTGTTAAATTTTAGCAAATTTTTGGACAAGCGTATATCAATTATTCTCACCCATGACAAGCACATTTCATAATATGAAAGGGGATGGAGTTTTTACTCGATTCCTTGTCATTGAAAGGGTGTGCGTTAATGGAAAGAATTGTTATCGAGGGTGGAAACAGGCTTGAAGGTGAATTAACGGTTCAAGGTTCAAAAAACAGTGCACTTCCTATAATTGCGGCGACAGTTGCAACACAAAGCCTTTGCGTAATACATAATTGTCCGAACTTGACAGATATAAAAGCAGCATTGAAAATACTTAAATACTTGGGCTGTTCGGTTGAAATGAGTGGCAACACATTGACCGTAGACTCTTCAACTTTAGATAGGTACGATGTGCCGGAGAATTTAATGCACGAAATGCGCTCATCGATTGTATTTTTAGGTCCTCTAATATCAAGAGCGGGTAAAGCTTTTTTATCAACGCCGGGCGGCTGCGAGATAGGAATTAGGCCAATCAATTTACATATTTACGGTATGGAGAAGTTGGGTGTGAAGGTCAGCGAAGAGGGCGGTAAGCTTGCTTGCCGTTGCGAAAAGGGATTAAAGGGTGCGGATATCAGCCTTTCCTTTCCGAGTGTCGGAGCGACCGAAAACATTATTATTGCTGCCTGCACGGCTGTGGGTGAGACAACCATTATGAATGCCGCGCGAGAACCTGAAATTGTTGATTTAGTGCGGTTCCTCAATTCCTGTGGTGCAAGAATCGAAGGCGCTGGAGAGGGCACAATAGTTATTCATGGTGTGAAAAAGCTGCACGGTGCTGAGCATACGGTAATACCCGACAGGATTGTCGCATCAACCTATATGGCAGCGGCGGCGGTGACAGGTGGAGCGGTTGAACTCAAAAAAATAATGCCAGTGCATTTGAGCCCCGTTATTTCGAACTTTGAGCAAGCAGGCTGTAAGATTCGAATGAGTGGCGACGAATTAATTATGGTTGCGCCTAAAAGGCTAGAAAACTTTAATTTGATAAGAACAATGCCGTACCCAGGTTTTCCTACGGACACACAAGCGATTGCAATGGCAATGGCTTGTGTAGCAAATGGCACAAGCGTTATAATTGAAACTATATTTGAATGCAGATACAAACATGTTCCTGAACTGTCAAGGCTTGGTGCAAACATAAATGTTGAGGGCAGAATGGCAGTTATAGTGGGAGTAAATAAATTGATAGGTGCACAGGTGGCCGCGTCGGATTTGAGAGGTGGGGCGGCACTTGCTGTTGCCGGCCTTGCGGCAGAGGGAAAGACAATAATTAGTCAAGTTAAACATATAGACAGAGGATGTGAAGCGTTTGAAGAGAATCTCCGTGCTCTCGGCGCAAATATAAGGAGAGAAATCGATGAAAAAGGATCAAAGAAAACCATCGGTAAAAAGCACTCGTTATAAAAATGACACCGCCTCAAAATCAAATACGGGCAAGCAGACATCAAAAAAGAAGCCAATCCCGAAAACTCAAATGACCGTTGCGCAAAGCAAAAGGTCTCGTCCCCTTACGCCGCAACAGAGACGTGTCCTAGAACAAAGAAGAATAAGAATCAAAAAAGCTAAACGCCGAAGAAGGATTGCTGTTTTCTTTGCTACGTTTCTTTTGTCGCTAATAGTCTTGGTTAGTCTTTCGCTGACTGTGTTTTTTAAAATCACAAACTTCAGTGTCGCAGGTGATACACGTTATTCAGTTGAAGAAATTGTAAAATCAACAAGCATTAAAGCCGATACAGTCAATATTTTCAGGTGCAACCTTGATGGAGTGAACGAAAACACAAAAAGCACTTTGCCCTATATTGACAGTGTTACTATAAAAAGAAGATTGCCCAACACCTTAGTTATAAGTGTAAAAGAAACAAAGGCAAGGCTTGCCGCCGAATACGGAACAGGGTATTTGTTGCTCAATGAAAGCTGCAAGATTCTTGAAATATCGACCGACAGTAAAGGGCTAATCACAGTAAAGTGCCCAGAGGCTTTGGAGGTTAGCGAGGGTAACACAATAGGCTTTGAGGACGAATTAACGCTAGAGAATCTTATAAAAATTATTAAGGCGCTTGATAATAGCGACCTGAAAGATATAAAGCAAATAGATGTTAGAAACAACAATGACATAAAGCTGATGTATCAAAACAGAATTTCATTGGTAATTGGAACAACTGAGAGAATTGAAAATAAATTCGTGCTCGCATACAATGCAATTCAAAACGAAAACGAAATCAGCACACAAGAGAAAGGGAAACTTGACTTAACAATTCCCGGCAAGGCGTATTTTAGTTATGATATTAATAACGAATAGCTTTTTGGCGTTAGAACAAAAGTGCCTGCCTTTTTATGGCGGGCACTTATTTTTCGTTAAATTAATCAAAACACAGATGAAATGTCCCAATCTACAATAGTTTTAAAT
>DASRNM010000135.1:0-13626 GCA_035647435.1 Clostridia bacterium
ATATTGTTCAAACAATAGTCTAATTTTATAAAAAAGTTAAAAATATGTGCTCGAGCACAAAATAAATGTACACGAACATGAAAAAATAATTATATAATCAGAAGTTGCTAACTTTATCATCATACTACACAATTAAAGCTACATTTTTTATTAAATCATACAAAACAAAAATAATCTCTGCAAAAAGTGTTGACTTTCACCCATATAATCATTGATAATATAATTAGTGCACGAGCACGGTAAATTTAATAGAAATTAAATTATTGCTATTTTAGAGTTGCAGATTATTGAAAAGCTCTACCGTCATTTTGTCGACTTATCACAAAGTAACGAAAGGCAGGGATAACATGAAGTATTTGCTGGGAGTTGATTTAGGAACATCGGGAACTAAAACTGTTTTGTTTGACCAAAACGGAAAGTCGGTTGCCTTTTCAACCGTTGAATATCCTCTTTATCAACCAAAGAACGGTTGGGCTGAACAGGATTCAGAAGATTGGTGGAATGCCACTGTAAGAACTATTCTTTTAGTTATGAAAGAAAGCGGAGTTGACAAGAAAGATGTTGTCGGCCTCGGAATTTCGGGCCAGATGCACGGGCTTGTTATGCTCGACGAACAAGGTAATTCACTCAGGCGTAGCATTATTTGGTGCGACCAGAGAACGGGCAAGGAATGTGAAGAAATAACGCAAAGGGTTGGGAGCAGGGAACGGCTCATAGAAATCACAGCTAATCCAGCGTTAACAGGATTTACGGCTTCAAAAATTTTATGGGTACGCAACAACGAGCCAGACGTTTATAAAAAATGTAAAAAAATACTTTTGCCTAAAGATTATGTACGGTATAAGTTAACAGGCGACTTTGCAACGGATGTTTCCGATGCATCAGGAATGCAGCTTTTAGATGTCAAAAACCGTTGTTGGTCTGATGAAATTTTAAAGGCTCTTGATATTGACAAGGATTTACTCGGTGAAGTGTATGAATCTGCTGAGGTTACCGGGCACATATGCCCAAAAGCAGCAGAGCTTACGGGCTTGTCTGTTGAAACAGTTGTTGTTGGCGGCGCTGGAGATAACGCAGCGGCAGCGGTAGGGACAGGAGTTGTGAAAGATAACACCGCTTTCACGACAATTGGCACTTCGGGAGTTGTTTTTGCTCACACGAGCAAGCTTCAAATTGACCCAAAAGGCAGGGTTCATACTTTTTGTTGTGCGGTCCCTGGTGCATGGCATGTTATGGGTGTAACACAGGGCGCGGGATTGAGTTTGAAATGGTTTAGAGACAACTTTTGTCAAGATATCATTGCACAGGCAAACGTAAAAGGTGTCAGTCCTTATTACTTAATGGATAAGATGGCTGATAAAATTCCGATTGGCTCAAACAGACTTTTATACCTTCCGTATCTTATGGGTGAGCGAACACCACATTTGGACCCCGACTGCAGAGGCGTCTTTTTCGGACTTTCTGCAATGCATGACAAAGCGACTCTTATTCGCAGTGTTCTTGAGGGTGTTGCATTTTCACTTCGTGATTGCTTTGAGATTCTCAAAGAAATGGGTGTAAATGTTTCCGACATGAGCGCTTGCGGAGGTGGCACAAGCAAGGTTTGGCGTCAAATAATGGCAGATGTATACGGGTGCAACGTAAAAACGGTGCAAAATAATGAGGGGCCAGCGCTAGGCGTTGCAATTTTAGCCGGAGTTGGCGCAGGTATTTTTCCCTCTGTTGAAGCGGGTTGCGATAAAATTATCAAATCAAATAAGCCGAATGAACCTTCAGCTGAAAATAACGCAAAGTATAACAAATACTATCAGCTTTATAGAGAGCTGTATCCAACATTATACAGTCAGTATAAAACTTTGGCCAATCTATAAAATAGCACCTGAGAGAATAGGAGTTATTTTATGGCAAGGTCAATACTTAAAGTTGAGAATATCAGCATTGATAATAGATATTTAATCAAAGGAGAAAGATTACATATGAACAACATTCCACAGGTGAAAATTGGTCTCATATCCGTTAGTAGAGACTGCTTTCCAATTGAGTTATCGACTCGTCGCCGCAAAGCGGTTGCTAAGAGCTACAAAGCTAAGGGAAAAGAGATTTTTGAATGCGACATTACCGTCGAAAATGAAAAAGATGCTTTGAAAGCTTTAAAAGCTGTGAATGCTGCAGGATGCAATGCCATTGTTGTTTTTTTAGGTAACTTTGGCCCCGAAACACCTGAGACGATTATTGCCCAAAGATTTGACGGCCCAGCAATGTATGTTGCAGCGGCTGAAGGTGATGGCGACTTACATGACGGTAGGGGAGACGCGTTCTGCGGAGTATTAAATTGCTCATACAACCTTGGACTTAGAAACATAAAAGCGTATATCCCAGAATATCCAGTTGGCACAGCCTCAGAAGTTGCCGATATGATAGAAGAATTTGAACCTATCGCTGCAGCACTTATTGGTGTTGCCGGTTTGAAAATAATAACTTTTGGTCCGAGACCGTCTGATTTTATTGCTTGTAACGGACCCATTGGTCCACTTTACAAAATTGGTGTTGAGATCGAGGAAAACTCAGAGTTAGACCTTCTTGTTGCTTACAACAAACACAAGAATGACCCCCGTATTCCCGATGTCATTGCTGACATGGAAGCGGAGTTAGGTAACAAAAACCCATATGCAGGCGTGTTGCCCAGGCTTGCACAGTATGAGTTAACACTTCTTGATTGGGCAGAAGAACACAAGGGCGCAAGGGATTATGTGGCTTTTGCAAACAAGTGCTGGCCGGCATTTCAGACAGAGTTTGGCTTTGTGCCTTGTTTTGTAAATTCACGCATGGTAGCTAAGGGCTACCCCGTGTCATGCGAGGTTGATATTTACGGTTGTCTTTCTGAATTTATCGGGCTTTGCATTTCGGGCTTACCCGTTACTATACTTGACATCAACAATACTGTTCCCGCTCAAATCTATAATGAAGACATTAAGGGGAGGTACGATTGCCGCCTTGAAGAGACATTTATGGGTTTCCATTGCGGAAACACCTGTTCAAGCTTTTTGAAGAATCCACACATGGGGTATCAGCTCATAATGAAACGAGCCTTAGAGCCTGAGCTGGAGTTCCCTGACATCACAAGAGGTACAATTGAGGGAGATATAAAGGCAGGAGATATTACATTCTACCGTCTTCAGGGAACTGCAGACAGTGAGTTGAAAGCATATATTGCACAGGGTGAAGTGCTTGACGTACCGTGCCGCAGCTTTGGATCCATTGGGGTTTTTGCTATCCCCGATATGGATCGTTTCTATCGCTATGCGTTGATACAAAAGCGTTTCCCACACCACGGTGCAATCGCCTTTGGTCATTATGGCAAAGCAATCTTTGAAGTGCTGCGTTATTTGGGTGTTGAAGACGTGTCATATAACAGGCCGATGTCTTTGCCTTATCCGGAAGAGAATCCATTTAAATAATTCATTAGCTTACTAATAAGAACTCCTTTATAATAGCGCAAAGCAAGCAGAAGAAAGAGCCGTTTAATTCGGCTCTTTCTTCTTTTTGTATTACATAGTTTTTATAGAAATACAATTTGCATACCTAAACTACGAACCATACAGGCTGTCCTTGAATAAATTGTAATAGGCGGCAAATTGGCGTTTGAGGGAGGAATAGTTTTGTTTGCCAATATTTTTTCATTCATAGTTCTTGAAGTGCAGTCAACTTCTCCCATAGACGAAGCCTCAGGCACGAGCTTTTTACAATCAACACTCACGAAAACACTCTTCATTGTTGCGTTTGCTGTCGTTGCTTTAATATCCGTTTGGGCATTGATTCAGTCCGTTAGGTACTTTACAGGCAAAACATGTAAAGGTGACAATTGTTTTGGCACAAGCGTTGCCCAACTAAACAAAAGATTGGAGCCAACGGGATTTGCCTATATCGAAGAACAAGACATTTTTTGTTCAGTCAAAAACCCTTGGCAAAGAAAGTACGGGTATTGCAGGCTTTATGATGAGGCGGCAGCACCATTAAGCATGATTATTGATTCTGAGCCAATATATTTTGAATATGACAACAAATACTGGCTTATAGAGTTTTGGAAAGGGCAATACGGTATTACGACCGGTGCTGAAATCGGAGTATACAACATTGAGAAAAAGAAGAAGATAAATGATTTTGACATGGTTTGCTTCAAAAGCGTAAAAGACAAAGAAATGCTACCGATGTCATTCACCTTATTTAAGAATCAAAGGCCGATCATTAAAAGAAACGAGCGTCACTGGTGGCTGACGGGTTTTATTATAGGAGAATTTTCTCAGCCAGATGAGCTTGTAATGAGAATAAACATTTCATTTAGAGACTATGAAATGAGAGATGCTTTCTTGAAGGGCTTAAAGAAAGTAGGTTACACCGACAACGAGTACAGTGTGCATAGGACATTGGTGTCGGTGTTTTTCACAACACCATACTCTTCTCAGGCGGTTTCAAGAACGAGCTTTACAGACAACTTGACACAAATGAAAAACAAAGAAATGTGCACGCTTTATAAAAAAATCACTGACGGATACAAGACAATGCCACAAAAACTCGATGCCCTTTACAAGGAGGATGCAGGCCTTTTTAACCACTTGTTGAAGGCAGGCAAACATGGCGTGTTTTTCAAAAGCTTTGATAATAGATTGAATCGGTAGGTGACGGCAATGTACAGGAAAAGGCTCAATAATCTTTACGAGGCTGCTAATCGTGTGGATATTAACAATCGCTCTAAAATTGTGATTTTCAGTGATTGCCACAGGGGAGATGGCGGTAACTCGGACAACTTTGCCAAAAATGAAAACCTGTACTATCATGCCTTGCGCTGTTACTACAGCTACGGTTACACTTATATCGAGGCGGGCGACACAGACGAATTGTGGGAGAATAAAAGACTATCAGATATCGTTGACGCACACACGGAGATTTATAGACTATTATGTAAATTTTATAAAAGAAACAGACTTTATATGTTGTACGGTAATCACGACATGGCAAAGCTAAATGAAAGGAACTCAAAATGCATAGAGTCCTATTTCAACAAAGAAATATGCGATGGGGTAGATATCGAAACTGATGTCACCTTTTATGAGGCACTTGTCTTGAGGTACTATTCAAGTGAAAAAGAAATCCTGATAACACACGGTCATCAGGTAGATTTTTTAAATTATGACTTATGGAGGTTAACAAGGCTAATGGTGAGATATGTATGGAGGCCGCTTGAATCGATTGGGTTTAAGGACCCCACAAATGCATCAACAAGTCGTAAACACCGAAAAAAAATTGAGAGACATCTTTCGAATTGGGCGAGTGACAATGTGCCAATCATAACAGGCCATACACATAGACCGAGATTCCCCGAAGAAGGGGATGCACCGTATTTTAATTCGGGTAGCTGTGTTAACTACAGGGGCATAACATGCATAGAAATATCAGACGGAATGATTATGCTGGTGATGTGGAAACACGACACAAGGCCGGACGGTTCTGTCTATGTGACGAGGGAAGTTATTGGTGGGCCGGAGCATTTAAACAAATATTTCGTAAAAAAGGATATGTCGATAAGCGGTTTGCCTGAACTAATATAACAATCGGCAAGTACTGTGAGTTTTCTCCGTTAATATACCCCTCCCGAACCCTGATTATAATTCAAGGTTCGGGAGGGGCCTTTTTGTGAAGAGTTAAACCTGAAGCATTTCGGGTTCTATCAGTGCCATCGCTGCGGTGCATGAAAAAACATAATAAAAACAGCCGATATGAGTGTAATATGTATAAAAATATACAGAATAACCTACAATCACAGTGATTAGAATGCTAATTAAGCTGACGCAAAAAGAATTTGGACGTGCCTATTTGCTACTCTTTTCAATATTCTAATATTAAATTCATATTTATTCTAAACAATTGCACAAATGATTAAAATTAACAAAAAATGTTGATACTAAATAAAAGCACAAGAACAACGGGTTTAAATTTATTTTTAGTTTTTTGATTAATAATCAATCTCGACGATTTTTGATACATCCGGTTACCACATTTTACAGTGAAGCTTTTTACTTTAGTTAGTGATTTAATCGATTTGAATGCATTTTTTAAAGGGTAACAGACCTTTTTTAAGATAAAAACTAATTCCAATGGAGGATTTAATATGAAAAAAAGGATGTCACTATTGCTTGTGTTTGCGATTATTTTCACTGCCTTTGTCGGCTGCAATAAAAATGGTGATGACACCACAAAAGGCTACAAAAACAAGGTAGAAACTATAAGGTTTTTGAACTCTAATCCAGAGCTTGCAGACGAATATGAACACATCGTTGCCGCATATAAAGACGAAACGGGTGTTCAAGTAATTGTCGAAACAGCGTCCTCAAACACTTACGAGTCAACGCTTAAAGCAAAAATGGCAACGTCCGATGCGCCAACAATATTTCAGATTAACGGCCCAAAAGGCTATGCAACATGGAAGGGTTATTGTGCAGAGCTTTCAAAAACAAAGCTGTACTCAATATTGGCGGACAAATCGCTTGCAGTCTCTAATAATGACGATGTTCACGGTATTCCGTATGCAATTGAGGGTTACGGTATTATTTACAATCAGGCAATAACCGACATGTATTTTGAAATGAGTGGTAGAGAGTCAGGCGTTAACTCAATGAGCGAAATTAATACATTTGCAGAGATTAAAGGGGTTGTTGAAGAAATGACCGCCAAAAAAGCAGATCTTAACATTGACGGTGTTTTTGCCTCTACTTCACTCAAAAGTGGTGAAGATTGGAGATGGCAAACTCAGCTTGCAAATGTGCCATTATATTATGAATTTAAAACCAACAACATTAATCTGACAAGTGACCAGACAAATAAAATTAATTTTAAATACAGCGAAAACTATAAGAACATTTTTGACCTATATATAAACAATTCGACTGTTGACCCAAGGCTTTTGGGTTCAAAAAGTGTTGATGATTCAATGGCAGAGTTTGCGTTGGGTGAGTGCGTTATGATTCAAAACGGTAACTGGGCTTGGGGGCAAATTAGTGGCATTTCTGGTAATACCGTTGAGGCGGAAGATATAAAGTTCTTGCCCATATTTATAGGCGTTGAGGACGAGGGAAATCAAGGCTTGTGTATAGGAACAGAAAACTTTTTATGCATAAACAGCAAGGCAACTGAAGATGAGCTAAAAGCCGCTGATGAATTTTTGTATTGGCTTTATAGCTCCGAAAAAGGTAAAAGTTTTGTCACCAATGCACTTGGATTTATAACTCCGTTTAGCACGTTTGACGATAATGAAAAACCGACCGACCCACTTGCGCAGGAAGTAATAAAATGGGTAGAAAAAGGCGGCGTTGCAACAGTGCCGTGGAATTTTACAGTTTTCCCAAGCCAAACATTTAAAGACGATTTCGGCTCAGCTTTGCTGCAATATGCTCAAGGCTCAATGACATGGGAGGAGGTTACAAAGATTGTTGTCGAAACATGGAAGACTGAAAGTGATTTGGCAGCGGGATAAGGACTTGAAAATTCAATAAAAACCTTTAACCGCTCCGCTCAAATGAGTGGGGCGGTTAAAGCTAAAGTGTACAGAAACAAATTTTCAAGTAGGAAACCTTGAAAAACTATTTTTCGCTTTTACACTGCCGACTTTGACAGTTTTTTGATGAGCTTAAAAAAAGTTTGCTTCAGTAATTATGCGTGGGTGAATACTCCACCAATACTCGGTGAAAACTGAAAGTGGAGGGCACACAATGGCTAATATAACGATAAGCTTTCAAAAAACTGGACGACATGGAAATCTAAAATGGTTGCCCTAAAAATGAAAGAGGGGATAAAATGTTTTCGGCTGACGATATAATAGAACACGCAAAAATTATCTCAAAATCGGAGTTTGGCACTCAACTCAATCGAGCAAATTATGTTGAGCAACACACTGCTGTTTCAAAGGCTGTTATTGCCCTAATAGCCGAAAACTGGTCAAAAAGCAAAGGAAAGCATCTAAACACACGTTGCGCTTATTATTTTTCTGCTGAATATCTTGTTGGTCGAGCTGTTTTTAATAACCTTTTTAACTTAAAGTTGTTGGAGGGTATTCAAAAACTTGACGGCTCTGGGCACTTAAAAATAAATTCAATGGAAGATATTGAAGATGCGGCGCTTGGCAACGGAGGGTTAGGTAGGCTTGCCGCCTGTCTTTTGGACAGTGCCGCAACACTTAACCTTCCCGTTATGGGCTACGGAATAAGGTACAAATATGGCTATTTCAAGCAAAAAATTGAAAATGGTTTTCAAAAAGAATTGCCCGACGACTGGACAAGGTTTGGGGACCCCTGGTCTGTCAGATGTGAAAATGACAAGGTGAAGGTGCAAATGGGCAGGCAGGCTGTTCTTGCCGTCCCTTATGATACGCCGATTATAGGCTATGACACGCAAAATGTTGTAACACTCAGGTTGTGGAAATCTGAGCCGGTAATTCCCTTTGATTTTGAGTTGTTTGACAAACAAAACTATACTGCCGCACTTAAAGAAAAGAACAAAGCTGAGGATATTTCAAGAGTGTTATATCCGAATGATAGCACGAATGAGGGTAAGTTTTTGCGCCTTAAACAGCAATATTTTTTTTCAAGTGCTTCAATTCAAGATATTATTAGAAACTATAAATGTAGACATGACGACAGCTTTGAATCTTTTTCGCAAATGTGTGCAATTCAGCTCAACGACACTCACCCTGTAATAGCTATAATCGAACTTATACGAATCCTTATTGATTACGAAGGCTTAGATTTTGAAAAAGCCTTTGAAGTAGCACAGAAAACCTTTTCATACACAAATCATACGGCTATGCAGGAGGAACTTGAAAAATGGGAATTAAAAATTATTAGAAGAATTTCGCCTCGCTTAGTGCAAATAATCAAGCAGATTGACTTACGACTTAAAAAAGAACTAAAACTAAAAGAGGTTTTGCCCGAAATGCAACAAAGAATGCAGATTGTTCAAGATAAAACGGTTCATATGGCTTATCTTGCTTGCTATGCTTCAACCTATATAAACGGTGTTGCGAAAACCCACACAGAAACATTAAAAAACAAGGTGCTTGCCGATTTTTATAGCGTTTATCCGCACAGATTTCAAAATAAAACAAACGGGGTTACACAAAGGCGATGGTTAGGCGTTTGCAATCCGCAATTGTCGGCATTGATTACAGAGCTTTTGGGCTCGAATGAGTGGCTCAAAGACCTATCGAAATTAAAGGCGCTTGAAAAATTTGTTGATAACGAAAGTGTTATAAAAAGGTTTATAGATGTTAAAAATATAAAACACAAGGATTTGTGCGATTATATAATGAAAAAAGAGGGTATAGTAGTTAGCCCATTAACAATGTTTGACGTTCAGATAAATGGACTTCATGGGCACAAACGGCAACTGCTCAACATTCTCGCAATACTCGAAATATACTTTGAAATAAAAGATGGGACAATCAAAAATTTTGCACCGACAACCTTTATATTCGGTGCAAAGGCGGCACCGGGATGTTTTAGGGCAAAAGCAACAATCAAGCTTATAAGTGAAGTTGCAGGGCTTATTGATAAGGACAAAGCTGTCAAAGACACAATAAAGGTTATTTTTGTTTCCGATTACAATGTGTCTTATGCAGAAAAAATAATACCTGCCACCGATGTTTCGCAACAGATATCAACATCGGGCACGCAGGCGAGCGGAACGGGCAACATGAAGTTAATGATTAATGGTGCTGTAACAATAGGCACTTATGATGGCGCAAACATTGAGGTTTTTGACAAAGCAGGGGAGAGCAACAATTATGTTTTCGGTGCTACGGCTGAAGAAATTAAAGTGCTCAAAGGGGACTATTCACCGAATAAAATATATGAAAAGAATCAAAAAGTGAAAAGGGTTCTCGACGCCTTAATTGATGGCACTTTGGACGATGACTCGACGGGTATGTTCAGCGAACTTTACAATTCATTGCTCAAAGGAGCAAGCTGGCATGCGCCTGACATTTTTTTCGTGCTCAATGATTTTGACAGCTATTTAGAAACAAAGATTAAGGTTAATACCGATTATCAAAACATGATATCTTTTGCAAAAAAATGTTGGCTTAACATTTGCAACTCTGGTTATTTTTCCTCCGACAGAACAGTGTCTGAATATGCTGTCGAAATTTGGCATATTGACAGCGTTTGATTAAGAATGAGAATTTCTATAAAAAGGGGCGTCTGACAAGCGTCCCTTTTATGTTTAAATTTTATACATATATTGACATGGTTTTTGATTAGCTATATACTGTTATAATGATATATTTTAATAAGAAGGTTGAAAAAAATGGTGTTTTCTGAAAAAGAGTTTTTGCCCGTAATTTTAGGTGCGGATATCACAGCATACAGTCTTGCAAGGAGCTTTCATGAGGAGTACAATATCAAATCCCTTGTGCTTAGCAAGGCGGAAGCCCCGATAATCTCAAAAAGTGCAATTATTGAAAACAGGGTATTTGATTCGTTTGATAAGAAAGAGATTCTTATAGAAAAACTTCTTGAAGTCGGCAAAGAATTTGAGGGCAAAAAGAAGCTTATTGTTTTGGGTTGCGGTGATTGGTATGTTCGTGAGCTGATTGAGAACAAGGAGCTACTAAGCCCGTACTATATAATACCTTATATTGATGAGGAATTGCTCAACGAAATTGTTTTAAAGGACAAGTTCTATGAAGTATGCCACGAGCTTGAAATAGATTATCCTAAAACCTTTGTTTACAACTGCGGTGAGGAGAATAATCTTGATTTTGACTTTGAATATCCTGTCATAGCAAAGCCGGCAAACAGTGCAATGTATCATTATGCTCAGTTTGAGGGCAAGAAAAAAGTCTTTAGTTTCAATGATAAAGAAAGTCTTGAAAAAATGCTTGAAAATCTTGAAACATCAAGCTATGATTACAAATTTATTGTTCAGGATTGCATTCCCGGCGATGATACGAACATGCGTGTTTTAACCTGCTACTGCGACCAAAATTCAAAGGTCAAATTTGCTTCTTTAGGCAGAACATTGCTTGAGGACCATACGCCGACGGCTATAGGGAACCCCGTTGCGATTATCAACGAAGTCAACTCGGAAATTGTAGAAACGGCAACGAGATTTCTTGAGCATATAGGTTATGTAGGCTTTTCAAACTTTGACATAAAGTATGATAGCAGAGACGGTAAATACAAGTTTTTTGAAATTAATGTACGCCTTGGTAGAAGTAACTTTTATGTTACGGGCAGCAGTTTCAATGTTGTAAAATGGATTGTTGATGATTATATTTACGGAGAAACACAGGATTATACTGTTGCTGATAACATTAACTTGTTTACTGTTGTGCCAAAAGGTGTTATTATGAAGTATGTATCTGATGAAGATTTAAAAAATCAGGCTAAAAGCCTCTATAAGCAAAAAAAAGTTAGCTACCCTTTGAAGTATAAGGTAGATAAAAACTTGAAGAGAAGATTATTTGTAACACTTGCATTGCTTAATCAACACAGAAAGTTTAAAAAATACTTTTAATGAAAGAGGATCAAATGGGTGAGGAAGTTTTAGGAGTTCTCGGCGGTATAGGCCCGCTTGCCACAATATATTTTACCGATATGGTTATAAACATGACTGATGCAAAAATGGATCAGGAGCATATCCCTATGGTTATTTTCAACAATCCTCAAATTCCCGACAGGACGGAGTACATTCTTGATAATTCAAAGCCAAACCCGTTGCCTGTAATGATAAAAGATGCAATTAAGCTTGAAAATGTGGGTTGTGATTATATTGTCATTCCTTGCAACACTGCTCACTATTTTTATTCCGAGATTCAAAAAAATGTCAGTGTGCCGATAATAAATATTATTAAGAAGACTGTGGAATACATTAAAAACAACCAAACCGATGTCAAATGCATTGGCATTCTTGCAACGCAAGGCACAATCGTAACAGGTTCGTATCAAAAAGAAATAATAAAAAATGGGCTTGATTACAAAGTGCCCGACGAAAAGAACCAAAAATCGCTGATGAATATAATTTATAATGGAGTCAAGGCAGGCGAAGAAGTTGATGTTTGTGAGTTTCTTCGCATTGTCGATGACCTAAAGCATGACGGGTGCGATGCAGTGATTTTAGGCTGCACCGAGCTTTCTGTTATCAACAAGAGCCGTTTATTGGTCCGCAATGATATAGTCGATTCCTTAGAGGTTCTTGCAAGAATCAGCATTGAGCTTTGTGGAAAAAGAGTTAAAGATAATGCATTGAAAATGCAAGTGACAAAATAGAGTCAGTGAGGGAAACAAATGTGTGGTTTTGTAGGGTTTTTAAATGACAAGAGTTCTGATTATGACAATCAAAAAACAATAAAATCAATGGCTGATAGAATAGCTCATAGGGGCCCCGATGAGGAAGAGTACTACTGTGACAATGATATTTCATTAGGCTTTAGGCGGCTTAGCATAATTGACCTTGACGGGGGTAGTCAGCCTATAACAAATGAAGACGAAACAAAGGTGCTTGTAAGCAACGGTGAGATATATAACTTCATGTCTTTGCGAGATGATTTGACCAAAAAAGGGCATGTTTTTAAGACGAAAACTGATTCTGAAGTGATTTTGCATGGATATGAAGAATATGGCAAAGAGCTTTTAAACAAGCTAAGAGGTATGTTTTCCTTTGTAATTTGGGATAGGGCAGAGAAGAAGCTTTTCGGTGCAAGGGATATTTTCGGCATAAAACCGTTTTTTTATTATTTGAAAAATGAGAACTTCCTTTTCGGTTCGGAGATTAAGTCGTTTCTATCTAATCCGATGTTTGAAAAGGAGCTTAATGTCGAGCGTTTGCCCGATTACCTTTGTTTTGAATACATTCCCTCTTGCGAAACGATGTTCAAGAACGTTTACAAGCTTCCACCCGGTTGTTGCTTTACCTGGCAAGACGGGGAGTTGAAAATTGATAAATACTTTGAAATGAAGTATAATATTGATGATTCAAAAGACCTTGAGTATTGGGAGAACCTTATCGAAAAAACTTTTGAACAATCAACTCTTGCACATGGCATTTCGGATGTCGAGGTCGGGTGTTTCCTTTCAAGCGGTGTCGACTCGAGCTATGTTGTCAATCAAATGGCAAAAAACAACGATGTTAAAACCTTTTCGGTAGGTTATGAAGAAGAAAAATACAGCGAGCTTAAACATGCTCAAAACTTTGCAAATGTTGCAAATGTTCAAAACTTTTCAAAGAAAGTGTCAGCAGATGAATACTTTGATATTGCCTCAACAGTTCAGTACTATATGGATGAGCCGCTTCCTAACCCCTCTGCGATTGTCCTCTACTTTCTCACAAAGCTTGCAAGTGAGCAGGTGAAGGTTGTGCTTTCTGGCGAGGGTGCAGATGAGCTTTTCGGTGGGTATAATTACTATAAAGAGCCGTTGGATTTTGAGAAATATCAAAAGCTACCATTGACATTGAGAAAGCTAATTTCAGGTGTCGCAGTGAAGATACCGAACATAAAGGGTAAAAGGTTTTTAGTTAGAGGTAGCATGCCAATTGAGAAAAGATACATCAGAAACAACTATGTATTTGATCATACAA
>DASRNM010000136.1:0-11189 GCA_035647435.1 Clostridia bacterium
GAATAATTATTTTAATATTAGAGGTTTTTAGATAAAAAACTGAATTGTTTTAAATTTCTGTTTAAAACACTTAAAACACTCGATTTATTTTCCTTTATATGCTAAAATATGTGGCAAGCGATATTTACGATAACAATACTGCAAAAGGAGAGAGTTATGAACAAGCCTTACATATTAACCCCGCAGCTAACAAGGTTTTCAAAATTCTATAAAAAAAACGACAGTGAGGTGCCATCAAAGCTGCTTGAAATGAATGCAGCAGCTCCCGATTTGACAGATTTTGTTTATCCATTGCCCTCAAAAAAATCTGATTACACTTGCTTTGCAAGGGGTGATAACGGAGTTATCTGGTATGGCGCAAAAACAGGTTTGACACGCTTTGCACCGAATGCACAACGCAAAGATGATATTGTAATGTATTTCAGTGCAGACCGTGATTTGCCCGATAATGATGTTCAAAAACTTTTGGCTAAAGGCGAAGATGTTTGGGTGCTCACACAAAGCGGTGTTACCTTTATCGAAATGCGTAGAATTTCAATGGAGGAAAAAGCGGACATTCTTTTGAAAGAAACCCTAAAATGTGTCGACCGCAGGGGAATGGTGAGCCAAAAACGGTTGAGTATACCTGGAGACGTCAATTCTTATGTTGATTACGGTCATTCGGACAATGACGGTTGTTTTACCGCAGGTTTTTCTATTGCTGAAATTTTCCGTTATGCCGTTTTGAAGAAAGAAAAGGGCGAGAATGACCCGCAAACTGTTGAGGCGAGAAAAATAGCAACAAGAGCGTGCGAAGCGTGTTTGTTGCTGATGAATATAACAGGCAGGGGCAACGGTTTTGTTGCAAGGTCATATTTAACAACCGCCGAGCCTTTACCCGACGATGGTCTATTTTTCAAAAAGACAAAGGGTTTTGCAGAGTGTGTTAAAACAAGTGCCTCTACTAAAAGAGGGATAGCGGGCAAAGTTATAGACGCTAGCTCTCCCGTGCCCGACAGGCTTGCAAAGCTATACCGTGACGAGGGCTTTAATGATGACGACATTATATATAAAGGCGACACGAGCAGTGACGAAATAACATTGCACTTTTTGAACCTTTATTTTGCACACGATATATTGGGTGAGGGTGACAAAGAGCTTGACGAATTGATTATATCATCGGCTAAGGCAACAATGAATCATATTATCGACCATGGCTATGAGTTGCATGAGTGTGATGGTAATTCAACCACCTGGGCAAAATGGAGCCCTGAATATTTTGAAACTGCAATGGGCTGGTCGGACGCACCGTTGAATGCAGCAGAGATACTAATGCTTTTGCGTATTGTGATAAGTATTACAGGCGAAAAAGGCAAGTGGCAGGCAGAGTATGACAAGCTTGTCAGTTTGGGTTACGCAGACCTTCCATCAAAACACCATGACCGTTTTTGGCAATGTGCAATGCAAGAGGGCATAGAGGTTGTTGAAGATATAATGTATGGCGACCATATGCTTGCAACATCGGCATTTTGGGCGCTTATCACTCTTGAACCTGATGCAGAGCTTAAGAATAAATACAAAAAGGGATTTAAAACATGGCGCTATTCGATTGCAAGGGAGTACAATCCCGGCTATGATTTGCCTTTTAAAATTGCTTGTCCTGAAGAAGAAGTCGATATGGAGAGGCTTGCAACATGGTATTACAGAAACAATCCTTCACGCCTTGCGGCAGGAGTCAGCCTTATTGGTAGACACGATGTGCCTGTTAAGGAATACCTTGGAGGTTACAAAGAAATCTCCTTGCGTTTGCCGCCAGACGAAATATTTATTTCAAAATACGACAGAAATCCTTTTGAGCATAAAAACGAAGACAGCGGAGGACTCAATTGCGTTGAAAGCTGTTACGTATACACATTTGCTTATTGGATGGGTAGATATTACGGATTTTTCGCTTAAAATAAACAACCTATATTTGGAGGTATAATCATATGAGCAACAAAGGTAAAGTGTATCTGATAGGTAACGCCCACCTTGACCCTATTTGGCTGTGGCGTTGGCAGGAGGGTTGTTCGGAGGTTTTGCAGACTTTCCGCTCGGCACTCGACAGACTTTATGAGTATAATGATTTTGTATTCACCTGCTCCTCAGCGGCCTATTATCGTTGGGTTGAGGAGATTGACCCCGAAATGTTTGAGGAAATCACCGAAATGGTTAAAAAAGGGCGTTGGGTACCCGTTAACGGCTGGTGGGTTCAGCCCGACTGTAATATGCCCTCAGGTGAAAGCTTTGCAAGGCAGGCCCTTTACAGCCAGCTTTATTTTTATGAGAAGTTCGGTAAAATCTGCCGAACAGGATATAATGTAGATTCCTTTGGTCACAACGCAATGATGCCACAGCTTCTCAGACAGGGCGGAATGAATGCATATGTAATGATGAGACCGAGTAGAGAAGAAAATCCCGACATGCCCGAAAATCTTTTTTGGTGGGACAGCAGTGACGGCTCAAGAGTTATGACATACAGAATACCTTCCTCTTACGGCAAAACAGGCAAAATAGCAATTGATGAAGGTATTGACGAATGTGAAAAACGGACAAGTCAAACAGGGCACGCAATGATGCTCTTTTACGGTGTCGGCAATCACGGTGGAGGGCCGACAAGGGGAGACATTGAGCACCTTAAAATCAAAATGAATCAAGAGGGTTATTCTTCTCTTGAGTTTTCTTCTCCCGACGATTTTTTTGAAGAAATCTGTATGCAAAAGCTTGATTTGCCGACATGGTCAGACGATATGCAGCACCATGCGAGCGGATGCTATTCGGCAGTATCTCTTGTTAAACAACTTAATCGCAAGGCTGAAAATCTACTCGACAGCTCCGAAAAGTGGGATACGATTTGCTCAAAAACCCTTGGAGTGTCGCCCAAAACCTCCGATTTTGCGGAGAGTTGGCGCAGCGTGTGTTTTAACCAGTTTCATGACATTCTTTGCGGTTGTTCAATAATGGAGTCGTATGAGGATGTAAAAGAGAGCATGGGTTACGCAATGAATATTGCGTCGAATGCACAAAACAATGCGATTTTAAGGCTTTCAAGAAGAATTGACACATGGGTTGACGGAGTTTCAGACCCTGTTTGCAGTGAGGTGCGCCATGAAAGCACAGATGCAAAATTCCCACGCCCCGTTGTCGTGTTCAATCCTCTCTCTTTTGAGATAAACAGACCTGTCCGAGTGCGTCACCCATCGAAAAAGGTTGTTGATAGCAACGGCAATGAGGTGGCTTTCCAAAATGTTCGTGCGTCACGCTCAAATGATTCGCATCTTGACACGGTGTTCTTGGCATCACTTCCTGCCTTGGGATATGCGACATATTGGATAACCGTATCGGATGAAGAGGCGAGCATGGAAAAGCTTCCACAGGGCAAAACTCTCGAAATTGAAAATGAATATATGAAGGTTGTTTTTGATAAAGAAACAGGTGGAATTTCCTCACTTGTAAATAAAGAGGACTCATTTGACTATGTTTCAGACGAACCTCTTGCTGTGCCGACTGTTATTGATGACGTCAAAACCGACACATGGGCACATGCCGTGTTTAAGTTTCAAGATATAAAAGGAAAAATGGAGCTTGTATCGGCAGAACTTGTGGAGAACGGAAATTTAAGAAGCATTGTTAGGACAAAGCATAAATTCAATAACTCTATTTTGACGCAAGACTTTATACTTTCTAAGGGGCAGAAAACCCTGAGAGTTAAGTGCAAGGCAATTTGGAGTGAAGACTTTACAATGCTTAAAATGCCGTTCCCGTTGAGCGGCAGTGATGAGATTTCAACTTACGAGATTCCCTGCGGTTACATTAAACGTCCCTGTAATGGTGAGGAGGAGCCTGCCTTGCAATGGGCGGATTTGACACTCACGGGTGCTGACGGTGAGCGCAGAGGATTGTCTGTTATGAGTGACTCGAAATACAGCTACGATTGCCCGGGTACACAGTTAAGGCTGACCTGCTTGAGAAATGTTATTTTTGCAGACCATTTTTCAAAAAGACCGCCAGCAAACTTTGATTTTACGGATGAGGGCTTGCAAAGGTTTGAATATGGAGTTTACCTTCACAAGGGCGAGGCAGAAAGCTCGGACATAGTAATGCAAGCGACCGCTTTTAATAACCGACCGACAGTTGTCGCTGAGAGTTATCACAAGGGAGCGGGCGAGCCTCAGGCGAAAAGCTTTATAAAAGTTGAAGCAGATAATGTAATTGTAACCGCTCTGAAATTCTGTGAGGACAATTCGGGTGACATAATACTTCGTTGCTATGAAACAAAGGGCAAAGAAACCAGCACGTTTATTTATCTACCGATGGCAGATGCCTCTTTCAAGTTTGATATCGGCAAGCATCAGATAAAGACATTTAGAATTGATAAGGAAGGTTTTGTTAAAGAGGTGACATTCCTTGAGGGTATAACAAAATAAATCCTTTATCATACAACAGTTTTGCTCAAAGCAATCAAGGAGGCAAAAAGTGTCAAGAATAAAACTAAAAGACAGAAAACTCCCAAACTACACACGGGGAGAAGAAATTGCAAACATGATTTCACATATTGTAGGTGGGGGCATAGGTATTGCGGCCCTTGCTGTGTGTGTAGTGCTTTCTGCCCTTAACGGTAGTAAGACGGGGATTGTAAGCTCAATTGTGTTTGGAGTATCTATGGTTTTACTTTACACAATGTCGAGCATATATCACGGGCTGAAACCACCGATGGCAAAAAAAGTTTTTCAAGTGCTTGACCATTGCACAATATACCTGCTTATAGCTGGAACATATACTCCCATTGCCTTGTGTGCAATAAGAAAAGTCAACAACACAAAAGGGTGGGTTGTTTTCGGCATCGTCTGGGCGATAGCCGCATTGGCAATAACATTAACTGCGATTGATTTGAAAAAGTTTAAAGTTTTCTCAATGGTTTGCTACTTAGGCATGGGCTGGAGTGTTGTTTTTTCAATTCGCCCGCTTATTGAGGCGGTTACATGGAATGGATTTGCACTGCTTTTGGCTGGCGGACTGTTTTACACAATAGGAACTATCTTTTACGGATTGGGCAAAAAGAAGAGATACTCTCATTTTGTTTTTCATCTGTTTGTGATTTTAGGCAGTCTGTCACATTTTCTGTGCATAGCACTTTATGTTATTTAGGCAAAACAAATCAATTCAAGCACATCAACAGTTTTGTTGGTGTGCTTTTTTTGCATTTTAAAATCGTAAATTGTCAAAGAAAACATAAAAAACAATAGTTTTGGAAAATCACATATAGAAAGGCTTGGAATATAATGTTAGTAATCAAATATGTGAGGTGATAATATGCAAGATATATCTGATTTCGGGAAAAAACCGCAGAAACCTGACACGTGTCCTTCAGTAGCGAGTCAAATGGTTACGGCTTGCCTGCCTGTTACAATAAGCCCATATTCGGTAACGGCCCCGGCAATGATTAAGTGCTGCGGCAAACCTGACATTCAAAGCTCATGCAACCGCTGCAAGGGTAAGGTTAACGGTGTTTGCGAGTTTACAATAAGTCAAAAAATCCGTGTTGAAATTCCTGTTGAATTTGGCGCGGCGGTCAATATAGGGGACACTTATGTTGATTGCGGTTGTGTTAAAACGGATGACTATGACGGCGACAAGCACAAATTCGGCGAAGATGACTAACAACAATAGGTTATTAAAGGTGTAATAAGCGGGTGTGTCCTTGTTGTAAAATTACGGGATACACCCGTTTCTATTTTAATTGTCGGGGTTATTTACGATAAAATAATAACAGTATCAGAATAATTACATATAATGCATATTGTAAAAACACTGTAAAAGGGATTGATTGCATGCTGATATATGAAATAAAGCCAAAGGATACAATTTATAAAATATCACGACGTTTTGGAATAGATATGGATAAAATAATTTCTGACAATGCATTGAGCCAACCTGACAATTTAACGGTGGGGCAGACTCTTGTTTTAATGGTCGACAACATTCCCCACACAGTTAATCGTTCTGAAACTCTCTATTCAATAGCTCAGTCCTACGGGGTTACCCTTGAACAGCTTCTTGACGCAAACCCATACATAAGAAGACCTAACATTATAAATGTTGGTCAGATAATTAATATCCCCGTTGAAGCAAGAAAAAGAGGGACGATTGATGTCAATGGTTACGCATTCCCAAACATAGACATGAATTTACTTAAAATCACTTTGCCCTACTTGACCTATTTGAGCATTTTTAGCTATCAAGTAAAACCTGACGGTTCTCTTGATTCAATAGACGATGAATCGCTTATTGAAACGGCAATGCAGGCAAGGGTTGCCCCGCTAATGGTGATTTCAAACATTGGGGAGGAGGGAAGGTTTTCAAGTGAATTGGCAAACGCCATTTTAACCGATGAAAGTGTGCAGGATACATTGCTTAATAATGTGATGGAAATCCTTGAGGCAAAGAATTACTATGGGCTTAATATGGACTTTGAATACATATATCCCGCCGACGGCGATGCTTATGATAGGTTTTTAATGAAGGTGAGCAAAAGGTTAAAGGATGAGGGCTATACTTTAACCACTGCACTTGCTCCGAAAATAAGTGAGTACCAGCGAGGGCTTTTGTATCAGGCGCACCGTTACCCTGCACATGGGCGCTATGCAGACAATGTTATCCTAATGACTTATGAATGGGGCTATACTTACGGGCCATCAATGGCGGTGTCGCCGATAAATCAGGTCAAAAGAGTTCTTGACTATGCAACACAAGAGATACCAAGCAAAAAAATTCTAATGGGCATGCCTACCTACGGTTACAATTGGAGGCTGCCGTTTATGAAGGGCTCAGCCGCAAATTCTTTATCTAACCCGGAAGCGGTGGAGCTTGCAATTCGTATGGGTGCTTTTATCGAATATGATGAGAAGTCACAGGCACCTTATTTTAATTACTATGATGCTGACACGGGCCTAAAGCATGAGGTATGGTTTGACGATGCACGAAGTGTCAAAGAGAGGCTTGAATTGGTTGATATATACGACTTGGGTGGAGTCAGTTACTGGACTTTGAATCGGGCATTCCCACAAAACTGGCTCATATTAAGCTCCATGTACAACATAAGAAAAAAAATAAGACCTTCACAGGCATAAAAAACGGCGGGAAAACTCCCGCCGTTTTACATGCTCGGTCAAAAAAACTTTGATTATTAAAATTATCAGTCAAAACACTTTATTTTAACTGCTTTGTCATAGCCTGTATGCATTGTTTTACCGTTTCTTCTTCCATGCCACATAACAACCCTTGCAAATTCCTTCCAATTGTCGGGGACTGCCGGGTTTGTTATAATCACTTTACACTTTTGCTCTTTGAGCGAAATTGGATTGTTTGCGAGGGCATTTGAATAATAATTGTAAAGGTCATATTTCAGGCCAAAGGAAAAATTATTTTTACCGGGTTGAACAATAATGTTTTTTTGATACTTCATTATGTCTAAATATATACTCTTATCAATGTCGAATTCTTTAAGAAAGGCAGAAAATTCGTCATAAAACTCATTGAGTTTAAGGCTAATCTGCAGGAAAACCGACTCTTCTGCGGACCAAGCAATTTGACCAAATATATCGTTTTGATAAGCAAGGCCGCCTTGCGCATTGATATAGTTGTTTAAAATTTTTCGCTTACTTGTGAAAATCGAATTGCATATACCCTCATTCTCTGTTATCCATTTCATAAGCGAATTGTAAAAGGTATAGTACGAAACTCCCTTTTCGTTGTGGAGGTATAAAGCAAAGCATTGCAAAAAACCATAATGATGAAAATTTATTACGAAATATGCGAACAGGCTCGATTGAATCCAATCTTCCCTTGACATCGAATATGTGCTAACAATGATATTGGAATGCCCGTCCTGCTCGGCTTCATTTATATTGCAATGATATTTATGCAGAATCGTTGTAACTGCTTCAATTTTATATTTTTCCATATACTCGGGTGTGCTCATCAATGAGTTGGGCAACAGCTCACAAAAATAAACGCTTACCGAATTGTGCTGGCCACTTTCAATTAGCCTACAAAGCCCACTGCAAAAACTTTCAAGTGTTTCACCAGGCAGGCCTAGAATTAGCTCAGTATTAGTGAAAAGCCCTTCTTTTTGATACATTTTCATGAGCATTGAAAACAGTTTAGGTGTCATGTTTTTTCTGCCAATATTTTTGAGAGCCGTTTTGTTAAGAGTCTGAAGTGAAAGTGCTGCGCCTTTTGCAAATCCTGCGGCAGAAAGCTTGGTATTAAGCTCAAAGACCCTATCTTGAGAATCTTTCGAATATGACACTTGCCATACCTTTGGGTATCCTGTGGCTTTTTTTGTTTCTATTAGCTTGTCTGCGATTTGCAAGTCACGCTTAAACATACCGAAATTAGAATCCGCGCAATAGCAATACTCAATTTTATTGTCAGAAAACCATTCAATTTCAGATAAAACTCTTTTAATAGGGAATCTTCTCATTTTCTCACCGAGTGAACTCCAATCGCAATAAGCACAGTGATTAGGGCAACCTCTCGTTGTTTCAAGAATAGCATTGAATGTGTAATTCTTTGAGTCGTTTTTGAGAATTTCGTCAAAATATCCCCTAAGATAAGGGGATGGGAAATTATTTATGGTGTATTTCTTTTCCGCAGTGCTTATAACCGTCGCATCTGCCTGCCTGCAAGATATGCTACAAACAGTTTCCAAATCACTTTTGTCCCTAAGGGCTCTTAAAATATCCAAAAAGACTCCTTCACCCTCACCGTGAACAAGTATATCTATAAAATCATGTTTTTCAAGAAATTCTGTTCCAGGCGGGACATGGTGCCCGCCAAAAACAATTACGCATTTTGGGTATTTTCGCTTAATTGCTTTTGCAAGAGATAGGTTATACTCAAAATTCCAAAGGTAGTTTGAAAACCCAATTAAATATGGGTCTTTGAGTATTTCAAAAGCTATTTCGTCAGACTCACGTTTGTAGATGAAAGGGCCGAGGTTGTAGTGTTCCTTTATATCCTCATGCTGCCACGAATAGGCAGCAATAGCGCCCACGGCATAAGGCAGAAAAACCGCCTTGTCGAAAATGTTGTTTGGTTGCACAAAATATACATTCTTCTTTGCCATGAAACATCAGTCCTTATTTACGAGCTAAATTATTTCTCAACCGTTACATTTGAGGAATTGTTTGTAAATATCATTCTGCCGTTTCTTCTGCCGTACCATATTGTGAACTGTGCGTATTCCGGCCAGTTATCGGCTATATCAGAATTTTCAAATATAACGGTATTTTGTTTTTTCTCAAGGGGAATAGGATGATTGGAAAGAGTGTTTTCAAAGTAATCATAGAAATCATAATTTAGGTTTACACTCAAATAGTTTCTGCCAGGGAGAACAATTACACTTTTTTGATATCTGAGAAGCTCATTGTATATGCTATTGTCGATGTCAAAGCTTTTAAGAAAGCCTTCAACTTCATTGTAAAATTTATCAAACTCATATGCTAAATCAAGAAAAACAGCCTCTTCAAAAGGCCACGTTATAATACCAAAAACATCATTTTGGTATGTTAGGCCACCGTTACCGTTAACGAATCTTTTCAATTCTTCGGACACGCTGTTAAAAATTGATTTGCAGAAAACGCTTTTTTCTCGCACCCAACGAAGCAAAGAGGAATAGAAATCAAAATATGATATTCCTTTTTCGTTGTGAAGATAGATTGCAAAGCATTGCAACAAACCAAAGTGGTGGAAACTTTGCACACAAACAGAAAACATGTTTGCTTCAATCCACTCCTCGCGGCTCATTGAGTTTGTCTCAACAACAATGTGAGAAAATCCTGAAAGCTTATCATCCATTTTTTCACAATGATATTGATTGAGAAAGGTTGAAATAGTACCAATCCCATGCTCTTCAATATACTCTTTCGTGCTCATTTGTGAGTTGGGTAACAGCTCACAGTAATAAACGCTAACGGATTTATGTTGCCCCATTTCAAGCAACTCGCAAAGCCCACTGCAAAAACTGTCATACGTTTCGCCGGGCAACCCTAAAATTAGTTCTGTATAGGTCGGGATTCCTGCCTCGTGGTAAAGTGAAAGGTGGTTCTTAAATTCTTCCATTGACATATTTTCTCTGTTAATGTTGTGCAAAACATCTGGGTTAAGGCTTTGAAAAGAAAGAGTTGCGCCCTTGCTCAAGCCCTCTTTTGAAAGCATACTATTTATTCTAAAAACTCTTTTAGGCTGATTTTTTGCATAAGAGACCTGAAGTCTTTGAGGGTAGCCCGTTGTTCTTTTCAAGTCAACGAGCAATTCCGCGATTTTTTCATCTCTCTCGAACATTCCAAAATTTGCGTCAACACAATAGCAGAATTCCATCTTGCGCTCTGACATCCATTCAAGCTCTTTTTGCACTCTTTCAAATGGCATCATTCTAACAGGGGAGTTGAGTTCGCCCCAGTCGCAGTAGCTGCAATCATAAGGACAACCTCTGTTTGTTTCAAGAATACATGAAAAAGGATACTCGTTGTTTTCGAGAAGTTCATCAAAAAAACCGGAAAGATAGGGCGACGGATATTCAAAAATTGTTATATGTTTTTTAGCGGTTTTTATGGGTGTGCCGTCAGGCTCACGATAAGAAATGTTTGGGATATTGCTTCTACAATCAATTTCTCCGCACGCATAAAGAAGAAGGTCTCTAAAAGCCTCTTCACCTTTGTCGTGAATTAAAAAATCAATATAATCGCACTTTTCAAGCAATGATGTGTCAGGTGGAACATGATGACCGCCGAACACAATCAAGCATTCAGGATATCTTTTCTTAAGCTTTTGGGCGAATGTATGATTATAATCATAATTCCAAAGTGAATTTGAAAAACCGACTAAAAATGGGTTATCAAAACTGTCTATGGCAGAGTCAATATCTTCGAGCGAATAGACAAATCGCCCAAAGTTATAATTTTCTGATACAATTGAATTGTTGAAAGCAAAAGCGGCAAGCATACCTGCCGCATACGGAAGATAATATGTGTTCCCATACAGGCAACTGGCCTGCACCAGGAATATATTCTTCTTCATTTAATTCGCCTCGCTAATCTTAATAAATCCTAAAAAGAAATAAAGTTCAATGTTATTATAATTTTAAACTTTAAGTACTTATATTATAC
>DASRNM010000137.1:0-3875 GCA_035647435.1 Clostridia bacterium
TAAAACTACTATGACCGCTCCGGATGCAATATTCATCTCGTATGAAATCCACAAACCGGAAATACAAAAAATGTTACCCAGTATAATGGAATAAATCATACGATTTTTCAGGTTGAAGGTTAACATTCCTGCTGTCGCAGCCGGTGCTGTTAACAGAGCAAGTACAAGTATAATTCCAACCACTCTGATTAAAACGACTACCGTCATTGCAATCAATATGAGCAACAAATATTCTAAAAATCCTGTTTTAATACCGATTATCGAAGAAAATTCCTCATCAAAAAGATAGGCTTTCCAATTATTGAATAAAGAAACAATTACAAGCGTTACAATTAAGGTTAAGCATACCATTAAATAGAGATCGGATTTTGTTACCGAAAGGATGTTTCCGAAAAGATAAGAGCTTAAGTCAGGAGGATATCCAGGCATTAAGGCAATAAAAAGAATACCAAGTGCCATTCCAAGTGACCAAAACAGACCGATTATCACATCGGACCGCACGCCACCTTTTCTTTTAATATATCCTATTCCCAAAGCAGCGCAAATAGAAAATAAAAATGCACCGATAATAGGCTCAAATCCCAAAAGATATCCTAAACCCACTCCGCCGTATGAGGTGTGTGCGATTCCTCCGCTCATCATAACCAGTTTCTTTTCAACTATAATTACTCCGATGATGCCACAAACGATACTTGCAAGAATACCGGCAAGTAGGGCATTCTGTAAAAAATGATATTCAAAAAGTGCCTTAATCAATTTGCATTCCCTCCTTCGTGATTCTTCAGAACCCTGTGAGGAACTCCGTGGGCGATAAGGTCAACAGGACAGCCATAAAGACTGTTCACAACACTTTCGGTAAGTTCCGGCTCGCCATGATAAACAAGATGACCATTGAGGCAAGCCAATCTATGAACCTGAGAAGAAATGGCAAGCAGATCATGTGTGACAAGGATAATCGTCATGCTTTTATTCAGTTCCGCAAGCAAACCATAAATCTGATCGCGTGAGACAGCGTCTACGCTTGCAGTTGGTTCGTCCAAAAGTAAAAGCTTGGGATTCACAGCAAGCGCTCTTGCGATAAGCATTTTTTGAAATTCTCCTCCGGACAATTCAGATATCTGACGGTTCGCAAGGCTCTCAAGACCAACCCGCTCGAGGAGTTCAGACGCTAGCTCCTTATCCTTTGCGGTATATCTATGAAAGGGAGACAACCCTTGTTTTAAGCATCCTGATAGAACAACTTCAAACAGAGTAATCGGAAATTGTTTGTCCAATGAAGTAAATTGCGGAACATATCCAATTAATGTTCTGCTTTTTTTGTTGCCGTCTCCATAAACCTGTACAGTGCCGGAAGAAATTGAAACAAGACCAAGAATAGCCTTTAAAAGTGTTGATTTACCGCCACCATTTGGTCCTATAATCCCTAGATATTCACCATCTGCCACATCAAGATAAACCCCTGTTATTGCAGGTGTCTGTCCATAATATACAGAAAGATTATTTATAAGAACCGCAGGTTCTTTATGGACCTCTGTATTACTCATTGCATAACCTCCGCCATAGTTTCAGCCATGCTTCTTAGATTACCAATGTATTCTGCCGCTAAAGGCGCAAGCTGTATAGTTTTTCCACCAATTTCTTCGGCAAATGCTTCTGATTGACTGCTGTCAACTTCATCTTGATAAAATATTACCTTGATGTTTTCTTCCTTTGCAAGATCAATCATCTCTTGTAAATGTTGAGGTGTCGCCTCTTTGCCTTCGTCTTCCAACGCGTACATGGTCAGACCATAATCATCAGCAAGATACCCAAACGCAGGATGATATACAATAAATTTCTTGCTTTGTACACCGGTAAGAGCCGATTGTATTTGTCCGTCAAGCTCATCAAGCTGCTCATTATACGCCTTGGCATTTTCGCTATATGTTATTTCATTCTTAGGGTCGAGCTTACTCATCTCATGGGCAATCGCTTCAATCATGACCTTGACTCTTTTGGGAGAAAGCCATATATGCGGGCAACATCATTAAGTTAAGCCACGGTCAAGGCGAGGCGGTCAAGAGAAAGCATCAAAATGTCAAATAGAGAGAAAAAAAGGCATACCAAAAAGGCGTAAAGAAATACGCCGAAAAAAATATTGAATTACAGGGTTAGGCGACCCTATAATTAAAACACACAAAGGATTTCGCACTGACGTTACGGACGTTGGTGCGATTTTCTCTGATAGGAAGAATATATTTTTGGATCAAAGGATCTACTTTATCACAGGAAATTTTCCGTTTAAGAAGCGATTTGCAGACCTGAACAGCCATCGTGAAATTGGCTTTATATGCAAATTTTGTAGACTTTTGCTTGATTGCAACCGCTCTGACGACTAACGAACAAAAATTATACATTATAAAGCGAGCATAAATTTCCTGTTCCACAAGTTCAGCTTTTTTTGAGTGCAAATTAACAAGACCGATTGAATATTTAAGTTCACGAAATGACGTTTCAATGCCCCACCGCATACGATAAAGCTGTTTAATTTCAGCGGGCGAAAATTCATCGTTTTCGAGATTAGTGGCAATACACTCGTACTTTCCAGGCGTTATTTCAAACCTGACAACGCGAAAAGAAATTGAATAGATCTCTTTTGACTTGCGTTCGAGATAGTCAAATGTAGAGTTTGAAGGTAAAAATCTGTAAATATTAGGGTTTTCTTTGATTTCATTTGTTTGACGTCTTGTGAGTTTAATGTCAATTTGGGTATCAAATTCACCTGTTTTTGGTAATTCCAAACCCCTTAAAATACCGCTGCTGTTCACATCTTTAATGCGAATTGCATACTTATAGCCCTTTTGTTCAATGTGAGCAAAAGCGTTGTAGCTTTCATAACCTCTGTCGCCGATAATAATCGTTTTTTCAGAAAAGCTTGATCTGTCAATTATATCGACAAGCGCACGGTTTTCATTCATTTTTCGGCGAGGTTGAATCAAAATATCCGTATAAAGCTTGTTGCATAGGTCATAAATCGTGTTTAAGTGAAGTTGATTGTAGCCTTTGCTGTCGGGATTGGACTGAAAATATGTATCCTCATCTTGCGGGTTCGCGCTGATGTTCAAAGCTGAGCCGTCGGTCGCTAAGATTCGATAACCTTTGTGTGACTTAAAATTGGAGACGGTATTCGTGAATTTCCGAAACAAAAATGGCAACGCAGATTCATTGATTTTGTTGCGTTGTTGTATGAGCGCAGAACTTGTTGCGGCGTCTGCACTGTAATTAAAGTGTTCTAAAAGCTCGCAGGAGAGGCTTTTTCCGCCCATTGACAATAGAAAGTTAAGCGTACTTTTTAGTGATAATTTTCGTTTGTGTGTAAAATCTTTTTCAGGATTTTTTACAAAATTTCCTTTATTTTTCACCATTTGTCTGATTATAGCGTCAAGGTTTCTTTTGATTTTTCGAGTTTCTTTAGACATTTTATAACACCGCCTAATTGTTAAGATACACCCTTAAAAAGGTATGTTCTTTTCAATTATTAGGCGATTCCCAATTTGTCAATAGGCACTTTAACCAAAGTTTCCCCTCAAACTTCGACATAAAAGGAGCATGAACTTTTGCTGTTCACGCTCGGATTTTTATTGGATTTTAACTTAATGATGTTGCTTCAAGAGAAGCGTCTTTTAAAAGAAGCCGAAGTTGTTCAAAGATTTCAAAACGCTACTGATCGACCGTATAAAGAAAAATATGCAGCTGCAGCTGTACATTCTGAAGCCTCTTTCTCGGAAGATCTTTTAAAAGAAGTGACTACAGCAGGACATGTTGATCCCAATTTGTATTTACTTGTAATTCACAGTAAAGATTTGATGACCTTTATACATGACCTATATAAGAGG
>DASRNM010000138.1:0-40179 GCA_035647435.1 Clostridia bacterium
TCTATATCTTTTAAATATAGAATTATTTTTTTCTCATCTTCTTCAACATAGTTATTTAACGATTCTTTTTTAATGATCCTTCGATCTTTGCCTAAAAGTTGTGTTGATGTTCCACTTTTAATATTAGCTAAATTGTTATAGACGCTTGATTGCTTGTATTTTGTAAGTTGCTTTGTTATCCAGCCTTTTCTCTGTTCAATAAAATTTATAATCCAATCATCTGGAACATCCGTTGGAACAGATAAAACAACCTTCAAATCTCTAAATACTTTAGCGTGCTTAGGTAAGATAATTATTCTTTGGCAAGTTTCATTACACTTCCCAATCAAATAATCGTCTTCTATATAAACTGAATCCCCAAATTTAAATGCTCCATTTCCTAAAGTCTTCATAAACCACATATGTACTTCGTGGTTTTTTCTTGAGACAGTATCAATCGTAATTCCATTCCGCTGAATACAAAGGAGCCTATTTCTTTATAAGTAAGTGTGCCGGTGTATAGTTCAAGTTCAACTGACCTTATCTCGCTTTCCTTTTCGATACTTATTGTATGTAGACTTATTGTGTTCATTTCAATTATACTATATAAAATGGAGGTTTGCAAGTATGGATATAGTAAAAGTCTTTGGAAATAACCTTAAAAAATATCGAACCGCACAAAATATATCTCAAGAAGCATTTGCCGAAAAATGCTGTATGCATCGCACTTACATCAGTGCTATTGAATGTTTTCGCAGAAGCATTTCGCTTGAGAATATCCAGCGCATAGCAGATGCCCTCGAGATTGAAACATATAAACTTTTCTTGGAGGATTAAAAATGGAGCATAGAGATAGAGCCTCAGGTTGGAAACACGCAAAATTATCCGGACACAAAAATGAGAATCTTGTAAAACAGCTGCTTGATACAGACAAAGTATATGCTGGTGAATTTACGAGACGAATCGGATGCCGTAACGATGAGATTGCGGATACAAGTATTGGTGGTTTGCATGAAACAAATGTTGTAAGTGTTAATGGGACAAGGAAGACAAAATCAAAGACCGATCTAAAGGTTTATCTTAGAAGCGGTAATGTCATAAATGTATCTGTCAAAAAGAGCTTGGGCGGACAAGTGTATTTTGTGCGAGCTGGTCTTTTCATTGATACCTTTGAACGACAGTTTGAAAAGAATATTCCGAACTCTGTACAGCGTGCCATCAACTTGTTTTGGGCTGCCGCTGACGATGCTGTTGATATTATTGAAGAATACGGAGATCGCCAGAACGAGAGAAATTACACATTACAGATTCGGCATCGAAGCCTAAATTCTACAACCTTGAAAGCCTATGATGAAGTACTGTATAATAACTTACTCGCGTGGTTTACAGATAACGCTTATCAAATAGCTTTGCTTTGCTTTTCAATGGGAGCAGTCGCAGATAAAGAGGAGTGGTCAGACTTCATTTGGTATAAAAACCTGCTTGACGAAAATGATGTCGATGATATTTTCCCAATTGAAAACATCTGCTTAGCAGTGCAGGATGTAGCAAACAATGAAACATATTTTAGTTTCACAAATGGTGGCACAACAATTCAATTACCATTCGGCTTTGTTCAGTGGCATCAAGGACAATTACAGTTTCACCATAACTATAATAAAATTACAGGACTTCTAAGATAGGAGGTGCATTATGTCTTTTAATAGCAGAGAATATAGAAATAAATTAGGTTTTACCAATCAAGCGACACTGAAAAAATACTTTAAAGCGACGGATATTATTTCAATCAATTGGGATAAAATCAAAAAATATAATCAAAGATTAAAAAATATATTTATGGGAATAAATTGTGCCGTTCACGAAGATATCCGCTTATCAGATGTTTCTACCATTGACGCCATCGTTGATGACGCATATCAAATCTTAAGTAGCAGCAATATTATTTCTCGCCTCAATAACTATGGTAGAACTCCTGAAGATGTTTACTATAGTTGGATGCGTGGATATGTAGTTTGCAAATATTTTTCTAAAGCACTATCTTTGGTATTTAATATTCCGCAGGAAGAAATTCGAAGCGTAGGACAAGATCAGCTGACCAATATTGGAACATTTTCTCAATCGCCAATTGCAGATTTGGAAATAACAGTAGATGATAAAATCATTCGACTTGAAGTACAATCTGGATTTACGGGTGCGAACGATATAAAGCGACATAAAGTGCAAGAGGCACGGAGAATTTTCAACCAAAGCTGTACATATTCATATGTTATCCACTTTGATTTATTCAACGGGGCTGTTGCCATTATTGATATATCAAATATAGAAGATGATAATATGAATTGGGAGCACAGATCCCAGTTTGAAGATCAAGTTGTGTTCGCCATACCCGGAAATGCTTTTAAATGGTTTTTACCTAATCCGCCTCCTTCATATTCTGACATACTGTTTTGAAAAAAACGCTGCTGGTTAATCAGCAGCGTTTTCATTTTTTAACGCTAAAAGCATTTGCTTAGCTATCACAACCGATAATAACGGAGGAACCGCATTACCAATTTCCAAACGCTTCATTCCATCAGCTCCGTAGAACTTATAATCATCAGGGAAACTTTGAAGGCGAGCGCCCTCGCGAATTGACATAGCCCTTGAGTCTCTTGGATGAACACATCTTGAAGATGAGGGACAAGCAAAATTTCGTGTAATTGTTGTTGATGGGCGTTTCCACCACAATTTTGCATATGTGTTTCCGTACCCGCTTTTCGGTCTTATTTCTTCTGGTAAATCATCTTTTGACTGCCCATCCTTTAGAGCTTCCATAATCTGAACTAAGTGTGCTCCATTTCTCGGAGCACTATGCTCCGAGACAATTTCAGAATCATCGGCTCTAACAAATCTTAGAAAATCATTATCAGCAGGTAGCTGATAAAAGTCCTTAAATTGCCCACTTTTTATGACTGGTAAATCTCCGATTGCATCCTTGAGAGTAACATGTGGTTTAAGCCCAGTTCCGTGCGTTGGAGTAGGGTAACTAAAACTATTGTTGTCTTTGAAGCCAACTAAAATTACTCGTTCTCTGTGTTGAGGAACTCCAAAATCAACAGCATTAAGAACACTGTGCTTTAGGATATATCCTAATTCCTCAAATTCAGACTTAATTTGTTGAAATAATCTCCCCTTATCCATACTGAGAATTCCAACTACATTTTCAAAGACAAATGCACGAGGTTGAAGAATCGTTAATACTCTTTTGTACTGCATAAACAAGTTTGCTCTTTCATCCATTTGTCGTTTGCCCAAAGTTGAATATGATTGGCAAGGTGGTCCGCCAACTACAACATCTACCTTTTTTCCGTCGAGCGCATTCGAAAGAGTTTCTTCAGTTAAATCATTGATATCGCAATTCATCATATTAACATTCGGATGATTTAGCGTATATGCAATTGAAATGTCTTTTTCTATTTCGTTTGCGGCGATAATATCGAACTGAAGCATTTTTGAAAATCCATAACTCAATCCGCCAACCCCTGCAAACAAATCAACAATATTGAATTTGCTCATATTAACTCCTTATCTAAGCGATTTAATTATACCCTTTACAATTCCGTCCACAACTGGAACGCAAACAGAATTACCGATTTGCTTATAAACTTGTTTTTCATTTTCTGCTGGAAGCTGATACTCTTCCGGAAATCCTTGCAAACGAGCACATTCACGCGGTGTCATAAGTCTAACGGAATAATCATCATAGAAAAAAGGAATTCTCTCAAATCGGCTGCCCATAGCAGCCAGTAGAGTCGGGCAGATACCCTCCATTCCTCTTGAAAGCCCCCAATCCGTAAACCGGTATACTTTGTTTTTTTCTGTCATATATTCCATCATCCTGTCCCACATTCGATGACCATCCATATAGTATTTATCATCTTTTTTATCCTTGTCGAACAAGTCAAATGCTGTTTGAGTCAGCGGAATGGCATCAGGAAACTTAAATTTATTCAGATTCTTTTTATATCGGAAAGCTACTATATAAATTCGATTGCGCTGTTGAGGGATATTACCATATTCCTTGGCGTTCATAACTTTATATACTGTATGATAACCCAATTCTTCAAGGGTTTTTAGTATCACTTCAAATGTTCTTCCTTCGTCGTGCTTTACAAGATTTGCAACATTCTCCAAAAATACAACTTTAGGCTTAACGGCATTGATTACTCGGGCAGTTTCAAAAAACAAATTTCCTCTTGGATCATTAAAGCCCTGCAACAATCCAACCGACGAAAAGGTTTGGCAAGGAAAACCTGCCGTTATAACATCGCATTTGGGAATACTTTTCGCATCAATTTTTTGAATATCTCCTTCAACAAGATACTTATCGCCAAAATTTAGGCGATAAGTATTGCGCGCATATTTATTAATCTCATTCGCCCAAATTATGTTGCATCCATTCTGCTTGAAAGCGAGACATATTCCGCCGATACCAGCAAACATACTTCCAACTGTAATTTGATTTTGCATTTGTCACCCCTCTTTTGATTGATTCGAGTATTCTAAGCACAAGGTAACGGTACGCTTTAATTGTGATTTAATAAATATTGAACTTTCTTGAAACTGGTTGCAATTAGCCAGTTTATTTATGGAATAATCATCAAGTTCTTCAATATTTAGCATTCTATAAATGCGTCCTCGTCGAGATAATACATCTTTTGCGGAGCGAACGCTCATATGTTTCTCATCAATAAGCCATTGAAAAAAATCATCCATATAATTTCACACCTCCAAGTACTTTTCTTAAATATATTATAGCATACATTTACGTCAACGTCAAGCCGTCAATGTAAATTTCGATTAAACTTTGCATATGAAATTAACCGAAAAAATAGTCTTCCAAAGTATCCATATAAAGCCGTTTATATGCACAAAAACGGGGTAGCAAGGTATTTACCACCACCCGCCCCGATTTTGCGTTTACTTTGGTTACAGTGAATAAATTAGTTCTGTATTAACGATTTCTATCACTGTGCTATGAACATTGTTCATCCTTCCAACCCATTCCATCTGATTCTCAGCCTTGAGTTTTTCTGTAACACCGTCCTTTTCTGCGAACTGTTTTACCAGCTGAGAAAACATTTCTTCAGCCTGATGGTCGATATCGATGAGATAGCTACTCAGCTTTCCAGAAGTCACGAGCTGGGTATATAGGAGATGCTTATTCTGCTTAATATACCGCAAATGTCGCTGTCCCCAAATGCCGATTGGCTTGTGTTCTTCTTCCGGAAGGGTTAGGCAAGGAATATAATAGTCTCCTTGAAGTTCATACCAAAGACCGTTTTTCTCGTCAAATTTGTACTTTCCCATTGTGTTTTCCTACCTTTCAACATTGTTTTTTCTAAAGTGTGTTTCGCGCTCTTTAGACTGCTTTGCTTGTACCAACAGGCTGTCAATCTGCTCATTGCCGAATACCTTTCGAAGAAGTCTGTAATCCTTGACATTATCCTTAAGCTTATTATTTTCTTCGGTTAGTTTTTTGTTGCTGCCTTGCAGACGCTCATTTTCCTTATACAGACTGCCGTTGTATTGATTAAGTCTATTGTAATCATCATAAGCTTTGAAATATTTTACCAAGACAGTTTTTACAAGCGACTTTAATTTCTTTATCAACGGATCCGCAAATTTTATCTTGTAATTCTTTGCCGACATCAATCCCTGCGGCTCCGGCAGCTGATAATCGGGATCGGTATCAAGCAGATTCTGCATATCAGCAATACCTTTTTCACCACTGTCAAAGTTCTCTATTCGTCTTGTCAGGGTATCAAATTCATCCTTTTTATCAGCAAGTTTTTCTTCCAAATTTGCAACTTCGGCAGCCCGCATTTTCTTTTCATAATCTAAAACAGATAAATGTTTTTCATGAGTACCTTTGTGTTCCCACTGGATTCCGTAACGCTCCATAACGATAGCAAGCTGTTCTTTTTCGGATTGCACCCACTGATTCCATTCGGTATCACCACGAGTACCACCCTTAAACCCTTGTGTCGCTAACGCCTGCTTTAGTGACACTCTTATATCAAGTCCCCGCTTGCTACCTGTGGTAAAGGGAACAAAATCAATGTGCAGATGCGGTGTAGATTCATCTGTATGGAGATGTGCCGAAAATACTTTTAATTGTGGATTCCTTTGCTGAAAGCCTTGATAATATTCAGCTAATACTTTTTTTGCAAGCTCTCCATTTTGGTCTTGGGCATTCATATCATCACTGTTTCCGACCTGCATAATCAGTTCATAAAAAGGTTTTTCCTGCTTGCTTTTTCTAATCTTTTCATAGTAATTTCCTATCTTTCTATCAGATCTGGTCTGCTTATCATTGTAGCGTTTTAGCGCTTCATCAAACAGCTCTCTGTAAACCGTTTTAATATTCTCATTGCAAAACACAATGTTTAAATGTGCTCTTTCCGGGTCGGTGTTCTTTGCATGAAATTTTCTATTGTTATGGTTAATTGAACCCTTACCCATAGAACCGCTAATCGTTCTTTTCATACAACCACCTTTCTTTCTCGGCTGGTAATGGCGTATGCCGGGTTTTGTTACTTTTGCCAAAAGTAACGCAAAAGCACTTTTGACAGCCTTCGTCTATCAAAAGATGCTGTTGCGCTCTTCGAGGGGATGGCCGTCTGGTGACGGCTTGGGGCGCTGCCCCAGTTGTCTGCGGACAACGCCCTGGCAAAGCTGCCCTTTAAAAAGGTCACCCTGCACCCCGCCTAAACTTTAATTTCGAAAACTTATTTTCGAATCGTGACGGTCGTGTCGATGGTGACGATGTTTTTGAGACCACACCCACTCCTTAATAGACCGTCACGACCGTCACGCATCGACACGCTCAAATGTTAGTTTCACCTGTCTCCCGTCGTGATAGCGTTTATTTTCATAGCGTATGCCATACTCTTCAAACAAACGTCCTGCGTTGACATTCAGTCTTAATGTTAAAACATTGGCCTTTAAGTCAACGCCAAGATAGTCCACCAACTCAGAAGGGGATCCAATCCATTCAGAATTATCAACTGTAATAACTTTTGCAATCGCTTCAAGCAAAGGTTCGGGTGGAGCTTTCCATAATTCCGTTTCTGCTCGTTCCAAATCCCAGGCAAGTGTATCGGTATTCCTTATAAGATAAAGTCTTTGATCTTGCTGATCCCTTCCAGATACTTCAAGAATCGCATTATTGCTTGTCCGCTTTTCCTTTTGTAAGAGAAAAGCTCCATCAGCAGCACCCAGTAAACCGTTGGTGCCGGAGATCATATCAAACTTATCATCAGCCTGCTGCTTTCTTGTGTGATGGACGAGTAACAGACAGATACCATAGCTGTCTGCAAAATTTTTGAGTCGAGTGATAATTTCATAATCACTTGCGTAACTGTATCTATCTCCCCCGACCTCTCTAATTTTTTGTAGGGTGTCGATAATGATAAGGTGAGTGTCTGGATGTTCCTGCATAAACCTTGTAAGCTGTTCGTCAAGACCATTTCCAAGCTGACCTGCCGAGACAGAAAAGAAAAGGTTTTCATTGCCCTCTGCTCCAAACATCCGATACAGCCTTGCCTGTAATCGCTTGTAGTCGTCTTCAAGGGCAAGATATAACACTGTTCCTTCCCGGATGGTGAAGTTCCATAGTGGGGTTCCTGTGCTGATATGGTAAGCGAGCTGAGCCATTAGGAAGCTTTTGCCCAATTTCGGTGCTCCGACAAAAAGGTAAGTGCCGGGATAAAGTAATCCATCAATAATCGGCAACCTGCTTGGGTAAGCGGTGTCAAATAATTCGCTCATAGATACAGTTTTTAGGTACGATGGATCCATCATTCTCATTACTTTACGCTGTAGTTCTGCAAAACTTTCTTCTGAATCCTTGAAACCTTTTTCATTTTCGGGTATACTATTATCAATACATTTTTTGAGTGACTGCTCCGCATCTGCGCCAACAGATGTAACCGGGGCGGTCATTTCTTTTTCCATACTCATTCAAGTTCCCCTTTCATACCATTAAGCGTTACTGCAATTTGCAAAATCACTTCGAGCAGTTCTTGTGATATTTCTCCTGCCGAAGAAAGAGATTGTAAAAGCTCTAACACCACTGAAAGTTGATTACGTAATGCTTTGTAGGTGCGGGGACTTCCTTGTACAACAATATCTTTTTTCAACACTCGACTGATGAGATATTCCTGCTTTTGCAGACCTGACAACTTTACGAAAGTATTGATTTGCTCCCACTCTTCCGGCGATACCCTAAAGGCAACCGTTTTACTTCTCCATCTATTTTTGCGATCAAGATTTTTTAGTGACATTTTAAAGATCTCCTTTCCCCAATACATCTAATTTATTTGCCATTTCCGTTTGCTTGGATGGGAACAGGTGGGCATACCGATAAGTCACTTCAATACTCTCGTGCCCCAGTCTGTCTGCGATCGCCAGAGCCGTAAAGCCCATCTCAATCAGCAGCGAGACGTGTGAGTGTCTCAAATCGTGAATCCTTATGCGTTTGACTCCAGCGGTTTTCGCACCTCTGTCCATTTCGTGGTGCATATAGCTTTTCGTTACCGGGAAAATACGGTCGTTTTCTTCTGTGCTGTAAAACATTTTGATATACTCCTCCATCTCATCACAAAGGAACTTCGGCATTTTGATTGTACGGTTGCTTTTCTTTGTTTTCGGGGTAGTAATAACATCTCTGCCTTTCAGTCTCTGATATGATTTATCTATTGTGACTGTTTCAGCTTTGAAATCAAAACTTATTGGTGTCAACGCAAGCATCTCACCCACACGGATTCCGCACCAGTAAAGCATTTCAAATGCATAAAATGAAATGGTTTTGTCCATCATTGTTTCGGAGAATTTCTTGTATTCATCAAGTGTCCAAAACAACATTTCTTTTCGTTCCTCAACGCCCATATTTCCCGCAATTGCTGCTGGGTTAGATTTTAAACCGTAATATCTAACTGCGTGGTTAAACAAAGCGCTTAACTGATTGTGCACGGTCTTAAGATAAGTTTGAGAATACTTATTACCTCTTTTGTCGGTTAATTCTCTGATTTCATTCTGCCATTCAATGATATCCTTTGCGGTAATATCACATAGCTTACGCTTTTCGAAATAAGGCAGTATTTTCATCTTAATAATACTCTCCTTTGTTAGCCAGGTGTTCTCTTTCAAGCGAGGTTTAATGTCACTTTCATAAAGCTGAACAAAGCTTTCAAAGGTCATTGTGACATCTGCCTGTTTCTGCATAAGGAACTCCCGTTCCCATTCCTGTGCTTCACGTTTTGTAGAAAACCCACGCTTGAACTTTTGCTGACGTTCACCACGCCAGTCAGTATATCTGAATTGTACATACCAAGTACCGTTTTTTTGATTCTTAAACGCTGCCATTCTGACATCTCCCTTCATCTTGAGTCTTTGTAGAATAGAATTTTTCGCGAAAGAATTTTCGGTCTATTCTGCCTGCAATCGTAATACATCCGGTTGTTTTCAATTCCTTGTTTAATTGGCGAATGAGCTTGTAAGCGTAAGGAACGGATACACCCATTTCTTCTGCTACTTCCTCAACACGCATAAACATTGTTGTTGACATGAATTAATTCTCCTTTCAATTTTTTATTTGCACTTTTATCCCCCCTTAAGACATGAGTCTAAATAAGTGGGAAGTAGGAACCATTGTTTTTGCTTTTTGCCGTTCTACCCGGTACAATTCCAGCAGGCAACTCTTTTCGGCGCTGTGCTGTCCCAGCATTATGCAAGGCGCTCGCTCCCCTTTTCGGAAGGTCATCGCGGTTTGTTTTATCCGGACGGTCATTTAATTTTACTAAGCATATTTGTTTAACTATCTTTATTATACTAAACATTTTTGTTTATGTCAAGTGGTTTACGAGAAAATATTAAACTTTTTTGTTTTATTCATATTGACATGATTAAAACGTATATGTTATACTAATTTTATATTTAACAGGATAGGAGCTAAAAACTATGGCTATCGGTGAAAGAATACGCTTTATTCGTAATTTAAGAGGTATGACACAAAAGTATCTTGGTACTTTAGCTGGCTTTGATGAAAAGACGGCTGACATTCGTATGGCACAATATGAGTCGGGGACTCGAACACCAAAAGCAGATATAACTCATGCTATTGCAGGTGTATTAGATGTTTCACCTTTAGCATTAAGTGTCCCTGATATTGACAGCGAGCAAGGACTGCTACACACTCTTTTTGCATTAGAAGATTTATATGGAATAAAGGTGCAGAAAGTTGATGATGAAATACATTTATGCTTAGATAAAAACAAACCGACAACAAATATGTTTGTATTTGAAATGATATCAAGTTGGGCAGAGCAGGCTGAGAAATATAGAACTGGTGAAATCACGAAAGACCAATATGATGAATGGCGTTATAACTATCCTAAATTTGATGACACACATGGTTTTGCAAAAGTTCCTTCGCAGGAATTGAGTGATGCTTTGGTAGAGCAATTCAAGGATAAATTAAAAGATAAATAGAAAGTCTAAATTTTATAGGTGATAATAATGATAAAAAACTGCTGTCAAACTTGCAGATATGGAAACTATTGTCCCTTCGGCGGAGATGACTTATATTGCATGAAGGGATATAAGTTCGCCAACAAAATGGAATTATGCGATTTGTTTAATAATTTTGAAGTGCGAGACGATATCTTCGACAATAAAGTTAGAGCAAAGGGTTTTTGTTGTGATGAGCATACAGTAATAAACCATGATGAATATTATACGTATAACGACTGGGGACTTAAAAATAGCAACAAATAAGAAAAAGGCATTACCGACTGTGAAGTCAGTAATGCCTTTTAGATTTTATTAAGATAATTGTACTTACAAACCACTTGAAACACACAATAAATGCGTTTTGCAGTCTGCTATCATTTTGCTATCAAATCGGGAATTTCGAGGTCGCAAACCCAGTGTTCATGCAGGTTTTCAGACTTTACAATTTACTCCCACTCAATAGTTGCTGGGGGTTTGGCTGTTATATCATAAACGATTCTATTTATACCGCCGACTTCATTAACAATTCTTGTGGATGCACTGTTTAACACCTCATAAGGGATTCGAACAAAGTCCGCTGTCATGAAATCATTTGTGGATACTGCACGAAGTGCAACGGTGTAGTCATAAGTTCTGGTGTCACCCGTGACACCGACACTTCTCATGTTTGTTAGCACCGCAAAGTATTGGCTAATGCTGCGCTCTAAGCCTGCTTTTGCAACCTCTTCACGGAATATTGCGTCCGCTTCTTGTAGAAGTGCGATTTTATCTCTTGTAATGTCGCCGATGATTCTAACCGCAAGACCGGGGCCGGGGAACGGTTGACGCCATATAAGGTTTTCGTCAATTCCGAGCTCAAGGCCGGCTTCTCTAACCTCGTTTTTGAAAAGCAGTTTAAGGGGTTCAATTATATCTTCAAAATCAATTACATCAGGTAGACCGCCGACATTGTGGTGGCTCTTTATAACTGCAGAATCTCCGGCACCGCTTTCGACTATGTCAGGATAAATTGTGCCTTGAACAAGAAAATCGACTTTTCCGATTTCTTTGCCGACTTTTTCAAAGCTACGAATGAATTCTTCACCGATTATTTTTCGCTTAGTTTCAGGGTCGGTTACACCCTCAAGTTTTGAAAGAAATTTGTCTTGAGCGTTTATTCTAATTAAATTCATTTTCAATTGTTTGCGACAAATATCCTCAACCATGTCTCCCTCGTCTTTTCTTAAAAGACCGTGGTCGATGAATATACAGGTAAGGTTTTTGCCGATTGCACGATGAACCATAACGGCGCAAACAGTTGAATCAACGCCGCCCGATAATGCGCAAATCACCTTTTTATCACCAATTTTATTTTTAAGTTCCTTTATTGTTTCGTCGACATAATCCGACATTTTCCAATCGCCTTTAAAATTGCAAACTTTCTTCAAGAAGTTGTCAAGAATAATGTTTCCAAATTCGGTGTACGAAGTTTCTGGGTGGAATTGAACTGCATAAACACGATTTTCGGGGTTCTCCATTGCCGCACAAGGGCAATTTGCTGTTGAAGCGGTGATTTTGAACCCATCTGGAACTTGAGAAATGCAGTCTGAATAGCTCATCCAACAAGTTGAAGCAGGCTTAATACCTTCAAATAGAAGGGATTTAGGATCGTCAATATTAAGAGTTACCTCGCCGTTTTCTTCTTTTGCCTTTTCGACTTTACCGTTATTAATATGAGCGGTGAGCTGTGCACCGTAACCAATGCCAAGAATTGGAACCCCAAGTTCATATAATGAGGGTTCACACACTGGCGCCCCCTCACTGTAAACGCTTTTTGCGCCACCTATCATAATAATACCCATAGGGTTAAGCTCGGCGAGTTTTTTAATCGGAGTTGTGTATGGCTTTATTTCGCAATAAACACCGCACTCACGAACTTTTCTTGCTATCAAATGAGAATACTGACCTCCAAAATCGAGGACAATAGCTAATTGATTTTTCATTCGTTTTCACCTTTCGAAAATAATTTTTAACAAACGCAAATCGTTTTAACTGTTTGCGCTAAAACATAAAAACAATAATAAAACTATTGTTTGTGTGTTGTCAAGATTTTTTGCAACTTATTGTATAAAATAGCAAAGCTTTTAAAACAATCAATTCTAAAAACAGAACAACAAAGCTGATCCTTGATTCAATAATTGTACATTCTTTTGTGTTTATAATCAAGTTTTATATAAGTAAAAATTGTAATTAAGAGATTTCTTAACAAGACAATACGCATCATTAAAAAACTAACTGAATTTTATTAATAAAACCAAAGGTTTTTTGATTATTACACGATTGACAAAAATGTGTAAAAAGCTTAATATTGTATATGTATTAATTCATATGTCAATATGTTGGAGGTAGAAAAACTTGGGTTACACTTTAGGACAAAAACTTATTAAAAGCCATTTGGTTTCAGGCGAAATGACTGTCGGCAGTGAGGTAGGCATCAAAATTGACCAAACTCTTACGCAAGACGCAACGGGAACAATGGCTTATCTTGAATTTGAGGCTATGGGGATTGAAAGAGTTCGCACAGAGCTTTCCGTCGCATATATCGACCACAACACACTCCAAACAGGCTTTGAAAACGCTGATGACCATCGTTTCATTCAAAGCTGTGCAAAGAAAAGGGGAGTTAGGTTTTCAAGACCAGGCAATGGGATTTGCCATCAGGTGCACCTTGAAAGGTTCGGAGTTCCCGGCAAAACATTGATAGGCTCAGACAGCCATACCCCTACCGGTGGCGGAATAGGTATGCTTGCAATCGGTGCAGGGGGATTAGATGTTGCTGTTGCAATGGGCGGTGGCACATATTACATAACCATGCCGAAAATAGTGCTTGTGAACCTTAAAGGCAAACTTTCACCTTGGGTTTCGGCAAAGGATATTATTTTAAAGGTTTTGCAGATAATGTCCGTTAAGGGCGGAGTTGGCAAAATAATCGAATACGGGGGAGAGGGAGTTAAATCCTTGTCCGTTCCTGAAAGAGCGACAATAACAAACATGGGAGCAGAACTTGGCGCAACAACCTCTGTTTTTCCGTCTGACGAAGTGACAAATGAGTTTCTTAAAGCACAGGGGCGCGAAAAGGATTGGGTTGAACTTTTGCCCGACCATGATGCAAAATATGACGAAGTAATCGAAATTGACCTTTCGACACTTGCACCTTTAGTGGCAATGCCTCACATGCCAGACAATGTTAAAGAGGTAACGCAAATCGGTGAGATAGCTATTGACCAAGTGTGTATAGGCTCTTGCACAAACTCATCATTGATGGATATGTTGAAGGTTGCCGCTGTTTTAAAAGGTAAAACTGTTAATCCTTCGGTCAGCTTGTCAATTGCACCCGGCTCAAAGCAGGTTCTTAATATGCTTGCACAAAATGGCGCATTAGCTGATTTGATTGCCGCTGGTGCAAGAATACTTGAATCAGCTTGCGGACCTTGTATTGGTATGGGACAGTCCCCGAATTCAAAAGGTGTTTCGTTGAGAACATTCAACAGAAACTTTGAGGGGCGTTCAGGCACAGCCGACGCAGGCATTTACCTTGTAAGCCCTGAGGTTGCGGCTGCATCTGCAATTACAGGTGTTTTGACAGACCCGAGAACGCTCGGCAAGGCTCCCGAAATTAAAATGCCCGAGAAATTTCTTATTAACGACAATTTAATTGAAATGCCCGCTACACTCGAAGAGGCGAAAGATGTTGAAATTATTTATGGCCCGAACATTAAGCCCTTCCCTGAAACTAAAGAAATGCCTGAAAGCATTTATGCTAAAGCTGTTCTCAAGGTCGGTGATAATATAACGACGGACCATATAATGCCGGCTGGTGCAAAAATATTGCCCTACCGCTCAAACATTCCGTTTTTGTCAAAATTTTGCTTTAAGCAATGTGATGAAGACTTTGCTCTGCATTGCAAACAGGCAGGCAACGGAATTATTATCGGTGGCTCAAACTATGGTCAGGGCTCGTCAAGAGAACATGCCGCCCTTGTGCCTTTATATTTGGGAATTAAAAGCGTTATAACAAAATCATTTGCAAGAATTCATTTGGCGAACCTTGTCAATGCAGGCATAATTCCTCTTACATTCAGAAATGAAAATGATTATGATAAAATAGACACAGGCGATGAGCTCAAACTCACCAATATCAGAGAAAGCCTTAAAAATAAGAGCGAGAAAATTTCTTTGAAAAATGTTACAAAAGATGAAGAGTATGAGCTTGATTATATTCTTTCAGACAGACAGGTTGACATCCTAATCGCAGGCGGTTTGCTCAACTATACAAAATTGTCTGAATAAAAGTAATGATAAAATTCTAACTTTGGTTTATTGGGGGATAATTTATGAAAGTACTTAAGAAAATAGCGGTATTGTTACTGGTAATAAGCACTGTTCTTCTTGCAAGCTCGTGCTCGAGTAGCGTAAAGGTGGATAAAATCCTCGATGCAGAAGTTGTTTCAAGTGAAAGCAACGAGCATTATAAATATGAATTATACAAAAAATATGCTGTTATAACTCGATATAAAGGCAGTGATGAAAACCTTGAAATTTCCGAAAAGTTGGGAAGAAAGAAAGTCGTTGCATTTGGTGAATATTCCTTTGCTGGTATTATTGAACTGAAAACTGTAAAGATACCTGATACAGTTGTTCTAGTTGCAGAATATGCTTTTTGGAACTCTAATCTTTCAAGCATTGAAGTGCCGAAAAGCGTTGAGGTGATTGAAAATAGCGCCTTTATGAGTTCCTTGGCTCTTGAATCGATAACATTTGTGGATAATGGAGTTAAAAAAATAGGGGAATCCGCATTTCAGTTTTGCTCAGCTTTGAAAACCATCGAGTTGCCCGAGGGGTTAATTGAAATTGGTGATAGTGCGTTTTCAGGTTGTAGAGGGTTAGAAAAGGTAACTATTCCTTCGAGCGTTGAAAAAATAGGGGCGAGCACATTCGATGGTAATAGTGAAATGATTTTTGTTGTGGAAAGTAATTCGTATGCACACCAATATGTGAAAAAGAACGGATATGCATTCATAGCATCATAATATTTTGGAGGTAAAAAATGATAAAAGCTGGTATTAAAAAGGCAGTTGAAGAATTTGAAGCACTTGCTGTCGCACAGCAGGAAAGGTCTGAGAGGATTAAGCAACAAGGTGATTTTATCGATTATTCAAAGCTCGATAAAATTATCGTAGGAGTCTGTGGCGGCGACGGAATCGGTCCGATTATCACAAAAGAATCGGCAAGAGTGCTTGAATATATGTTGGCTGATAAAGTCAAGGCAGGTAAACTTGAGTTTAGAGTCATAGACGGCTTAACAATTGAAAACAGGGTAAAGGTTAATAAGGCAATCCCCGACGATGTGCTTGAGGAGATTAAAAAATGCCACATTATTCTTAAAGGCCCAACAACAACGCCTCAAGCTGGTGACCCATGGCCGAACATTGAAAGTGCAAATGTGGCAATGAGGAAATCACTTGACCTGTTTGCAAACCTTCGCCCCGTTAAAGTCCCCGATGAAGGAATAGATTGGACATTTTTCCGTGAAAACACCGAGGGCGCTTATGCAGTCGGTTCAATGGGAGTAAATGTGTCTGATGACCTTGCTATAGATTTTGTTGTCGCAACAAGCGAGGGTTGCGAAAGAATTGCACGCCTTGCATATGATTATGCAAGGCGTAACGGAAAAGAAAAGGTTTCAATTGTCACAAAAGCAAATGTAATTAAAACAACAGATGGCAAGTTTCTTAACATCTGCAAAAATGTTGGCAAAGAGTACCCTGAAATTATAACCGATGAATGGTATATTGATATCTTGACAGCAAAGCTTATTGATGAAGAAAGGCGGACGGATTTCAAGGTTTTTGTTCTTCCCAACCTTTACGGTGATATTATCACTGACGAAGCTGCGCAGTTCCAAGGCGGAGTAGGTACAGCAGGCAGTGCAAATATAGGCAAAAAATATGCAATGTTCGAGGCGATTCACGGTTCTGCGCCGAGAATGATAAAAGAGGGCAGAGGGCAGTATGCCGACCCGTGTTCAATGCTTAGAGCAACGGCTATGCTTTTGTCACATATTGGTGAGAAAGGAAAGGCTGATTTGCTTGAGCGGGCACTTGGTATCTGTATGTTTGAAGAGAAAAGATTGAGCATAACAGGGCGCGCCAATGGGTGCACTTGCTCCGAGTTTGGCGATTATATTATGGAAACAGTTAAGGAACTTTCAAAATAGAATTACAATAACGAGATTTAAACAAAAAAGCCGTTTCAGAAATAATCTGAAACGGCTTTAATAATTTTTAGTTATTATACATCGAACAAAAGCTCGCTGTAAGTAGGATATGGCCAATACTCTGAAGAAACAACGGTTTCAAGCTTATCTGCAACTTGCCTGACGGAGTTCATTGTTTCAAAAACACTGTTTGCAAAGTATTTTGCACATTCTTCAGCCTCTTTAATGTTTTTTGATTCAATCAAGTTTTCTTCAAGCTTGAGTTGGTTGTTATAAAGGCACTCACAAAGTTGTGAAATTTCAGTCGCAAGATTTGTTTCGTATTCGATTGAAATATTGCTGCTTAAAGCTTTTTTATTAAGAGCGGATTGTGACAACTCACTTGAGTATTTAACACAAGCAGGCAATATATCCCTTTTAACCATACTGAGCATGGTGTTTGCCTCGATGGTCATAACTTTTATATAATTGCCAGTGAGAACATCGCACCTTGATTCAACCTCTTCTTTTGTATATATCTTGTGTTTTTCAAAAAGATTAATATTCTTTTCTTTTTTATAGTGTGGCAAGGCATCTGCAGTTGTTCTCAAGTTCAAAAGACCGCGCTTTTCAGCTTCCTTAGCCCAGTCTTGAGCATATCCATCGCCATTGAATATGATTCGTTTGTGGTTTTTATATGTGTCTGCTATTATTTTTCTAATTTGCTCTTGAAGCTCGTTGTCGTTCTTGGCTTTTTCAAGTATGTCAGCAAATTGTGACAGCTCTTCAGCTACAATTGTGTTAATAATAACGTTTGTGCATGTTATGGAAGCAGAGGAACCGAGCATTCTGAATTCGAACTTATTGCCTGTAAATGCAAAAGGAGAAGTTCTGTTTCGGTCTGTTGTATCTCGCGGAATGTGAGGAATAACTTTCGTTCCGATTTCAATATTCCCTGCATTCCTTTTAAGGTAAGTCGTGCTGTTTGATATTGATTTGAGTATATCAGTTAGTTCATCACCAAGAAAAACTGAAACAATTGCAGGGGGAGCCTCTTTTGCCCCAAGCCTGTGGTCATTGCCTGCACTTGAAACTGAAACACGCAGCAAATCTGCATATTCGTCAATTCCCTTAACAACAGCTGTAAGAAAAACAAGAAATTGCATATTTTCTTCAGGCGAGTGGCCAGGCTCTAATAGATTATATCCCGTGTCGGTGCATAATGACCAGTTGTTATGTTTGCCGCTGCCGTTAATGCCGGCAAAGGGTTTTTCGTGCAACAAACATACAAGACCGTGCCTTTGTGCAACCTTTTTCATAAGCTCCATTGTGAGCTGATTGTGGTCGCAGCCTATGTTTGTTGTTGTGAAAATCGGTGCAAGCTCGTGCTGGGCAGGTGCGACCTCATTGTGTTCTGTTTTAGCTGCAACTCCAAGCTTCCAAAGCTCATAGTCAAGCTCTGTCATGAACGTTTTAACTCTTGTTTTAATTGTGCCAAAATAGTGGTCCTCTAACTCCTGGTCTTTAGGCGATTTTGCGCCGAAAAGTGTTCTGTTGCAAAGCTTGAGGTCATAGCGTTGGTCATAGAGTTTTTTATCAATTAAAAAATATTCCTGTTCAGGGCCAACAGTCGTGTTGACTCTTCTTGAATCTGTTCGGCCAAAGGCTCGAAGTATTCTGATTGCCTGGTTGCTGATTTGGTCCATTGAGCGAAGTAAAGGTGTCTTTTTGTCAAGAATTTGTCCACTGTAAGAACAAAAGGCGGTTGGAATGCAAAGTGTGTTTTCTTTAATGAATGCATACGAGGTCGGGTCCCATGCAGTGTAGCCGCGCGCTTCAAATGTTGCGCGAAGACCACCCGAGGGGAAAGAAGAAGCGTCAGGCTCGCCCTTAACAAGGGATTTGCCGGAAAACTCCATAATAACTCCGCCGTCAACGGTCGGTTCAATAAAGCTGTCATGCTTTTCAGCAGTGATTCCCGTCATGGGCTGAAACCAGTGCGTGTAATGTGTTACGCCTTTCTCAGTCGCCCAGTCCTTCATGGCATTTGCCACTATATTTGCGACATAAGGGTCGAGAGAATTACCTCTTTCGATTGTCTTTTTAACTGCTTTATATACATCTTTGGGCAGCTTGTCCCTCATGACCTTGTCGTTAAAAACCATGCTTCCGAACAATTCAGGGATCCTGTTCATTTAAAACCATCCTTTCGCCTTAAAAAGCGGACGCTGCAAGTACAGTTCTTGCAGCGCCTTTTGCTGATATTGTAATTATACGCAGATTATAAGTTGTTGTCAATCAGATTTGTAAAAAGTTGTTCAAAAAACAATGATATTGGCTCTGTATAGTGTTGCCCGTAATTGAAAATAATGCTATAATAACAATGTTGTTTAAAAACTGATTTTAATAATAGTTTAAATCCAATTGGGCAGAATTATATAGGTAAGCTTGAATTGGAGGGACTCAATGTGAATAATAATATAAAGAACAACAATGAGGGCGTTGAACAAGAGGGCGTAACTAACTTCACCGCTCCGACTTTTCCTAACGCGCCAAAAAAAGAAAATGACGACCAAGGCGACAAAACCCAAAACGGTATTGATTTAATCAAAAGCACTGGCTCGGTAACCTTTGAAAAAGACGGTCATTATATACATTCAATAACAATAATAGGCGAAATTGAAGGCCATTATACCCTGCCTTCGCAAGCAAAAACAACCAAATACGAGCACGTGATTCCCCAGCTTGTAGCAATAGAAGAAAACAAATTAATTGAAGGTTTATTGTTGATTTTGAATACAGTCGGAGGGGACATAGAGGCAGGGCTTGCACTTTCAGAGCTTATTGCAGGCATGAAAACGCCGACAGTTTCTTTAGTTTTGGGTGGAGGCCATTCAATAGGAGTGCCTTTGGCGGTTGCAGCGAATCATTCGTTTATAACTCGTTCCGCCACAATGACAATCCATCCTGTGCGAATGAATGGGCTTGTCCTCGGCGTGTCGCAGACTATGGCATATTTTGAGCAGATGCAGGAGAGGATAGTCGGCTTTGTTTCAAGAAACTCCAATGTTGGAGCCGACAAGTTCAGGGAAATGATGCACACAACAGGCGTACTTGTTATGGATTTAGGTACTGTTTTAACAGGCAAAGAAGCGGTTGATGTCGGGCTGATTGATTCTGTTGGCAGCTTGTCTGACGCCGTAGAGTGTCTTAAAAGAATCATAGAAGACCCCAAAAAATAAAATATAAGGCCGGTGTTATATTTTGACAATACTAAAAGCAATTATTTTAGGATTTGTTCAGGGAGTCACAGAGTTTTTGCCAATATCTTCAAGTGGCCATTTGTCCGTTTTTCAGCATTTTATGAAAACAGGTGGAGAGAACTCCCTCCTCTTCACCGTTCTCTTACATATAGGAACGCTTGTGGCTGTATTAGCGGTTTATTATAAAACCGTAATAGAGCTTATCAAAGAGGCGTTTTTTGTTATTAGAGATGTGTTTGCTAGAAAGTTCAGTTTTAAAAAAATGAACGAAACAAGGCATATGCTTTTTATGTTTATTATTTCATGTGTACCTCTCTTGTTTTTATTAATACCCATTGGCGGAGACAGGATTCTTATGGATTTTTTTAGCGGTCTTGCTGAAGATGATGATATTTTTGTTGAAGGGTTCTGTTTTCTGTTCACCGCATTTTTGCTGCTTGTAGGCACAAGAAGGGCGCAGAATATTGCAAAACTGCGGCCGAGGGTTGAGCCGAAAGATGCAGTGGCGATTGGTTTTGCTCAAGTTCTTGCCGCTGGTTTTCCTGGAATATCTCGTTCAGGTTCAACAATTTCAACAGGTCTCTTTTGCGGTGTGTCAAAGGGCTACCTTGTTAGATATTCATTTGTGCTCGGTATTCCCGCAATTTTGGCGGCCAGTGCAATTGAAGTGAAAGATGCAGTTGCACAAAGCAGCTCAATAGAAATCCTGCCGACAATAATTGGTGTTGCGGTTGCGGCCCTTGTAGGAATTGTTGCAATCAAAATACTCGAATGGCTTGTAAAAAGCGATAAATTTAAATTTTTCGGATACTACTGCTTAACTGTAGGTATCGTTGTAATTATTGCAGCGATTCTTGAAAAAGTGGGGATAATTACGGTTTAAAAAATAATTAGACGGAGAAGATTATGGCACAAACAACAAAGAAAAAAAATAATACGAAGTCGAAAAAAAGCACAAACACAACGCAGCAGAGCAAAAAGAGCACAGGGAACATTCAGGGGAAAAACGAGCTGTCCTCCGCCCAACGTCAAAATTTAGCCATAGTGTTAATGGGTGTTGCAATTTTTTTGCTGTGCATTGTGTTTATCGAAGGGCAAAGTGTTTGGAATTGGCTACATAACTCTCTCTTGGGAGTGTTTGGGTTTTGCGCTTATTTGATTCCATTAATGCTCGTCTACATTGCAGTTATCTCCGCGTTGGACAAGCCGTTAGGGAGTGTATCTTCTAAGCTAATTGGCACAGGGTTGCTTATTGTACTAATCGGCGGTGTAATACATATTTTTGCAAATGATGCACCATACCTTCAAGAACAAGGAATTTGGGAACAGGTCAAAAACGCTTGGGACGCAGACAACGTAATCAAAAGCGGCGGAGTTGTCGGTGCTGTTTTTGGAGGGGTGCTTTCAAAGCTTTTTGGTAGAACAGGTGCGAGTATAACCGTTGTTTTAACGCTCATTATTGGCTTTATGCTTTTAACAGGTGTGAGCCTTGTCAATCTGTTGAGAGCATTTTTAACACCGTTTAAAAAGGTTGGTTCTCTTGCAGATGAAAGAATGGAAGTAAACCTGAAAAGGCAAGAAGAACGCAAAATGCTAAAGGAACAAGAAATGTTGCAAGACGAATCTGATGATGATGATTTGGGCAAGTCAAAAAGGAAAAGAAAGAAAAAAGACAAAACTTTGCCTGTTGTTGATGTCGGCCCCGACGCATCACCTGCATTTTCTCAAGAAGATAGTTTTCCCTATGACTTTATTTCAACAGACATGCCCGACGAGCACACAAAGGTTGACTTCCCCGTTTCGGCATTAGGTTTTGGGCTTTTCGATAAATCTGAGATCGAAAATGATTTAGCAAGCGTGCCCGTGCCGATTGAGTCAATAGTTTTGGGTGATGCAAGCAATACTCAAACAAAGTCAAAAACAAAAAGGGAAAAGATTTCTGTCGTATTGGATAATGACGATAAAAAAGATGAAAATGACGACGATATTTTTATAAAACAAAGCAAAAGCTCAGGTAGATATAGAAAACCGACGATTGATTGCCTTTCTGAGGTTAAAAACTCATCTTTTTCATATGATACTGATGAAATTGATTATAATTCTAAAAAACTGATTGAAACCCTTGATAGCTTTGGAGTCAAGGCAAGGATAATTGATGTTTTCAGAGGCCCGTCTGTTACAAGATATGAGCTTCAACCCGCACAGGGAGTTAAGATAAGCAAAATCACAAATCTTTCTGACGACATAGCCATGAGGCTTGCCGCCACAGGTGTTAGAATAGAAGCCCCGATACCGGGCAAGGCAGCAATAGGTATTGAGGTCCCGAATAAATCCAAGTCAATGGTTGCAATTCGCGAAATTATTCAAACACCCCTGTTCAAAAATGCAAAAAGCAAACTTAATGTAGCTTTAGGCAAGGATATCACAGGCAACTCAATTTGTGCAGATTTATCAAAAATGCCCCATTTATTGATTGCCGGCACAACAGGCTCAGGCAAATCTGTTTGTCTTAATTCTATGATTTTGAGCCTCCTTTTCAACGCTACTCCTGATGAAGTTAAACTTCTTATGATTGACCCGAAGCAGGTTGAATTCACTGTATATAACGGCATACCGCACCTTCTTGTTCCCGTTGTATCTGATGCGCGAAAGGCTTCAGGCGCTTTGGGCTGGGCGGTTACAGAAATGCTCAACCGCTATAACTTATTTTCAGAAAAGAATGTTAGAGATATTACTGGATATAATCGACTCGCCGACAAAAGTGATGAAATGGAAAGAATGAGCCAAATAGTCATATTTATTGACGAGTTGTCAGACCTTATGATGGTTGCACCTAATGAGGTTGAGGATTCAATCTGTCGGCTTGCACAAATGGCAAGGGCGGCAGGCATGCATCTTGTCATTGCAACACAAAGACCGTCGGTCGATGTTATTACAGGCATTATCAAAGCGAATATCCCAAGCCGTATTGCGCTGTATGTATCATCACAAGTTGATTCACGAACGATTATTGACACAGCAGGTGCAGATAAATTGCTCGGTAACGGAGACATGCTGTTTAACCCTGTTGGCATTTCAAAGCCTGTGCGTGTGCAGGGCTGTTTTGTATCAGAGGCTGAGGTTGAAAGAGTTGTATCATTCATCAAAAATCAAACTCAAGAGGCTGATTATGATGAAACCATAATGAAGGAAATTGACAAAAATGCCAAAAATACAAAGAAGAAAGGTTTTTCAGCCATAAAAAGTGAAGGCGATGACGAAACCGACGAATTGTACACAAAGGCGATTGAGGTTGTAGTTGAAGCTGGAGTTGCCTCCACGACACTTCTCCAAAGAAAGCTTAGGCTCGGTTACGCAAGAGCGGCAAGAATTGTTGACCAGCTTGAAGAAAAAGGGATTATAGGCCCATTTGTGGGCAGCAAGCCTCGCGAGGTTTTGCTTACAAAACAGGAATGGATGGAAAAGTGTGCCATGGCATCTGAAGATTTTAATGATGACAATGAAAGCACAACGGAGTAAATTATATGAATGGCTTTTTACCAATTAGCAAAAAGGATATGCAACAAAGAGGATGGGAAAGTGTTGACTTTGTATGTGTTACAGGTGACGCTTATGTTGACCATCCCAGCTTTGGAACAGCAATTATAACAAGGGTTCTCGAATCAAAAGGTTTTAGGGTTGCTGTACTTTCTCAGCCCGACTGGCGAAAGGATGACGACTTTTTAAGGTTTGGTAGACCAAAGCTTGGGTTTTTTGTGTCGTCTGGCAACATTGACTCAATGGTTGCCCACTATACATCAGCAAAAAAGAAAAGAAGCGATGATGCATATACGCCCGGTGGTAAGGCTGGCAAAAGGCCTGATAGAGCTGTAATCGTTTACTGCAATAAAATTCGTGAGATTTTTGGAAATGATCCGATAATCATCGGTGGTCTGGAGGCGTCCCTGCGACGTTTTGCTCATTATGATTATTGGGACGATAATGTGCGGCGCTCAATTCTTTTTGATACACAAGCGGATTTGCTAGTTTACGGTATGGGTGAAAAGCAGATTGTTGAAATTGCACAAAGGCTAAAAAATTCTGAATCGATTGATTCAATAACTGATATTAATGGCACTTGCTATGCTGTTGACACCATAGACACACCACTTTTCGGTGCGGAATGCCCATCTTTTGAGAATGTTTCAAATAACAAAAGAGAGTATGCGATATCTTGCAAAATTCAAATGAATGAGCAGGACCATATAAGAGGCAAGCTGATTAAGCAAAGGCACGTCAAAAAGATGCTAGTGCAAAACCCTCCTATGTCACCCTTGACACAGCAAGAGCTTGATGAGGTTTATTCGCTTGACTATATGAGAATGTACCACCCGTCTTATGAGGCGTTGGGCGGTATTTCAGGAATAGAAGAGGTCAAGTTTTCTATAACCCACAACAGAGGTTGTTTCGGAGCATGTAATTTCTGCTCGCTTTCTTTTCACCAAGGGAGATATATTACTTCAAGGAGCAAAGAATCGATAATCAAAGAGGCAAAGATTTTAACTCAAAGAGATGATTTTAAAGGGAATATACATGATATCGGTGGGCCTACGGCAAATTTTAGACAGCCTTCATGCGAAAAACAAAAAACAAGCGGATTATGCAAAGAAAAAAAGTGTCTTGCCCCACATCCATGCAAAAGTCTTGTAGTTGACCACAGCGAATATATTGACATTGTTAAAAGCATCAGAGAATTGCCCAAAATTAAAAATGTTTTTATCCGCTCAGGGATTAGGTTTGATTACTTACTTGAGGATAAAGATGATTACTTTTTCAAAGAAATGGTTAAGCACCATGTGAGCGGCCAGCTAAAAGTAGCTCCCGAGCATTGTTCTGCAACCGTTTTAGATGCAATGGGTAAACCATATATAGAAGCGTATATAAAATTTTCAAAAAAGTTTTATGAATACACAAAATCCATTGGGAAAGAGCAGTATCTTGTGCCCTACCTGATGTCTTCACATCCCGCTTCAACTTTAAAGGATGCGGTTGAGCTGGCACTGTTTATGAAAAACAATAAAATTCGACCAGAGCAGGTTCAGGATTTTTATCCGACACCTGGCACTGTTTCAACCTGTATGTATTACACAGGCCTTGACCCATATACATTAAAAGAGGTCTATGTAGCAAAAAGTGCGTACGAAAAAGCAATGCAAAGGGCATTACTTCAATATTTTAACCCCAAAAATCGTTCTTTAGTTGAACAAGCACTTAAAAAGGCAGGACGAACTGATTTGATAGGCTTTTCTGACAAGTGTCTAATCAGGCCGTTGAATGATAATTCACGCAACAACAGGAGTAAAAACAGATATGCAGGCAAGAAAAACAGAAACAAATAAAAAAATAAAGGTAATCATAGCATCGTTTTTGATAATGGTATCTTTACTTATAACTGTTGCTCCAAAAATTGCACCTTCACTCGGCGTGCCCGAATGGGATGATATTTTTAGGCAAGTAGGGCTATATTCAAATGATTTCAACGATTCTGAATTGCCACTAACCGTTCATTTTATTGATGTCGGTCAAGGGGATTGCATATTTATTAAATATGAATTGTGCAACATTCTCATTGATTCGGGTGAGCGGGGCAATGAAGAAACTGTAACTCGATACATAAAAAACTTAGGCATTGATAATCTTGATTATGTTGTCTCAACTCATCCTCATTCAGACCATATCGGTAGCATGCCAGGAGTTTTTGAAAGCTTTGAAGTGCTCAATGTGATTGTGCCTAAGCTTACGGATATAAATGTCCCGACGACAAGAACATACGAAAACTTCCTTTCAGCAGTTTCTTCGTCGGGTGCTAATGGCATATATGCCGTTGTCGGCAGCGTTTACACCGCAGGTGATTTGTCGTTTGAGATATTGTCACCCTCCGAGCAATACAGCGAGTTAAACAATATGTCTGTTGCAATCAGACTTGACTATAAAGACAATTCGTTCCTTTTTATGGGCGACGCTGAAGAGCGGGCTGAAAAAGATATTATGTTAAATGATTTTGATATTGATGTTGATGTGTTAAAGGTTGGGCATCACGGCAGCAAATACTCAAATAAAAACACATTTCTTGAAAGTGTGGCACCAAAGATTGCAGTAATATGTTGTGGTAAAAACAATTCATATGGTCACCCGCACATTGAAACTCTTAAAAGCTTTGAAAAAATGGGTACACCTGTTTTTAGAACGGACTTAGCAGGCAATATCGTTGTTGGCAGCGACGGGGAAGAATTGACTGTAAAGTGCAGCAATTATTAACGGAGGTATGCTTTGTGAAGATAATTATTGACCGCTTTGAGGGAGATATAGCCGTTTGCGAGCAAGAAGATTGCTCTATGATTAACATAAGAAAAAGCCAACTCCCTAACAATGCAAAAGTCGGAAACATTTTATATTTAGATGAAAACGGCAAGATAGTAATTGATGTTGAAGAGGAATTGAAGCGAAAACAGCAGATTATAAGAATGCAACAAAACATATTTGGCGATTAAACAAGCATAAATTTGTATATTCTTGAAATGTTTTCAAATATTCTATTGGAAATTATCTTTATTTGTTCTATAATGAAAACATATTGTGATAAATGTCTTTGAATATGATGAACATTTTACATATAAAAGTGTCAGGAGGAATTTGCTTTTGAGTTCTAATAAATATAATGTTTCACTCGAAAAAGTGATAAATGACCAATCCTTTGAGGTGATTTATACACCAAATGACCCAAAGCACATGTATATAGAATCTCAAGAAGTTAATCGACCGGGTTTGATTTTTGCAGGTTATACCGATTATTTTGACCCTACAAGAGTTCAATTTCTAGGGCTCGCTGAGCTTGAATACTTAAACAGCATGTCTGAAGAAAAAAGGATCGAGAGTTTTAAGAGGTTCATGCTTCAAAAACCCGTAACGGTTATTATTACGAGAGGGCTTTTTGTGGGTGAAAAGCTCATAGACATAGCAAAGGAATACAAGGTTCCAGTTTTAAGAACAAATGATTCCACATCAAGCTGTATGTCGGCACTTATTTCATATTTGAGCATTGAACTGGCTCAAAGAATCACAAGGCACGGTGTGCTTGTTGAAGTCAGCGGTGAGGGTGTATTGATACTCGGCGACAGTGGCGTGGGTAAAAGTGAAACGGCGCTTGAACTCCTCAAAAGGGGGCACAGGCTGATTGCAGACGACGCGGTTGAAATAAGGCGAGTTTCGGCAAAAACACTTGTTGGCTCTGCGCCTGACAATATAAGGCATTTCATTGAGTTAAGAGGTATTGGCATAATTAATGCTCGGCGCATTTTCGGTATGGGCGCTGTAAAGATGACAGAAAAAATAGACATGGTGATACAGCTCGAACAGTGGGAAGATAAAAAGGTTTATGACAGAATGGGAATTGACAACGAGTATATTGAAATTCTCGGCATAAAAGTCCCCGTTTCGGTGGTTCCTGTAAAACCTGGCAGAAACCTGTCAATAATAGTCGAAGCTGCGGCAATGAATAACAGGCAAAAAAAGATGGGTTATAATGCAGCAAGAGAGCTACTCCATAATCTTGGCATGACAGATGATATAATCCCCCAGGAGAGAGAACTTGAATTTTGGCATGAGTTTTAAATTAAACTTTAAAGATAAAAACGGAGGTAACAAACATGTATAGAGTGGGCGTTGATTTAGGAGGAACAAACATATCTGCAGGCGTGCTTGATGAAAATTATAATATTATAGGTAGGGGAAAGATAAAGACAAATGCCCCCCGCCCGGCGGCGCAGATTTTTGATGATATAGCAACTGTAGTTAAAATGGCGGTTAAAGAGGCAGGTGTTGGCATAAAGGATGTTAAAAGCGTCGGCGTTGGTACACCCGGCTCAGTAAATAAAGAAACGGGAAACATTGAATTTGCAAACAACCTTGAGTTCAACAATGTTCCGGCAAAAGGAATGCTTGAAAGCAAGATAGGCACAACGGTTTATCTTGACAATGATGCTAACTGTGCCGCATTAGGCGAAGCGGTTGCAGGCTCGGGCAACGGAGTTTCAAGTTTTATTGCAATCACTCTCGGCACAGGAGTAGGAAGTGGTATAATAATAGATGGTAAAATTGTCAATGGTATAAACTATGCCGCAGGTGAAATGGGGCACATGGTTATTTGTATCGACGGCGAACAGTGCAACTGTGGCAGACGAGGTTGCTGGGAAAGATATGCTTCCGCAACGGCATTGATAGCTCAAACAAAGGATGCTATGCGTTTGAATCAAGACAGCGTTATGTGGAAATTGGTCAATGAGAACATTGACAGTGTTTCTGGCAGAATAGCGTTTGACGCAATGAAAAAAGGCGACGAAGTAGGCAAAAGGGTTGTTTCACAGTATATTTATTATGTTGCGACAGGCCTTATTAACATAATCAACGCACTTCAACCCGACATTATATGTGTCGGTGGTGGCATAGGCAATGAAAAGAATTTTTTGCTTGAACCTTTGCGCAAACACGTTGAGAGGGAAAGATATAGTCTATATGCAACTAAGCAAACAAGGCTTGTTTCCGCTCAACTTGGCAATGATGCAGGCATAATCGGAGCAGGTCTTTTGGATTATTAATTAACTTAAATCGGGGTGTTTTTTTGAATTCAATAGAACGAATTTTTGAATATGTGGCACAAAAAGATATTACTATAATTAAAAATGCCCCTATGTGTGAATATACGAGTTTCAAAATCGGTGGCCCTGCCGAGCTTATGATAATACCCGAAAACAAGAAGCAAGCAAAAGAAGCCTTTGTTTTCTGCACAAGTGAAGGTGTTGCGCCGTTTATTCTCGGCAACGGCAGCAATCTACTTGTAAGTGACAACGGAATAAAAGGGGTAGTTTTACACACAGGCAAAATGAATAATGTTGTTTTGCTTGATGAAACTACTGTTGAATGTGATTGCGGTGTAGGTCTTGCAAGGCTTTGCAATTTCGCTTTGGACAATTCATTGTCAGGTCTTGAGTTTGCATTCGGTATCCCCGGCAGCGTCGGTGGAGCGGCATTTATGAATGCGGGTGCATACGGTGGAGAAATGAAGGATGTAATTTTAAGTTGTGAGCATGTAACACCGAAAGGTGAGGCGCAAGTGTTAAAATCTAATGAACTTAAATTTGGGTACAGACACAGTGCTTATTCCGAAAATGGGTTCCTTATAACCTCAATTAGAATTGGTTTAACAAAGGGCGATAAGAGTCAGATAAAATCACGAATGCAGGATATAATCGAAAGAAGAAGGTCAAAGCAACCTCTCGAATACCCGAGTGCGGGCTCTGTTTTTAAAAGACCGGAGGGGCACTTTGCAGGGGCATTAGTTGAGCAATGCGGCTTTAAAGGCAAGTGTATAGGCGGAGCAATGCTCAGTGAAAAACACGCAGGGTTTATAGTTAATAAGGGTGGTGCAACCTGTGATGATGTTCTGAATTTAATTGATACAATCAGAGAAACCGTATTAAAAGAATACGGAGTAGAACTTGAAAGAGAAATAAAACTTATTAAATAACAAAGGAGGTATATAATTGGAATTAATTATAGTCACAGGGCTTTCCGGAGCAGGAAAGTCTGCTGTTGTCGATGTTCTTGAGGATATTGGTTTTTTCTGTGCTGACAATATGCCTCCGAAGCTTATATCAACATTTGCGAAGCTACTTGCTAATTCTAAGGAAAAGCGTGAAAGAATTGCAATAGTTATGGATATTAGATTGGGCGGTTCATTTAAAGATTTGTTTGCTGCTCTTGATGACCTTGCAAAAATGGACGTTCGTTATAAGGTCTTGTTTGTCGACGCTTCAAATGAGGTGCTTATGCGTAGGTATAAGGAAACACGTCGCAAACACCCATTGATGGACAAGTGTGGCTCAATAAATAAAGCCATTAATATGGAGAGAGAAATGCTTTTGCCTGCCCGTCAAATTGCAGATTATATTGTTGACACTTCGCATACGACTTCAGCGCAGTGCAAGGAAATGATTGCAAAGCTGTTTCTCGACAACCCTCAAAACACTATGAAGATTAGATGCATTTCTTTCGGATATAAATACGGCATGCCCAACGATTCAGACTTAGTTTTTGATGTTCGTTGTTTACCCAACCCCTTTTATATCAATGAATTGAGAGATTTAACGGGGCTTGATGAGCCTATAAAAGAATATGTTTTGAAATGGCCACAGGCTAAAGACCTTATCCCTAAGTTGCTTGATTTGATTGATTACCTTGTCCCACTTTATATAGCTGAGGGTAAAAGTGAGCTTGTTATAGCTATCGGTTGCACGGGTGGGCATCATAGGTCGGTAGTTTTTGCAGAGCTTATACATGAGCACTTGAGCGAACAGGGATATTTGCTTAGTGTTAATCATCGCGATATCAACAAATAGGAGGTACGCATAGCCGTGTCTTTTTCATCAAAAGTCAAGCGCGAGCTTTCTCGAATGGAAGCAATTTCGCCCTGTTGCCTGCACGCTCAGATTTATGGGATGTTGCTGTTCGGCAGGGCTTTTTCCGCTAATGGGATTTCACTTTCCACAGAAAATGAAGCCGTTGTTAAAATATATATTGATGGTATATATAAATTGACGGGTATAAAGCCGAAAATGCTTAACAAAGGCGGCAGAAAAACAACCGTCGGAGTAATTGCAAAAAACGATTGTATAACTATTCTTGAAAAATTCAGTCACTCGAAAAAGGAGTTGACATTAAGAATAAACAGGGCAAATCTTGCTGATGAATGTTGCCTTGCGGCGTTTTTAAGAGGTGTGTTTTTATCCTGCGGGATCATAACAACACCAGAAAAAAACTATCATTTAGAATTCGTTGTTTCACGCACAAAGCTGTGCAACGATTTCATGAAATTTATGCAAGAGTTTAATTTAAATCCCAAGCATACAAAGCGAAAAAATAGCAATGTGTTGTATTTCAAAGATAGCACGTCAATAGAAGATGTTTTGACTGTTATGGGTGCGATGAATTCATCGCTCGAGCTTATGGGCATAAAAATACACAAGGATATGAGAAACAGAGTTAATCGAAGAGTTAATTTTGAAACAGCGAATATAACAAGAACTGTTATTGCGGCGTCAACACAGGTTAAGGCTATCGAATCCATAATATCAAAAAAAGGTATTGATTTTTTGACGCCTTCATTGAGAGAGGTAGCGGTTTTGAGGGTTGAATACCCCGAAGCTACGCTAAGGGAATTGGGGCAGATGTTATCAGAATCTGTTTCGCGCTCGGGAGTTAACCACAGGCTTAATAAAATTATAGAAATAGCAAACAACTTGTAAAAAAATCAGGAGGTCTAAGTTTTGGCTTTTACTCATTTGCACTTGCATACTGAATTCAGCTTGCTTGACGGCGCTTGCCGTATAGGCAAGGTGCTCGACCGTGCTGCCGAGCTTGGGCAGACCTGCGTTGCAATAACTGACCACGGTGTGATGTACGGTGCAATCGACTTTTACAAAGCGGCAAAAAAAAGAAATATTAAACCGATAATCGGTTGCGAGGTATATGTTGCCGCAAGAACAAGGTTTGATAAAAATCATACTCTTGACAGTGAGAGGTGTCACCTTGTATTACTTTGTGAAAACAATAAAGGGTATCAAAATCTCATAAAAATTGTTTCCGCTTCGTGGGTTGAGGGTTTTTATACAAGACCTCGAATTGACAAGGAACTGCTTGAAAAGCACCACGAGGGGATAATTGCTCTTTCGGCTTGTCTTGCAGGGGAGATACCACGGGCGCTTGCAAGGGGAGATTATGAGCATGCAAAAGAAACAGCACTTTGGTATCAAAAAACCTTTGGCAAAAATAACTATTTTCTCGAATTGCAGGACCACGACATTGTTGAGCAAAAAAGGGTTAATCCACAAATAGTAAGGCTTTCACAGGAAACAGGGATTCCGCTTGTCGCAACAAACGACGTGCATTACATAAACAAAGAGGATTCTAAGGTTCAGCAGGTTTTAATATGTATCCAGACAAACCACATTGTCGGAGAGGATACGGGGCTTGAGTTTGAAACGCAGGAGTTTTACTTAAAAAGCGAGGACGAAATGCGTGATTTATTCCCTGGGCAACCTGAAGCAATTGAAAACACTGCTCTTATTGCCGAAAGATGCAATGTTGAGTTTGAGTTCGGCAACACAAAACTTCCGCATTTTGAAGTGCCTGGAAATCGCAATCATTTCGAGTTGTTTCGTGAGCAATGCGAAAAGGGCCTTATTGATAGGTATGGAGAAAACCCACCTGGAGAACATATCAAGAGGCTCGAATATGAGCTTAGCATCATCAACAGTATGGGGTACGTTGACTATTACCTAATTGTTCACGATTTTATCAGATATGCCAAAAGCAAGGGTATACCAGTTGGCCCGGGCAGAGGCTCGGGAGCAGGCAGCATAGTGGCGTATTGTATGGGTATAACGGGCATTGACCCGATGAAATATAATCTTTTGTTTGAAAGGTTTTTGAACCCCGAGCGTGTCAGCATGCCAGATTTTGATATTGATTTTTGTTATGAGCGCAGAGAAGAGGTTATAGATTACGTAATCGACAAATACGGGTCGGACCATGTTGCGCAAATAGTAACTTTCGGTACTTTAGCTGCAAGGGCTGCAATCCGAGATGTGGGCAGGGCGTTAGGTGTGCCTTATGCAACGGTAGATACAGTTGCAAAGCAAATCCCTAATGAATTGGGAATAACAATAAAAAAAGCACTTAAAAAGTCAAATGACTTTTTAGCACAATATGAATCAAGCCCTATCATTAAAGAGCTGATTGATACTGCAAAAAGAGTTGAGGGTATGCCACGCCATGCCTCAACGCATGCGGCAGGTGTTGTTATAACCCGTGACACTGTTGATAGTTATGTGCCCCTTGCGTGCAATGACGAGGCGGTTGTAACACAGTTTCCAATGACAACGCTTGAAGAGCTTGGGCTGTTAAAAATGGACTTTCTCGGGCTTCGCACGTTGACAGTTATTTCGGATGCCCAAAGAATGATAACGGAGCATACCCCCGACTTTGACATTGAAAAAATAAGCCTTGCAGACAAAAAAGTGTTTAAAATGCTTTCGCAGGGTTTGACTGACGGTGTTTTTCAGTTTGAGTCTGCTGGAATGCGCTCAGTGCTCGTTGGCTTAAAGCCTGAAAGCATTGAAGATTTAATAGCAGTTATTTCTCTTTACCGTCCAGGGCCTATGGATTCTATTCCGACTTATATTAAAAACAGACATAGCCCTAAGGGGACAAAATATTTAACACCCCAATTAAAGAATATCCTTGAGGTAACACACGGTTGTATGGTATATCAAGAACAGGTTATGCAGATTTTCAGAGAGCTTGCCGGCTATTCATACGGTCGTGCCGATATAGTGCGCAGAGCAATGTCGAAGAAAAAGCACGATGTTATGGAGAAAGAACGTAAAATATTTATTTACGGTCAAAAAAATGATGACGCGACAATTGAATGTGAAGGCGCGGTGAACAGAGGCGTTCCTGAAAGGATTGCTAACAAAATTTTTGATGAAATGTCGTCCTTTGCATCATATGCGTTCAATAAATCCCATGCGGCAGCCTATGCTTTTGTGGCATATCAAACAGCATATTTAAAAAGCCATTATCCTTGTGAGTTCATGGCTGCATTGCTCAGCAGTGTGCTTGGAAATTCAACAAAAATAGCAGGGTATATCGGTGAATGTTCAAAGCTCGGCATTGAGGTTTTGCCACCGAATGTGAATGTAAGTGAAAAATCCTTCACAGTTTCGCAGGGCAAGGTTCATTTTGGTTTGCTTGCGGTTAAAAACCTTGGCAGAGGGTTTATTAGAGAAATAATAATGCAAAGAAAAACTGGCGGTGAATTCAAATCCTTTTATTCATTTTGCAAAAGAATGCACGGCAAGGATTTCAACAAGCGGGCAGTAGAAAGCCTTATCAAGTGCGGCGCACTTGATAACCTTGGCGCAAATAGAAGGCAGATGCTTCAGGCATTGCCTGGCATAGTATCTGAGCTTGACAGCAATAAACACAGAAATGTGGAGGGGCAGATTGGCTTTTTTGATTTGGGTGAGAAAACAGGTGAGATAAGTGAGCCTGAATTACCGAACATATCCGAAATGCCGCACAGCGAACTGCTTGCTTTTGAAAGAGAAACTACGGGTATTTACCTTTCCGGCCACCCAATGATGCAACATATGAAAATTGCTGAAGAGCTAGGTAGTGCAAAAGTTTCTGATTTACTTGAAGCAGCGGAGGAAGAAAACCATACAATATATAAAGACAATTCGCGTATTAAGCTTTTAGGTATAATTACATCTGTAAAGAAAAAGATAACCAAGAATGATGCAACAATGGCGTTTATTACCGTTGAGGATATATATGGCTCGATTGAAGCGATTGTATTCCCCTCGACATTAGAGGAAAATGCGCTTATACTCTATGAGGGTAACATAATTTTTATTCATGGGAGGCTGTCACTTGTAGAAGATAAGGATTCAAAAGTGGTTTGCGAAAGAATTGAACCTTGCCCTCAGAGCACTAACACTAATAACAACAAGGGTCCCAATAATGGTAAAAAGCAGAGAGCGGGGCTGTTTTTACGGTTTAAATCCCGTAGTTGTACAGAAAAAAACAAGGTAGAAAAGCTCCTAAACATTTTTGAAGGAAGATATCCAATTTATTATTGTTTTGAAGATACAGGTGAATACGATGATAAACCGAGCATAAAATCAACCGATGCAAACAGCGTTCTTTTAAGAGAAATTATAAGCATTCTCGGGGAAGAAAATGTAGTGTTTAGAAATTAGTAAATTTGCGTTCAAAATTGCAGAAATTTGTCATGAATAATTGACTTTAATAGATAATAAGTGTATTATACCAATAATTTGTTTTTTAAATATTTTGTTTTTTGGCTCAAGGAGGAAAATGTCTGGTGGATAAGATTTGTGTTTTAACAAGCGGGGGAGATGCTCCTGGTATGAATGCAGCTATTCGTGCCGTTGTCAGAACAGCGTGCGAGAATGGCATTGAGGTTTTTGGTGTTAAGCGTGGTTTTAGCGGTTTAATGAATGGTGACCTTGAGCAAATGACACTTCGCAGTGTTTCTGATATTGTTCATAGAGGCGGTACGATTTTGTACTCTGCTCGTTCGCCTGAGTTTGCAACCGAAGAGGGCATGCAAAGAGCTATTGACGTTTGCCACAACAGAGGAATTGATGGGGTTGTTGTAATCGGAGGAGATGGCTCATTTAGAGGTGCAAGAGACCTCTCTTTAAGAGGTGTTCCTTGTATAGGAATCCCTGGCACGATAGATAATGATATAGCCTGCTCAGACTATACAATTGGCTATGACACCTGCATGAACACAATCATGCAAATGGTTGACAGAGTTAGAGATACAACCGAATCTCACGACCGCTGCAGTGTTATTGAGGTCATGGGGCGCTCGGCAGGTTATCTTGCGCTCAATTCGGGTATTGCCGTTGGTGCAACATCAGTTTTAATACCCGAAATAGAAAGCGACATTGAAAGAGACATTATTGAGAGAATGAGAAGAACTCAAAAAACAGGCAAACGCCACTTCATTATAGTTGTTGCCGAGGGTATAGGCGGAGTGGAAGAGCTTGCAAGACGCATAGAAAAAGAAACGGGCGTTGAAACAAGAGGCGTTGTTCTCGGCCATGTTCAAAGGGGTGGCTCACCGACTGCGAGAGATAGAATTTTCGCAAGCCGTACCGGGTACGAAGCTGTTAAGCTTCTTATAGAAGGTATCGGAAACAAAGTTATTGCAATGAAAAATGATAAAATAATCAGTATTGATATTTTTGAAGCATTGCAGATGGAAAAATCAATAGAAAAAAAACTATATGATATAGCATATGAAATCTCTATATAATAATTAAAAAGGATACTTATGAATTATAATGAATTTATTGCGCTAAGAAAGCTGGTTATCGAAAAAACTTTTAATAAGTTAAATGATATGCAAAAAAAGGCGGTCTTTTCTACTGAAGGACCGCTTTTAGTCCTTGCCGGAGCAGGCAGTGGCAAGACAACCGTTTTGGTCAACAGAATAGCTAATATAATGCGGTTTGGTAAGGCTTACAGCTCATCCGACGTTAACCTCGCACCAACTGACAATGATATAAAGCTTGTCAAAGCATTTTTGGCAGGTGAAACTCAAGACTTGTTTGATGTTGAAGACCTGTTGAGTGTAGATTCCCCAAAGCCGTGGCAGATTTTAGCGATAACCTTTACAAACAAAGCAGCAAACGAGATTAAGGAACGCTTGAGCTCAATGCTTGGCCAAAGTGCAGCGGATATATGGGCGGGGACATTTCATTCCGCGTGTTCAAGAATACTTCGTCGCAACGGCGACAAAACAGGTTTTTCAAACCATTTCACAATTTATGACACTGACGATTCAAGACGCACAATGAAAGAATGCCAAAGAATTCTGAATATAGATGATAAGTTTTTATCTCATAAAGTGATACTTAAAGCTATTAGCAGCGCTAAGGATCGCTTAATTTCACCCAGTGAATTTTTAGAACAATCCGGCAATGATACAAGGCTCAAAAAAATAGGCGAGGCATATAAACAGTATCAAAAGCTCCTTAGAACAGCAGATGCAATGGATTTTGACGATATTATTTATAATACCGTCAAGTTGCTTGAAAACAATAAAGACATACGAAAGTTCTATCAAGATAAATTCAGATACATTATGGTTGATGAGTACCAAGACACAAACCATGCGCAGTACCGTTTGACGTCAATTCTTGCTGCAAAGCACAGAAACATTTGCGTTGTCGGCGATGATGACCAGAGTATATACCGTTTCAGAGGAGCGACGGTCGAGAATATACTTAACTTTGAGAATGAATACTCCCATTCGAAGGTGATAAGACTTGAGCAGAATTATCGTTCTACTCAGACAATACTTGATGCGGCGAATGCGGTTATTGAAAACAATGGAAAAAGAAAGGGTAAAAATCTTTGGACTTCGAACAACACAGGTGATAAAATAGTGTTATACAGTGCGGATGATGAAATTGGTGAAAGTAGATTTATTGCAGACACGATTTTGAATTCAAGGGCACAGGGACGAAATTGGAGCGACCATGCAATTCTTTACAGAATGAATGCACAGTCAAACTACATTGAAAACACTTTTGTCAGAAACGGCATACCTTACAGAATAATCGGCGGGCATAGGTTCTATGAAAGAAAAGAAATAAGAGATGCAGTCGCATACCTTACAGTGATAAATAACCCAGATGACAACATTAGACTTCGAAGAATAATAAACGAGCCCAAAAGAGGAATAGGGGACACTACTCTTAATAATGTTGCTGGAATTGCAGACGATTTAAATATCAGCATGTTTGAAATAGTGAAAAAGGCAGACGAATATGCAAAAATCAGCCGAGCTGCTTCAAAGCTGTTAAGCTTTGCAAGGATGATTGAAGAAATTCAAGAAATGTCAGAAAAAATGACTCTTGCCGAGCTTTTTGAATTCACGATGAAAAAGAGCGGTTACCTTGAGGGCTTAGCTCTTGACAAGGAAAAATACACTGAAAGATTATTAAACTTAAACGAGCTTTCTTCAAACCTTACGAGATATTCTGAAGAAAACGAAGAGGGAGATTTAAACGGCTTCTTGGAAGAAATAGCTTTAATGACAGACATCGACAACTATAATGCGCAGGCAGATACAGTTGTTATGATGACACTCCACTCCTCAAAGGGTCTTGAGTTTCCCGTGGTTTTCATACCCGGCATGGAAGAAGGAATTTTCCCAGGGAGACAGTCAATATACAGCAATGAAGAAATCGAGGAGGAACGAAGGCTTGCTTATGTGGGTATCACAAGGGCGAAAAAGTCGCTATATTTGAGCAACGCAAAATACAGGATTCTTTACGGTTCAACAAACCGAAACAAACAATCAAGATTTATTGAAGAAATACCTACACAGCTTATTGAAATGAGGGGTTCATCTAGCTCCGCTGTATTTAGCCAAGGTAAAGGTACATATGCTACAATCGGGGAAAGAACAAGAAAATCTGTTGGCAGAGGGTTTTCGGGAGTTGAGAGCAAACCGAAAAAACCATCTGTTTCATATAACATAGGCGAAGAGGTTTCTCATAAAACCTTTGGCGATGGTATTGTTTTGTCAACACGCCCAATGGGTAATGATACAATGCTTGAGATCGCTTTTGATAAAGTCGGGACAAAGAAGATAATGGCTAATTTTGCAAAAATTGAAAAGAAACAGAATATGGAGTGATTGTCATGAGGTCTGTTACAAAAAGGGTTTTGTCAGTTGTTTTGACCCTGTTGCTTGTTTGCACATTATGCTTGAGTGCCTTTGCTTCATCGGGTTGCCAATGTGGCAACGTTCCTTATGTTGTAGTCAGTGGCATGGCGGTCAAGCCCTTGAATGGTTTTGATTCTAACGATAACCTCATTAAAGTTTATCCTCCCGAAACCAAAGATGTTTTAAAATCAATCAGCAGGGTTGTTTTGCCTACGGCGGAGTTAATACATAGCGGAGATTGGGGCAGGTTTGCCAACAAGGCTGTTCCTGCCGTTGCACAGATATTTTCTCCAATTGCCTGTGACGACGACGGAAACTCTAAGCATAATATCACAACCCCTTTTTTTGACTCGTCAATGGAAAATTATGATTTTTATTACACGTTAGGTGACAAAGACGAAAATGCCGTAATTCACGCAGGAGTTGACGCAGTCGGAGCAGACCATGTTTTTTATTTTAACTATGACTGGCGCCTTGACCCTTTGCAGCATGCAGATGAACTTAACAATTTCATAGAATCTGTAAAAGAGCAAACACAGCATGACAAGGTTACATTGTTGCCGATGAGTATGGGTGGTACTGTTGTTCTTTCATACCTTGAAAAATACGGTGTTGAAGATGTTCATAATTGTATTTTTATTTCCACCGCATTTCAGGGCACATCCGTTATTGGCGAGCTTTTTAATGGTGAGTTTTATTTTGATAAGGATGCGTTAAAAAACAGGGCAATCCAACTCGGTAGAACAAGAATTCGAAAGACACTTTTATCTCTTCTTTTAAACACAGTTGATCGAGCGGGTGCGTTTGATGCGGTGATGCCCTTATTAGACGAGCTTGTTGAAAATGGTGCAGAGGTTTTTTCTGAGGAGTGTATTAAAAACATTTTCGGTAAAATGCCGGGTATTTGGGCGCTTGCTGCAGATAAGGATTATGAAACAGCAAAAGAGTCTGTGCTTGATGAAGAAATCAATCGAAACTTGATTGATAGGATTGATTACTATCACTATAATGTTCAGCAAAAATGTAGCGAAATCTTAAACGAAGCAATTGAAAATGGATGCTTTATTTCTATAGTTGCCCAATACAATATGCAAGGGCTGCCCGTTACTGTTTCTTATGATAATAACAACGATTTTCTTATTGACACACAATACGGTAGCGCAGGCGCGGTTTGCGCAAAGATTGACGAAACACTTGGTGATGATTATGTTCAGCAGAACACTCAATGTGGTCACAACCATATTTCACCTGATAATGTAATTGATGCCTCAACTTGCCTTTTCCCCGAACTGACTTGGTTTATTAAAGATATGGCGCATATTGATTTTAATTATGCAACTCAGGCGCCTGACTTTATCACGTGGCTGGCAGGAGCAAACGAGCAATATACCGTTCATTCAAACGAGTTGTATCCACAGTTTATGCGTTTTGATTATGATGAGGGCACACTCGGTGCATTTTCAGAAGAAGACATGGAAAGTTGTTCTACTTTTGAAATAGTGAAACAGGCAGCAGAGGAACAGAATGAAAAATCGATAAAAACAAAAGAAGCTATGCTCAAAACTAATATTCAAACAGTCGAAGACACAAAAAAAGGCTATAACTCGGCAGAGCCACCAGAAACACAAGATGTGGCGATTGAAAACAAAACGAACAATACAATGAGCGAAGGTTTTCCTGTTTCATTTTCCGCTTTAATTGTTGCGGTAGGCTGTGTTGGTTTTCCAACAAAAGTGTTTCACAAGAAAAAGAATGAAGAATAATTAACAATAAAAATC
>DASRNM010000139.1:0-12065 GCA_035647435.1 Clostridia bacterium
ACAATCTTGAATAACCCTGAGTAACCCTGAATAACCCTGAGTATTAAGAGCACTGAATAAACCCAGGGTAACCCATTGCAATAGCAAAAATTATCACAGCTCACTGTCACGGTGAGCTGTGATTTTTATCGGTTATAGTTGCTACGGTGTTAGTCGGTTAAATAGTTATTATAGATACAAAAGTTTTAAAATTTCTTAGAATCATCAAAAATATTGGATTTTTATAAAAATCACGAGGTGTCGGAAAACTTGATTCCTAACACCTCGTTTGTTTGCAAATTGAAAGAGTATCTTTAAAATAGAGATACACCTTTTTTGATACAAAAATTAGCCATCAATAACTCTTGAACAAACATTAATCCATTTGTTGCCAATTGCCTCAATTGAATGCGTTTCTCTTATTTTGATACAGTTCTTTGAAAGTTTGCTTGACAGCTGCTTATCTTTAACAATTCTTAAAATCGCTTTTGCAAGAGCCTGTTCATCATTGACGGGCACGAGCAGTCCGTTTTCTCCGTCACTTATAAGCTCCTCGGGCCCCATTTCGCACTTTGTAGAAACACATGGAACTCCACACGCCATAGCCTCCATAAGGGCGTTAGGCATGCCCTCAAACCTTGAAGACAAAACAAAAACAGATGAATTCGCAATGTCAAAAAGTGCGTTGACATTCTCGCCGAGCAGATTGACTTTCTCAAGCAACCCTAAATCATTTATTCGAGAAAGGAGCTTGTCTCTTAGCTCTCCTTCTCCATAGATAATTAGGTTAAAATCGGGTGCCGATTTTTCAACAAATGAAAAAGCATTTATAAGCGTATCAAAACCTTTTTCATGGGAGAGCCTTCCCATTGCAGATATGGTTTTGCTTCTTTTTTCTGAAGGCTCAATTTGCTTCACAAGTGGATTAAAAACTGCATTGGGGATAACCACACGCTTTTTATAAACAGCTTTCGGGAAAAATTGTTTAGCCTTTTCTGTTTGGAAAATGAACCCATCACACAGGAAGGTGTTGACCTTTCTCAACAAACCCATTAAAGGTGATGCATTTAGGAGAAAGGGGTTACTTCTTTCTGTTCCGATTGCTTTAATTTTGCTGAATTTAGTACAAAAAATAGCGTATGACGTCATGACATTGCTCATACCAATTATTACATCAGGGTTAAGAGCTTGTACGTTTTTTCTTAATGCAAAAGAGCGTCCAATAACGGCAAAAAGTCGCCTCAAACCTTTACCTTTAGGCAGCTTTGGCAATTCGAGAAAGGATTTTTTTACAGTGCCGTCTAAAGAATAAAAGGAGTCGCAGTTGGCAACAGTAATAACAGACACATTGTGCCCTTTTGAAGACATATAATTTGCAAGCGAAGAGGTTGCCCTTTGAGCACCACCGCTGTTCATATCAAGAATAAGAAATGCTATATCCATCTTTTCCCTCACATATATCTTTTTGTTTGCTCGACAGCCATTTTATCGCATCTTTCGTTTTCGGGGTGACCATCGTGACCCTTAACCCATACGAATTTATAGTCATGCTTGTTAATTTCGTCCAAAAGCCTTTCCCACAAGTCAGGATTTAAAGCAGGCTTTTTGTTTGACTTTATCCACCCGTTTTTTCGCCAATTCTCTGCCCAGCCTTGAGTTATCCCGTCAGAAACATACTTAGAGTCAGTGTATATAGTTACAAAACACTTCTCTTTTAGTTTCGATAAAGCTTCAATGACTGCGGTTAACTCCATTCGATTGTTTGTGGTGTCAGATTCGCCGCCAGAGATTTCAAGTTCATGACCCTTGTAGCGCAAAATAGCGGCCCAACCGCCCGGCCCTGGGTTGCCAGAACAAGAACCGTCGCTGAATATTTCAACTTTTTTAAGTTTTAAGTTCATTAGTTTTCTCCATAACAATTAATTAATAACTATGTTATCACTAAACACCATTTGTTACAAGAAAAAAACAAAGTTTGTTTAATTTTAATTGGTGCGTCAATAATAAAGTTAAACTAATTTTTGAGGTGAATTTTTATGAAGGCCGTCATAATGGCAGGCGGAGAGGGCAGCAGACTTAGGCCGCTGACATGCAACATCCCAAAACCAATGGCAAAAATATGCGGAAAGCCTATTATTGAGTATATTTTTGAGCTTTTGCTGAGGAATGGAGTAACAGAAGCTGTCGTTACATTGGGGTATCTGCCTGAAGTTATCAGCCAAAGATATCCCGAAAATTATTATAAACAGCTTAAGCTTGGTTTCATAACAGAGGATACGCCTCTCGGAACTGCGGGCAGCGTCAAAAATGCAGCAAAAGATTTTAAAGAGCCGTTTTTGGTTATAAGCGGTGACGCTATGTGCGATTACAATTTAGAAAAGGTCTTGAAATTTCATAATAGTATCGATTCCATGGCTACTATTGTTTGTGCGAATGTTGAGGACCCACGAGAATATGGGCTTGTAAAGGCTGATGAAGAAAATAAAGTTTTTGGTTTTATAGAAAAACCAGCATGGGGGCAGGCAACTACAACAAGGGCAAACACAGGAATATATATATTGGACCCTGAGTGTCTGTCATTGATTCCCGATGATGAAAAATTCGACTTTGCTAAAGATTTATTTCCTATAATGATGCAAAAAAATATGCCATTGTATTGCTATATTGCTAAAGGATATTGGTGCGATATAGGTGATATTAACGCTTATATGAAATGCCACAGAGATATTTTTGACGGAAAGGTCGATTGCAGATTAAATTCTGCCGCGCAAGGAGTCTATGCAAGCGGAGATATTCCAAAGGGTGAATATAACATTATTCCTCCCGTTTTCTTCGGTGACCAAGTTGAAATAGGTAAGGGGGCGACAATTGGTCCTTATACTGTGCTTAACGATGGATGTCTTATAGGCGATGAGTCAAAGGTTCGTTCATCTGTTGTGTTAGAGAACTCATATGTTGCAAAGAACGCAAGCATGACGGGTGCTTTGATGTGCTCTGGGGCTATCCTGAAAAGAAACGCTTCACTTTTCGAGGGTAGTGTTATAGGCTCAGGCTCAACAATTGGCGCTGGCGCAACTGTAAAACCGAATGTTCTTGTATGGCCAGAAAAAACAGTGGAAAGCTATGCTGTTGCAAACGATAACATTAAATACGGCACCTGCAGCAATGAAATTTTTGATGATGGTGGTATTGGCGGAGATGAGGGCATTGAACTGACGGCAGAAACCTGTGCCGCCATAGGTTCGGCAATTGGCAGTGTTAAATCGTGTAAAAAATCAGGAGTTGCCTGTGATGGTAGCAGTAAGTCAAAAGCTTTAATGTTGGCACTTATGTCAGGGCTCATGTCGGCAGGCAGCCATGTATGGAATTTTGGTGAATGCTTTGAGGCCCAACTTTCTTTTTTCACTTCATTTTGCGGTTTAGGGATTGGTATATTTGTCAGTTCAGGTCAAACAACAGAAATTAAGATTTGCGGAGAAGGCGGATTGACAATTCCAAGATTTTTAGAAAGAGAAATAGAAGCAAGGGTATCAAGGGGAGAATATAACCGCTGTTCAAACGAGAGCTGTAAGGATATTGCGGACATGAGCAGTATAAAAATGATGTATAATCGTGAATTACAAAAGCAGGCTCCTTATGAACTCAGTGGAATGGTTGCAGGAGTTGAAAGTTCGAACGAGAAAGTTAAGTCTCTTTTGCGTGACAGCCTTCAAAAACTCGGATGCAAGCAAGGGAATGACCTTGTGTTTAGGGTAAACAAGGCAGGGACAAGAACAAGCGCGACCTTTTTGAACAAAACATTGCCCTATGAAAAGCTCCTCTCTATCTGTTGTTACAATGAATTCAAAAACGGTAATGATGTTGCATTGCCGTACGAAGCGCCTCAGATGATCGAAACGCTCGCTACAAGCGTCGGTTGCAAAGCGTACAGATACCTGAGTAGCCCTGCCGACAGTGCCGATTCCGTTGCGAGGAGACTTTCGGCAAAACAGCTTTGGGTAAGGGATGGACTATTTATGACAGCGAGACTTTTATCCATAATAAAGGAAAGAGAAAAGAATGTTGTTGAATTGTTTGCAGAACTGCCCGATTTTTTTGTGGAAAAGAAAACGTTCATGCTACAATTTCCACCCTCAAAGCTCTCTGAGTTTTTAGGTGAGGATAGTGTCAGCACAGACAATCTCAGAGAAGGAATTGTTTTAAAAAAAGAAAAAGGGAGACTTTTAATTACTCCTTCAAAGAGCGGAAAACAGATCAGAGTTCTTGCAGAGGCAAACAGCATGGAAGCCGCTGCTGAATTGTGTAGCGGTCTTGAAAAAATCCTCAACGAACACAATTGCTCATAGAAAAAAAGTGCAGGTTAATCCTGCACTACATATTTTTTGATTATGCAAGACAATTTTCAGAATCCTTGACATGTTTCATCATTAATAGTAAAATAGAATAGGTTTAAAATGCGGTATTGTGTGCAAACCGTATTTGTTTTGATGAATTTTGAAGAAATAATATGATTTACATAAAATACAAAGGAGTATATTGATGCAAATAAAAAAAGAAATAATAGATGCAACCGCAACAAGGGCAAGGAAGAAACCCGTTGCGGTAGGTAAGAATTCCCCCCAAGGCAAAAAAGGGCCTGCAAACAAATCTCAGCAAAAGCCATCAGCTCAGCCGATAAAGCTTTCCTTTTTAGGTGGTCTAAACGAAATAGGGAAAAACATGACGCTTTACGAATACGGAAACGATATGTTTCTTGTTGATTGCGGTATGGCGTTCCCGGGTCAAGATTTACCGGGCGTAGACATTGTAATTCCCGATTTTTCTTATATTGAGCGTAATGTTAGCAGAATAAAAGGTATTGTTATCACTCATGGACATGAGGACCATATAGGAGGATTGCCTTATCTACTGAAAATTCACAATATTCCGATATATTCGACAAAGTTGACAATAGGTCTTATTTCAGGCAAGCTTCGTGAGCATGGTCTTTTGAAATCAGCAAAGCTTAATGTTGTTAAACCAGGAGACCATATAAAGCTCGGTGCGTTCGATGTTGAGTGTATTCATGTTAACCACTCTATACCTGATGCACTTGGATTAGCCATTAAGTGCAAAGGCGGAACAATTGTTCAAACGGGGGACTTCAAAATTGATAGCACTCCCATTGACGGTGAAATGATTGACCTTTCGAGATTTGCACAATTAGGCAGCGAGGGCGTGTTGTGCCTACTTTCAGACTCTACAAATGCAGAAATAGCGGGATTTACTGTAAGCGAAAAGAAGGTCGGCGAGTCCTTTATGAATCTTTTTCGTAAGGCAGGCGACAGAAGGCTTATTATCGCAACGTTTGCCTCAAATATCCACCGCGTTCAGCAGATAATAGATGTGGCGCAAAGTCTTGGCAGGAAGGTTGCACTTTCAGGCAGAAGCCTTGATAACGTTGTTGGTATAGCTAGTGAGTTGGGCTATTTAAGAATACCTAAGGGCGTTTTAGTTGGCATTGATATGATTAATCAATACCCTAAGGAAAAGATGGTTATAATTACTACAGGCAGTCAGGGTGAACCTATGTCAGCACTGACGAGAATGGCATTTTCAGACCATAGAAAGGTTTCAATATGCCCTAACGATTGTGTAATAATTTCGGCAACGCCCATACCGGGCAACGAAAAAACCGTCAATCGTGTTGTCAATGAGCTATTAAAGCTCGGCGCTGAGGTAATATATGAAAAGATGCATGAAGTCCATGTTTCGGGACACGCCTGTCAAGAAGAGCTAAAGCTAATGATGGGTATAGTAAAGCCTAAATTTTTCATACCTGTTCATGGTGAGCAAAAGCATATGCGAAGGCACGCGCAGCTTGCCGAAACAATGGGTATCCCTACAAATAACATTATGATTGCTAACAACGGTACTGTTGCAGAAATCACAAAAAAAGAAATGAAATCAGGCACACCTGTTACCGCAGGTAGGGTTTTTGTTGACGGTTACGGTGTTGGAGATGTCGGAAACATTGTTTTGCGTGACAGGAAGCACCTTGCGCAAGACGGTTTAGTTATAATTGCTACAACGATCGACAAAGAATCTGGATATGTTGTTTCAGGGCCCGATGTTGTTTCAAGAGGGTTTGTTTATGTTCGTGAATCAGAGGAGCTTTTAGACGATGCAAAACAGCTTTCTCTTAGAATTATTGAAGATTTATTGTCGAAAAATGTCAAAGAAATTAGCACAATAAGAACAAAGCTCAGAGATGATATATCAAGGCTAATGTACGAAAGAACTAAGCGAAGCCCGATGGTTCTTCCGGTAATTATGGAGGCATAAATTGAATCTCAAGCATTTTTTTAAGTACAGCGTGATTGATTTAGTAGCATTAACGTTTGCAATTATTTTTTCGGCTTACACAGCGGTTTATCTAAACCGCATTGTAGGCCTTGTTGAACTAATAGTTGTTTTCATCATTATGGTTGCAATTGTTATTTATAGGCTATTGTCAAGAAAACGAATTCGAGGTTTAGTTTCAAAAATAGCAGGCACTTTGGATTTTTCAGATGAGTTGTCAATCAACAGTTTCCCCTTGCCTGTTCTTGTTGCGGGCGCTAACAACGAAATAGCATGGTATAATGAGCAGTTTCTCAATGATGTAATAAGCGACAGCAAGATAAGCGGGAATGATGTTAGGCAGTTTATCTCAGGATTAGATGTTGACAAAATTTCTTCAATGCAAAGAGCCGATGTTACTTATAAAGAAAAGGATTACACAGTTTATTGTAGCGCAACCAAATATAGGCACAAGGACGTATATGTTCTCTATTTTGTTGACGACACCGAACTTAAGGAAACTGCATTTATTTATGAGCAGACAAGGCCCAGTATAATGTTTATATCCATAGATGGAATAGACGAGCTTTCCCAAAGCTATAAAGAAGGCGAATTGACTGAAATCAAAAGCGGAGTCGAAAAAATTCTTGAAGATTGGGTATTGGATTATCCTTGTATATTAAGAAAGTTTTCGAGCAATCGTTTTATGGTAATTTGCGAAGAGAAAGATCTTCGTGAAATAATTGCAAAAAGGTTCAAAATACTTGATATTGTTCGCGGGTATACATACAAAGATGCGGCAATTGGAGTTACGCTTTCTATCGGCGTTGGTCGAGGCGACAGTTTTTTGGACTGCCAAAACAACGCAAAACAGGCCCTGGATATGGCGCTTGGCAGAGGCGGTGACCAAGCCGCTGTAAAGGGACGTGATTTGTCCTATGAGTTTTTCGGAGGCATATCAAAAAGTGTTGAAAGAAAAACAAGGGTTAAAGCCAGAATTATAGCAAATGCCATAAAAGAAATTGTAAAAACTGGCGGAGATGTCTATATAATGGGGCACAGGTATTCGGACCTTGACTCTCTCGGTTCGGCAATAGCTTTATGTTCTGCTATTAGGTCTTTGGGCGAAAACGCACATATTGTAATTGATTTGAAAAAGACACTTGCTGGCACTCTTGTTCAAATGCTCAAGCGTGAGGGCATGAGCGATATGCTTTTAAGCCCCGAAACGGCAATTTCGAGAATGGGTGAAGATTCAACGGTGATTATTGTCGACACACACATTGCCGATTTCACTGAATCGAGAAAGGTCTATGAAAAGGCTGCAAATGTCATTGTTATTGACCACCACAGACTTGTTGTGAACAGAATTGACAATGCAGTTATTTTTTATCATGACCCGAGCACTTCATCAGCATCTGAAATGGTAACGGAGCTTTTGCAATATATGTCCTCATCACCACTGATAGGTAAAAATGAGGCAGACGCACTCCTTGCGGGGATAATGTTGGATACGAGAAACTTTGTTCTTCGTGCAGGAGTTAGAACATTTGAGGCGGCGGCATACCTCAAAAAACTTGGGGCGGATACCGTTAAAGTTAAGGGGCTGTTTTCAAGCAGTCTTAATAGCTTCAAACTCAGAAATCAAATAATAATTAACGCTCAAACTTTCAACAATTGTGCAATTTCAGTGGTGAGCTTTAATGTGCCTGATTTAAGAATAATATGTGCACAGGCAGCCGATGAAATGCTTAGCATCAAAGGCGTCGATGCGTCGTTCGTGCTTTTTGAGAGTAAAGGGCATATAAACATTTCTGCGCGTTCTTTCGGTGCGGTAAATGTTCAGATTATTATGGAAGCATTTGATGGAGGTGGTCACCAAACCATGGCTGCTGCTCAAATAAGTACAGGAGAAACAACCATGGAAGCTGTTTTAGCAAAGCTTCAGGTTACAATAAGCGATTTTTTCTCAAACAAAGGTTAATAAATTAACAATCAGTAATTAGGAGGTACAGCTATGAAAATTGTACTTAAAGAGGATGTAAAAGGACTTGGCAAAAAGGGAGAAATGGTAAATACATCTGACGGATATGCAAGGAATTTTCTTTTACCCCGAGGTCTTGCTGTTCAAGCTAACTCAAAGGAATTGAACGAGCTTAAAAACAGAGAAGCTGCTGAAAAGCATAGGCTTGAAAAAGAAAAGGATCAAGCGCAAGAATCTGCAGATAAATTAAAAGATAAAACCTTAAAGATATCTGCAAAAGCGGGAGAAAACGGCCGCCTTTTCGGTTCGGTTACTGCAAAAGAGATTGCAGAGCAAATCGAAAACAATTTTGACGTTAAGATTGATAGAAGAAAAATAGTAGTTGAAGATATTAAGTCATATGGCACTTACAGCGTTGAAGTCAAGCTTGGTCATGGTATCATAGCAAGCTTTTATGTTTTGGTTGGTGAATAAAGTAATCCGTATCACGGGGGAATTTTAATTGGATAATTTCAACAGTTTTTCTGATATTGACAATATAAATATGCCTTTCAGCCTTGAGGCTGAACAGGCTGTTCTCGGTTCTGTTCTGATAGACCCGCCGTGTATGTCGCAGGTGCAGGTTTATCTTCGACCCGAACACTTTTATCTCCCTCAACACAGGGCGGTATTTGCAGCGATGGTCAGCATTGACTCCTTAGGTGGTTTGATTGACCCATTGCTTGTGTTGGATCATTTAAAGAGGGACAATGTCTATGACGACGCAAGCGGCAAGAACTATTTATTTCAACTTGCACAGGTAGTTCCTTCAACCGCAAATGTCGAGGCATATTCAAAAATAGTGCGTGAAAAGTTTTATATTCGATCACTGATAAATGCTTCAAAAGAGATTATTTCAAATGCTACTGACCAAGAAGAAAGCGCAGATGTGTTGATTGATGCCGCGGAGCAGAAGATTTATGATATAAGACAGGGCAAGACAACATCCGGACCATCAAAAATTAGCGAAATAATTATCAATGAAGTATATGACAGGCTACATAAATTAAGCTCACCCGACAGAGATTTATATAAAGGGCTTTCAACCGGATATTCTGATTTGGATTCAACCATTACAGGTCTAAACAAGTCAGATCTTATTCTCATAGGTGCACGCCCGGCTATGGGTAAAACGAGCTTTGCACTTAACATAGCAAGAAATGTTTCGTTGCTTGGTAAACGCAAGGTTCTTTTCTTTTCTTTGGAAATGACAAAAGAACAGTTGGCTCAAAGGGTGCTTTCAACAGAAGCAAGAGTTCAAGGTAACAAAATGCGAACCGGTGATTTTGAGCCAGATGACTGGACAAGGCTCGGGATGGCAACCGCTGTTTTGAACGACTGTGAGCTTTATTTTGACGATTCAACAAATATAACTGTGCCTGAAATGAAAGCGCGTATAAGAAGACTCAAGGGTGTAGATTGTGTAATTATAGATTACCTTGGTTTAGTAAAGTCAGGGACACGCACTGAAAACCGCGTTCAAGAGGTTACTCAAATCACAAGAAGCTTAAAGCTTATGGCTAAAGATTTAAACATTCCTGTCATTTGCTGTTCGCAGCTTTCAAGAGGAACTGAGGGCAGAGGCAAGGCCCATAGACCTCAGCTTTCTGATTTGCGTGAATCAGGCTCAATTGAGCAGGACGCAGATATAGTAATGCTACTTTATCGTCCCAATTATTATATGGAGGACAGTGAAGTGGAAGATGACAACGGTGAAACAGGGGAAGCTAACAAAACCGAAATAATTATTGCTAAGAACAGACACGGCCCCACAAACACAATTGATTTGATTTTTGATTCCGACCACACACTGTTTGTTAGCATGGAGCGAGTCAGAGATGATATGTAAAGTAAAATCAACAATTTCAAGCTATAATATGCTTAATAATTGCTCTACGGTAATTGTTGCAGTATCGGGAGGAGCGGACTCTATGGCTCTCCTCTCGATATTGAATTGTTTAAAAACAAAATATAATATAGAAATAATAGCGGCACATGTCAATCACTCTCTTAGAGGACGTGAGTCAGATAGAGATGAATTGTTCGTCAGAGATTATTGTAAGGATAATTCAATAGAACTGCGTGTGCTAAAAAAAGATATAAAAAAAATATCTGAAGAAAAAGGGCTTGGAATAGAAGAGTGTGCAAGGCACGTAAGATATGATTTTTTCAATTCCATATGTTCGAGTGCTTTAATCGCAACCGCCCATACCCTCAACGACAGAGTTGAAACAATGCTCTTTAATCTGGCAAGAGGTAGTGTTCTCAAAGGGCTTTGCAGCATACCGCCTGTTAGAGAAAACATTATAAGACCGATTATTGATTGTACGAAACAAGAGGTTTTAGACTATTGTAAAGAAAAGGATATTTATTTTGTTACAGATAGCTCGAATGACGATATAATATATTCAAGAAACAGAATCAGGCACAGGGTAATACCAGAGTTAGAAAAAATTAATTCGGGGCTTGAAATATCTGTTAGCAGGTGCCTAAACAGCATTAATGAGGATGAGGATTATTTAAACTCTCGAGCTTTAAAGCTTGTTGATTGCTCAAAGTTGGAGATCGGATATAATGCCGTTGCCCTCTATAACGCCCACCCCTCCGTGCGGAAAAGGGCATTGGTGCTGATAATTAAGAATAAGACATTTAAAGCTCCGCTTAATCATCATGTTGAAGCGGTGGACAATCTTCTTATTCAAGGCGGTAAAATGCAAATTATATCAGGACTGACGATTGAAGTAAAAGACGGAGAATTGACTTTTCCGACTGAAAAAAAGCCCTCTGAAAAGTGGTGTATAGGCATAAACAAAGCAAAAGGCGCTGCTGAATATCCATACGGAACAGCCGAAATCGAGATTGTTAACAGAAATTATTTAGAGTGTACACAAAAAATTAACAAAGACGTATTGGATAATTGCTTTGATTATGATAAAATAACAGATAAATTGTTTTTAAGAAGTCGTGTTGAAGGTGATAGAGTTTTACTCAAAGGGCGAGGATGTACAAAAACACTCAAAAAACTTTTCAACGAAAGTTGTATTCCTGTTGAAGAGCGTAACAAGCTTGCGGTTATGTCGGACGATAACGGTATTTTGTGGATTGAGGGTTTTGGATGTTCAGACAGATGCCGAATCACCGAAAACACCGAAAATATAATGATTGTGAAGATTAGGAGGTGCTCATTTGAACAATGACATTGAAACTATATTGGTAAGCACAGATGAAATAGATGATATTGTTAAAAGTCTCGGTCAACAAATAACCGAAGATTACAAGGACAAGAATCTATTGCTAGTCAGCATCTTAAAAGGCGCTGTTGTTTTTATGGCTGACTTAATAAGAGCTATTGATATTCCTTGCCGTTTGGATTTTATGGCTGTTTCAAGTTATGGTGGTGGAGTAAAATCGAGCGGTGTTGTTAAAATAGTTAAAGATTTGGATATTGAGCTTGAGGGGTATGATCTTCTTATTGTTGAAGATATACTCGATAGCGGAAAGACACTTTCGTATTTAAGCGAAATTCTTTTAAAACGCAACCCCAAAAGCTTAAAAATATGCACATTTCTCGATAAACCAGAACGTCGTGAAGCGAACATAAAAGCAAATTATATCGGTAGAAAAGTGCCTGATGAGTTTGTTGTAGGCTATGGTTTGGATTTTGATGAAAAATATCGAAATCTTCCATATGTGGGTGTTTTAAAGCCTGAAATTCATAAAAAATAAAAAATTTAGACTATAC
>DASRNM010000140.1:0-2563 GCA_035647435.1 Clostridia bacterium
TTGTTTTTGCTTATATCTCAAATAATATGTATTATTGTTATAAATTTTCTTTAATATATTTAACTATAAATAATAATAAAATTAAAAGTTGTTAACATTGCTAAGTGCAAATTATATTCTTTCATGTCTTAATCGCTAAGAATACAACATCTTTCACTTTTTCTCAGTGAGCAACACGTTTAAATCTATAATATCATTTAAAAGCCCACTTATTCTTTTTATATGAGCGAGCTGTTTTTCATCTCTTATCAAACATTTTGTTGCTTTTCGCACCGCTCTTACAAAATTAATGTCGAGCTTTATGTTCTCATATATCAAAGGGCAAGTTTTTGCCCCTCTCGGGTCCTTAATAATATTGACACGCGAATCCCCTTTGTTGTAATCAAAAACTGGAAACAGTGGATACATTCGACAAGCCAATGGTCTGAACTCACGCTGACAATTTCCGTTACAGGTCAGAAAACATTCTCCTCCTTCGGTTTTAATAACCTTGAAACCTTCCCTGCCCTCGAAAAGCTTCTCCTCGTCAGGGAATAACAACATTCCGTTTTCATTGCCTCCCTTACAACACAGACCATCGCAGAGATTACCACAATCCCCCTTAATAGGTGTTACTCTTTCAAGGATTTTATATACCTTTTCAAGCTCTGTTTTCATTAATTTTCTCCTTCAAGTACTCGACAGCATATTTATAACCATCAAAGCCGAACCCTATAAACCTCTTTTCGCACACAAGGGCAATGTATGAATGTCGCCTAAATTCTTCTCTGCCATCAATGTCTGAAATATGAACCTCAACACATGGTATTGAAACGGCCTTCAAAGCATCAAGTATAGCGACACTTGTGTGCGTATATGCGGCGGCATTTATAACAATTCCGTCAATTTGTCGATAAGCTTTTTGAATTGCTGTTACAATTTCACCTTCACAATTTGATTGGAAGAACTCAACGTCGACAGAGTTTCTCTCACAAACTGATTTAGTAAATTCAAGCAAATCGTCGTATGTCTTAGAGCCATAAATATTTTTTTCTCTTATGCCTAGCATGTTTATATTAGGCCCATTAATCACAAGTATTTTCATTGTATTTTTCTACTACCTCCTGTGCTATTATTTCGGGTTTGCTTTGTGATATTTTGAAATCACAAACACTTTCATAAAATCCTTTTCTTTGATTGTACATTTCATCAATGGACTTTAAATTCTTTGAAAGTGGTCTGCCTTCTGTTGCAAGCGAGTTTATATCTCTTTCAAGAAAAACCGTGAAAGAATTTTGGCGAATGGCCGTTGTGTTGTCTTGCCTCAAAATTGCGCCACCACCCGTTGCAATCACCACGCCGAGTTGTTTGCATGCATTGGCGACCGCCCTTACTTCAAGCTCCCTGAAATGCTTTTCACCAAAACGAGAAAAAATCTCTTTTATATCCATTCCAGTCTCTTGTTCAATCAATTCATCAGTATCAATAAATTTTCTATCAAGCATTTTTGCTGTAATTTTGCCGATTGTTGTTTTTCCGCTGCCAGGCATACCCACAAAGACTATGTTTTTCATTCCGCTAACGGTTTTTGCATAAATCTGCTCTATTATCTCGTCAGGCGTTGTTTTATCTAAGAACAAATCGTTAGCATATTTCGCTTGAGCGACAAGCATAGACAAACCGTTTGTGAACGGAACCCCAAGCTTTTGTGCATCAATCAAAAACAAAGTTTTGAGTGGGTTATATATCACATCAATTACACCTGAACAGTTGATAAACCTGGCCAAATCAATAAGCCTTTCACCGTTTTTGGGATACATTCCAACTGGAGTGGTGTTGACAATTATATCACTATTTATGTGTTCATAAATATTTTCATAATTGACACTGCCATTTCTTGAAACGAAAACTACTTGTGAAGCGCGGTTGTCCTCTGCCGCTGCCGCCGCAGTGATTCCCGCACCCCCTGTTCCAAGAATTAAAACCTTTTTGCCATGAAATTCAATACCTGCTCTTTTTGCCATATACAGAAACCCAACGTAGTCAGTGTTATGCCCCTTTAAGCTCCCGTCTTTTTCGACTGTGATTGTGTTGACACTGCCAATTTTTCTTGCAGATTGAGACAAGGTGTTGCAATATTTCAAAACTGCCTTTTTGTATGGAATTGTCACGTTTAAACCTTTAAATTCTTTTTTTATAAAGAAATCATCAAGCTCTTGAAGTGAAAGGCATTTCAACTCATATTCATACCCACCGAGCAAATTATGAATCGGCTTTGAGTAGCTATGTGAAAGCTTTTCACCAATCAAATAATATTTCATTCATATCACTCCCGAATTTCGCTGTAATTGCCGAGGAAAACTAATTTTTCGGATTGTTTCTTAAGGTTTTCGAGCAATTTCACAATCGTTTCGGAATTCGCTCCGCCTTCAAAATCAAAATAAAACATAAATTCAAAATCCGTACCCTCAATTGGTCTGCTCTCTAGCTTTGTAATATTTATCCCCTGTGAAGCGAAAAGCGACATAATTTCAAAAAGTGACCCTGGTCGGTGGGCAACGGAAAGCATAAGGCTGATTTTATC
>DASRNM010000141.1:0-34110 GCA_035647435.1 Clostridia bacterium
GATATATATATTGTGGTGATTTTGATTTTTCAAACTACTGGTTGACACCTTTCTAGTTTTTACAATGTTTTCAACATTTTTTTACCAAGAATTGTTAAAAAATAACGGGTTGTTGTTAAGAAATTTTGCTTGACACGGCCCGTTCTTTTTAGTATAATTACTGCCTGTAAAGAGAATTTCTTTACACCCATTTTTGCTATTGAGGGGGGACAAGATTGGCAAAGAATCTTGAAGTAACGATTCTGCTTGATTTTTATGGTGATATGCTCACGGATAAGCAGCGGAATTTTTTAGGATATTATTATAATGACGACCTTTCTCTCTCTGAAATAGCGGCAAACGAAGGCATTACTCGTCAGGGCGTGCGTGATTCAATAAAGCGTGCCGAAACCCAGCTTTTTGACATGGAGTCAAAATTGGGGCTTTCAAGAAAATTTATCGAAATGAAGGACGGGCTTGAAGAAATTATTGATTTTGCAGCGCAAATTAACGACTATAATCTCAAGCACAGCCTTTCAAGAGAGATTAATGACTATGCCGTTAGAATAAAGGCTGTTGCCCAAACTTTAATGAATTGATACATACAAACATAGATTATAACCTGCATTTAAGGCAAGTAATATGCTCTTGCCAATAATATGTAAAGTGTTATTTTCGGTTATGCGAGGAGGAGTGATTACTTGGCATTCGAAGGTCTTTCGGACAAGCTGGAGTCTGCTTTTAAACGACTACGTAGCAAGGGCAGCCTCAACGAGGCTGATGTTCGCAGTGCAATGCGTGAAGTTCGACTTGCATTGCTTGAGGCCGATGTAAACTATAAGGTTGCCAAAGAGTTCACAACAAAGGTAACCGAAAGAGCCATTGGCGAAAAGGTGACGGAAAGTCTAACACCGGCACAAATGGTCATTAAAATTGTAAATGAAGAGCTCGTTGAGCTAATGGGTGGCACACGCGTAAGGCTCAACACCGCACCACACCCGCCAACAGTTGTTATGATGTGCGGTTTGCAAGGCTCAGGTAAAACGACACACTGTGCAAAAATTGCGCTTATGCTTAAAAACCAAGGGCATCGACCCCTGCTCGTTGCCTGTGATATATATAGACCTGCTGCTATCAAACAGCTTCAGGTCATCGGCGAAAAAGCCGATGTACCCGTTTTTGAAATGGGCACAACCGACCCCGTAACAATCGCACAGGAGGCTATTAAGCTTGCGAAAGACAAGGCATATGATTATGTCTTTCTCGACACCGCAGGGCGGTTACACATCGACGAGGAGCTCATGGGCGAGCTCAAAAACATAAAGTCTAAGGTCCACCCGCATGAAATTTTGCTTGTTGTTGACTCAATGACAGGTCAAGACGCTGTAAATGTTGCTAAATCCTTTGACGAAACGTTGGGTATAGACGGGATTGTTCTGACTAAACTCGACGGTGACACAAGAGGCGGTGCAGCACTCTCTGCAAGAGCTGTCACAGGCAAACCGATTAAATTTGTCGGTATAGGCGAAAAACTCGGCGACCTTGATGCGTTTCACCCCGACAGAATGGCATCCCGAATTTTAGGCATGGGTGATGTTCTTTCTTTAATTGAAAAAGCCGAGGTTGCACTCGACGGCGAAAAGGCAGAAAAGCTGCAAAAAAATTTGCTTGAAAATAAATTCGATATGAATGATTTGCTTGAGCAATTTGAACAGCTTAGCAAAATGGGCTCTGTTAAGGATATGCTCGGAATGATACCCGGTCTTTCAAAAAAGATTCAAAACGTTGATATTGACGAGCACCAGTTTGTGAGAATGAAATCTATCATTCTTTCAATGACTGAAAAAGAAAGAAAGAAGCCCGAAATTATAAATCCGGCGCGCAAACGCAGAATTGCCGCAGGGTGCGGATTGAAGGTTGAAGATGTCAACAAACTGCTCACCCAATTCCGTCAAATGAAAAAAATGTTTAAGCAATTCAGCGGCAAGGGTGGCAAGAAAAAGTCCCGCCGCATGAACCAGATGATGGGCGGCTTAGGCGGCATGAACGGAATGGGCGGCTTTAGAATGTAGTCTCAGAAAATCTGTGCATTGTATCATAGCTTTGTACATGAAAATAAATATTTATTCATACTTTTGGAGGTTTTTATCATGGCTGTTAAAATCAGATTGCGTCGGATTGGCGCTAAGAAAGTACCTTTTTACCGTGTTGTTGTTGCGGATTCAAGATATCCGCGCGATGGCAGATTTATTGAAGAAATAGGGACGTACAACCCTCTTCTTAACCCACCCGTAGCTAAGATTGATTCGGAAAAAGCACAACAATGGATTGCTAACGGTGCACAACCTACTGAAACTGTTAGAGCATTGTTCAAGAAGAACGGAATTATTAAATAAGGAGGTTCTTTAACATGAAGGACTTGCTGGTTTCTATTGCAAAGGGGCTTGTAGAAGACCCTGAAGGCGTTACTGTAACCGTAGACGAACCTAACGACGAAGGCGTAGTTGTCTATCATTTGCATGTTAGCGAAAATGATATGGGCAGAGTTATCGGTAAGCAGGGCAGAATAGCGAAAGCTATCCGTATTGTTATGCGTGCTGCGGCTTCACGTTGTAACGAAAAGGTATCTGTCGAAATTGATTAAAGAATACCTTGAATTGGGTCGAATTGTCGGCACTCATGGCGTCAAAGGTGAATTGCGTGTTGACCCATGGTGCGACAGCCCCGATTTCTTTAAGCCATTAAAAACCCTCTATTTTGACAACAGAGGCCAAAAGGCGGTTGAAATTAAATCCACCCGTCCACATGGGAAAATGGTTTTGCTTTGCCTGGAAGGTATAGACAGCATTGAGCTGGCTGCCGCTCTCCGGGGCAGAGTTCTTTTTATGCGCAGAAGCGACGCCGCTTTGGAAAAAGGCAGATATTTCATATCCGAACTCATAGGCTGCAAGGTAATTGACGCCGACAATGATAAAATTGAGTACGGCACAATATCTCAAGTCAGTGCAACAGGTGCAAATGATGTTTGGCATATTGTCGGAAAAAACAATAAAGAGTATCTGCTCCCTGCAATACCCATGGTTATAATTGATGCCGATGTAGAAAAAGAAACGGTGAAAATAAGACCACTGAAAGGTATTTTTGACGATGAGGATTGACATTCTCACACTTTTCCCAGAAATGTGTGAATCCGTTTTAAAAGAAAGTATTGTAGGCCGTGCAAGAGAGCGCGGCCTTGTTGAAATTAATTGCAAAAATATTCGAGATTATACTCTCGACAAGCACGGCAGAGTTGACTCTCCCCCTTACGGCGGAGGGCTTGGAATGGTCATGCAGGTACAACCTATTTATGACTGTTATAACTCACTGTGTGAAGATATCGGCAAAAAGCCCCACCTTATCTACCTCTCACCGCAAGGTGAGGTTCTCACACAAGAAAAGGTTAAGGCTTTGTCGAGCTTTGATAACATTGCTCTGCTTTGTGGTCATTATGAGGGTATTGACGAAAGAATTATTGAAGAAATCGTTGACGAGGAAATCTCTGTGGGCGATTATGTTCTCACAGGCGGCGAACTGCCTGCACTTGTGATTGCAGACAGCATAACAAGGATTTTGCCCGGTGTCCTAGCCGCCGACGAGGCGTTTGAGCAAGAGAGTCATTATTCATTTTTGCTTGAATATCCACAATACACACGTCCGTTTGAATGGCACGGCGTCAAGGTCCCTGAAGTTTTGCTGTCGGGCCACCACGCAAACATTGAACGGTGGAGGCGAGAAATGGCTTTAGAGAGAACATTCAGGAGAAGACCTGATATGCTCAAAAAAGCAATGCTTAACAAAAAGGATCTGGATTATTTAAAAGAATTAGAGTGTACGGATAAAAACATTGAAGACTAAAACAAGGAGTATAATCAGTGAAGCTTATATTAAAATTGTTCATTTCATTTTTTAAAATAGGATTATTCACCTTCGGTGGCGGTTATGCTATGCTTCCGATGTTTGAGCGTGAGCTTGTTGAAAAGCACACATGGGTAACTAATGAAGAAATGCTCGAATACTTTGCAATTGCTCAATGCACTCCTGGAGTTATTGCGGTAAACACCGCAACTTTTGTAGGGTACAAAAAAAAGAAGTTTTTCGGTGTAATAGCCGCAAACTTAGGAGTAATTTTGCCTTCTTTGATAATTATTGTATCCATTGCAACACTTTTGAAAAGCTTTTCGCATATACCTGCTGTTGAACACGCCTTTGCAGGGATTCGCGTTGCTGTCGGTGCATTAATTATAAAATCAGTTGTTAAGCTGATGAAAAGCAACGTAAAAAAAGCTTTCCAAGTGTTTTTATGCATTGTCGCCTTTGTGTTTGTTGCGTTTTTAGGTCAATCCCCCGTTTATGTCGTAATCGCATCTGCCATTTTTGGGTTGTTTGCAGGAAAGTGGGGTGACCGAAAATGAGCACCCTTTTATTATTGTGCTTAGAGTTTTTCAAAACAGGTCTTTTTGCCGCAGGTGGCGGGCTTGCCACAATACCCTTTTTAGTTGAAATGGGAGCCAATCACCCTGACTGGTTCTCACCAGAAGAGCTTGCAAACATGATAGCGGTTTCGGAGTCTACCCCCGGCCCATTAGGCGTCAACATGGCCACTTATGTAGGATACACTGTATCTGGTGTTTTGGGATCAATTTTGGTAACGTTTTTCCTGATTTTACCTTCAATAATCATCGTTATGATTATCGCAAAATTTTTGGGCAAATATATGGATAACAAATATGTTCAGTGGGTATTTTCAGGACTTCGCCCCGCAGTTACGGGGCTGATTGCCGCTGCTGGCTATTCGGTTTTAAAATTAGCCTTGTTCACGGGTAATGAGTTCACCGGTTTTCTGAATATTTTTGCTTTTATTGATTGGCGTGCTCTTGTTCTATTTGCCGCAATTTTTGTCGCGTCTTTATTACCGAAAATTAAAAAGCTTCACCCAGTTGTATTCATTGCAATAGGTGCAGTAATAGGTATAGTTATAGGGTTGTAATCCAATATGTTGTGCATATGTAAAATTTTTCCGTGCAATGTGCAATAAGCTTTAACAACAACACTAGACAAATTGCACAAATATCAGTTGCACATAATGTCATACTTTGGAACACAAGCCGAATTATTCAAAATGGTCTTTTAAGCGTTGACGATAGCTATATTTGTGATATAATGATAACAACATTTAGATGATTGAATTTTGTATGTGGGAGTTTTTTAGATATGTATGTAAAAGATGTAACGGTTCAGAATCAGGTTGGTCTTCATGCTCGTCCAGCAACGTTTTTTATTCAAAAGGCTAATGAATTCAAATCAGCCATTTGGGTTGAAAAGGAAGAGCGTCGTGTTAACGCAAAAAGTCTTTTGGGAGTTCTCTCATTAGGCATTATGGGCGGTACTCAAATCAGAATTATTGCAGGCGGTGCTGATGAAGAGCAGGCAGTTGAAGAACTAGTCAAGCTTATTAATTCAGGCTTTGCCGAATAATAACATCCGTTTAAACTTGAATTTAAAGGCTCGCATTGAATGCGAGCCTTTTTTGAAATTTATTGCGTTTTGCAATTAAATCTGCATGATAGGCGGTGATTGTTTGAACGAAAATCTGAAAATTCTTAGAAAGAAAGCAATGCGTTTACCGCAGACGCCCGGAGTTTATATTATGAAAGACTCAAAGGGCGGGGTTATTTATATAGGCAAGGCAAAGGCACTAAAAAACAGAGTAAGTCAATATTTTGGTTCACAAAAAAATCACCAACTTAAAGTTATTAAAATGATCAGCCATGTTTCTGATTTTGACTATATCTTAACTGACAGCGAATTTGAAGCCCTTGTGCTTGAATGCAGTCTTATCAAGCAATACAGTCCAAAATACAATATATTGTTAAAGGACGACAAAGGATACCATTATATAAAAATCACAAACGACGAGTGGAGAACAATCAGTGCGGTCAAGCAAAAACTTGATGACGGTGCAGAATATATTGGCCCTTACACAGGTTATTTTTCGGTTTCAAGTGCCGTTGACGAGGCGTTGAAAATATTCGGTTTGCCACAGTGCTCAAAAAAATTCCCAAGGGATTTTAAAAAGGGCAGACCATGTTTAAACTATTATATAAAACAGTGCTGTGCCCCTTGCACCGGCAAAGTGAAAAAGTCGCAGTATGATGAAGCTGTTGACGGTGCAATTAAATTTATTAAAGGTGGCAGTGCGCTTGCCCTTAAAGAGCTCACAATAAAAATGGAAAAGGCGTCCGCAAACTTGGAGTTTGAAAAGGCCGCAAGTCTTCGTGACAGAATCGACGCCATAAACAAACTGAGTGAAAAGCAGAAAGTTGTTTCAACAACAATTAAAGTCATGGACATTTTCGCACTTGTTGAAGAAAAAGAAAAGGCGTGCTTTACTGTTTTACGCTTTGATAGAGGCAGACTTTACGACAGTGAGCATTTCATCATCGACAGGCCTGAAAATGGCGCAGAGGCCAGAATGGAGCTTATAAGAAGCTTTTACACAATAAGAAGCAAAGTGCCACCCAGAATCTTTATAGATTCCGAAATTGAGGATGCAGAGCTTATTATGCAGTGGCTTTCTTCGCTTGCAGGCAAAAAAGTTATAATAACGGTGCCTAAACGAGGTGAGCAAGTACGGCTTATGGAGCTGTGTCGCAAAAACGCATCGGAAAAACTTGCGCAAAGCGTCGGCAGGGGCGGAAAAGAAACCGCCGCAACTGACGAGCTTGCAAAACTTTTAGGTCTCCCCTCTCCACCTGAGTACATTGAAGCTTATGACATTTCGCACACAGCAGGTAGTGAAAATGTTGCAGGCATGATCGTTTTCAAAAACGGGGTGCCTCTCAAATCATCATACAGAAAATTTAATATTAAAGGGTTTTCAGGTCAAGATGATTATGCCTCGATGAAAGAGGTTTTGACAAGACGATTTCAACGTTACGTCGATGAGGGCAAAAGTGAAAAGGGTTTTGGAAAGCTGCCTGATTTGATATTGTTAGACGGTGGTCAAGGTCAACTTCATGCGGTTATGCCTGTTTTGGAGCAATTCGGGCTTGGCATACCTGTTTTCGGCATGGTCAAGGATAACCGACACCGCACAAGGGCAATTGCTACAGACGGCGGCGAAATAGCTATTAATTCAAAACGCCAGGCTTTTACGCTTATTTCATCCATTCAAGAGGAGGTCCACAGGTTCTCCGTTGATTTTCATCGAAAAAGGCGTAAAAACACGAGCCTTTCAAGCTCGTTGACCTCTATTGAGGGTATAGGGCAAGCTCGTGCCCGTGCTCTTTTGAATCATTTCAAAACGATGAAGGCAATAAAAGCCGCAAGCGTTGAGGAACTCAAGAGCGTTAAGGGCATGAACGAAACGGCGGCAAAAGCGGTTTATAACACCTTTAAAGGTGATTTGTAAAATAATTGGGTAAAAATTCGCCTTGAGATTTAAATTACTTGACAATATACCGCCAATAATGTGATAATACTAAGCATAGAATTTAATGAAAGATTGCGAGAAATAGTTATGAGAGTTATTACTGGTAGTGCAAGAGGCCGATTTCTGCAAACTCTGACGGGTGAAGATGTTCGCCCGACGATTGACAGAGTTAAAGAGGCTATTTTTAGTATAATACAATTTGAAATTGAGGGCAGACGAGTTCTTGACTTGTTCAGTGGGTCAGGGCAAATGGGCATTGAGGCTTTGAGCCGAGGTGCTCAATCCTGTATTTTTGTTGATAAGAGCCGTGTTGCAACAGATATTATCAAAGACAACCTAAGAACAACAAAGCTTTTAGAAAAATCTCAAGTTTCGTTGACAGATGCGCTAACCTTTATCAAAACAACTAAGTTGAAATTTGATATAATATTTTTAGACCCACCCTATTCAAAAGACCTTTTGCAAAAATCTCTCGCCCTTGCTGCGGAGAAAACTGCCCCAGGCGGTGTTATTATTTGTGAAAGTCTTTTTTCCGAAGATTTGCCTGAAAAAGTGGGCCCCATGTCTTTGTTTAGGGATTATAAGTACGGCAAAACAAAGATAACGGTTTACAGACCGGCGGATATTGAAAGTTAGGGTGAATATTTATGAAAGTTGCAATCTGTCCCGGTAGTTTTGACCCAATTACAAAAGGTCATCTCGATATAATCGGGCGTGCCGCAAAAATGTTTGATAAGGTCATAGTAGTAGTTATGGTTAACTATCACAAACGTGCAAGCACCTTCACCGCACAGGAGCGAATGGAAATGATATCTCGCTGCATAGGTGATTTCCCTAACGTGGTTGTTGACGTCTACAACGGTCTGCTTGCCGACTATGCAAGAACTCACAAAGCTGTTGCGATTGTCAAAGGTCTTCGTGCGGTTTCCGATTTTGAAGATGAATTTCAGCAGGCGTTGACAAATAAAAAGCTTAACCCCGATGTTGAAACTATTTTTGTAACAGCAAGTGCAGAAAATATGTTTTTGTCATCAAGCGTGGTTAAACAGGTTTGCGAATTCGGTGGCAATATTTCTGACTTTGTTCCACCAGAAATACACAGTGACATAGTAAAAAGAATTAAAAGAGACTAAGCTAAATAAGCTTTGACGGAAAGGGTGTTTTGGTATGGCAATGGGTATAGACAACAATATGGATTCGAGTGTCAACATTGACGATTTGCTTGAAAAAATTGAAGATAAGCTTGACAACGGCACAAGCCTTGCCATTGTTGGCAAGACTATTGTTGATGCAAAATCTATCAGAACCTATATCGAGGATATAAGGCTGAATATGCCAACGGTAATTGAAAACGCATACAGCATAACAGCTGATAGGAGCAAGATAATTGGCGATGCAAAGGCGCAGGCTAATGAAACCGTTGCTAATGCCAAGAAAAAGGCAGAAACGCTCACGAGCAAAGCAAAACAGAAGGTTGACGAATACCTTACAAAATCAGAGGAATACTCTGCAAAGGTCATGACTAAAGCGGAGGAAGAGGCTGAAACAATTTTAATAAACGCCCGTGAACAGGCGGCAACACTCCTTGAAGAAAACGAAATAACTCGCCAGGCAAAAAGCTATGCCGAACAAATAAGGAAAAACGCACAGGACGAGAGAACGGCGATGCTTAACGATGCCAAACAAATGGCGGACGAGGTTATCGCAAGGGCACAAAAATGGTCAAGTGAAATCAGAATTGCCGCAAGCGGTTTTGTGGACGAAATAATAAACGGCACCGAATTTACTCTTTCTGAAAGTTTAGACGAAATCAGAACTGCAAAGCAAAACCTACACTCAGCTATCAAGAGCAACAACAACGACGAATAATCAGTTTTCTTCGGCTCTTGATTTTTGAGTTGACTTGAAATCTTTTTCACAATCATACCCAGTCAAAAACAGTGAGTACCTGAGGCAACATTGTTTGTAGTATGGCCATACATATGCAACAGGGAACAACACAGAACACAACAAAAACCACGGCATAAAACTCAGTTTAAACATGAATATTTTCAAGCACCTCCCTTGCGTTAGGGTGGTGCTTCTTTTTATTGCATCCACAACACCTACTCTGGGGTTTTTGGCAAGGATAAAAGAGGATAAAAAATACCTTTGAGAAATTATAAGATAAAAAATGTAACCGAATAAGGTCAAAACCACACCGCCCGAAAGCAACGCAATCAACAAGTTTAATTCTACAAAACCGTCCTTGAGCATTTCAAAGCTCATGAGCAGAATTATTATACCGGGCGAAAAAAACATGATCGCCCACATCATTTTCAAAGAGCTATTGCTAACCCAAAATCTTACACTTTTAAAGGCGTTCTTAGGTGAGTACCAATATAAAACACGCTTAACTCTCGGCTTTTTACCGCTCGCAGAGCTTAAAAACCACGCATCTCTCCCTGTTTTCATGGGTGCAAGAAGCAAAAAGGCAATTGTTAAAACCAAGAACGACAACAAAACCCTTAAAACACTTGGCAATAACTCCCACTTTGAAGCCGTAAAATCGTTCACGATGTTTGTTTCAAATAAATACTGCGCCCCTGCACATATAATTGTGCAAAAAATTGAAATGATAATACTGATTAACAACAACAAAACAGCGCCAAAACCGTTCCCTGCAAGCAGATATTTGCTTTGAAGCTTTAAATAACTGTTTTTCATCTAACCACCCTTAATATTTAATCAATTGTATTTTGCCATGTTTTGGCTGTATATATACTGTTTTATTGTTGTTTGAATTATTTCTTCAATACTTTGTTGAATGTGCTGGGTTTTGGTAGTGGTTTTATAACCATATGTTCCATTGTTGTGGTGAAAGCATTCTGATAAAATTGTTATATATTTTAATGTTTAGGAGAAAATTGTTTTGAATAACTTAATTAATGTAAAAAAAGACATTGTTCAGGTTGGCAAAGATTTGTATGATAAGGGTTTGCTTGTAGGTACCGACGGGAATATAAGCGTAAAAGTCGATGAGAATAAAATATTAATCACTGCCTCAGGCTTTTGTAAAGGCAAACTCAACGAAGAACAAATAACCCTTGTTACTCTCGACGGTGAAATCCTTTCGGGCTTAAAGCCCGCTCGTGATATTCGAATGCACCTTGCAGCATACAAACAAAAACCGAATACCGGTGCGGTTGTTCATGCGCATCCACCTTTTACAACAGGTTTTTCAATGTCTGAGATTGATATGAGCAAGGTGTCTCTGCCTGAGGTGCTTTTTAACCTCAACGGTATAGCCGTTACCGAATACACAACGCCAACAACAATTGAAGTCCCTCGTGAGGTAACTCGTGTTCTCAAGGAAAAGCCTGAAAGTCAAGCGATAATTCTCACATGTCATGGTGCATTGACTCTCGGCAGCAATGTGTTTGACGCATTTTATAAAATGGAAACACTCGAAATGTTCTGCAAGGCCACTCTTGTTTCTCGAATTTTTGGCAACACTCGCCACCTCAACGAAGAACAGCTTTTGAACATCAAAAGGCTTATGAATGGTGAAAAACCGGACGATGTTATAAAACCCTAAATTGCAAATTAAGGAGTGATTAAAATACAGGGTTTTTTATTGGGCACAAATTGGAAGATGAATAAGAACTTCGCACAGGCGCAAGAATATGTTGATGAATTAATCAATCTTGTTTCTACTCACCGACAGTTTTCATACTTCATAATCCCTCCCTACACACATTTAAATGATATAAAACAGCAACTCAAAAACAGTGACATTATGCTCGGCGCACAAAACATGCATTGGGCAACACAAGGTGCATATACTGGTGAAATCTCACCACGGTGGCTAAGTGATGTCGGCGTTAACATCGCCCTGCTCGGTCACTCCGAAAGAAGACAGTATTATAACGAAAACGATGCGCACTTGAATAAAAAAGTCCATTCTGCACTTGAATACGGTATGACCGCATTGCTATGTGTCGGTGAATATCAGGAAGATAAAAAGTTTGGCGTTACAAGCGAAGTTATTCGCCGACAAATTAAAATTGGGCTGTTCAACATTGAACCACAGAATTTGGAAAAAGTATGGGTCGCATATGAGCCTGTTTGGGCTATCGGTGAAAAGGGCACCCCTGCTGACCCTGACTATGTTGAGGGTGTGCATCTGGTTATCAGAGAACAGCTTTTAGAGCTTTTTGGCAACGCAGGTGAAAAGGTTTCGATTCTTTACGGCGGAAGTGTAAACGTTGAAAACTGCGTTTCTCTCTCAAAAAGAAAAAATGTGGACGGATTGTTTATAGGGCGTTCGGCTTGGGATATTTTAACGTTTAAAAAAATTGTAGAATTGCTTCTAAAAGCAGATGTAGGTACATCAAACAAAGCTGGGAGAAGTCTATATGAATAATTGCTTTTTAGGTATTGATTACGGCACAGGCGGTTGCAAGGCATGCATAATTGACGAGCGGGCAAATGTTCTCTCTTATGCATACCGAGAATACCCGATCATTACAAATCAAGAACTTTATTCTGAGCACATTGTGTCAAATTATTGGCCGGCCACGTGCTCTATGATAAAGGAATGCCTGAAAAAATCAGGTATCACGCCTGAAAACATTAAGGGAATAGGCACATCCTCTGCAATGCCGTCACTTGTTATGATTGATAAAAACGGCGAACCCATCAACAACGCTTATAACCTCATGGACAGGCGTGCAAAAAAACAAGTGAAATGGTTAGAAGACACTTTGACATCAGAGAAAGTGTTTGAAATCACAGCAAACCATGTTGAAGACCATCCTGTTTTAGTAAACCTTCTTTGGGAAAAAGAAAACCGTCCAAATGATTTCAAGCGAATAGATAAAGCTCTTACCATTGACGGATATATACGATATAAATTTACAGGCGAAAAAACCTCACACTATTCTGCGGGAATATTTTACGGTGTGGCTTACAATATTCTAAAACGTGAGTTTGATAAAGACATCTTAGACTACATCGGTCTTGACATAGATTTATTGCCAAAATTTAGCCGCTGTGAGGATATAATCGGTTATGTGACGAAAGATGCCGCTTTGGAATGCAGTCTTGTGGAGGGTATCCCTGTTGCCTGCGGTCAGGTTGACTGCAACGCCGGTTGGCTCGGCGGAGGTGCTACCGAAGTCGGTGATATACAATTGAATTTGGGCACCTGTGGCAACTTTGGAGTTGTTCACAACACCACAAACTTCATTCAAGAGATGTTTAATTTCCCTTACACTATCGATTGTACGAACACATATGTTACCGTTTCAACAACGCTTACGGGCGGTCAAGTTATGCGATATCTGAAGGAAAGCTTTTCTCATTTAGAGAATGCAATGTCAAAGCTTGTTCCCAACTTTGACAGCTATGATTACCTCAACTTTGAAGCCGAAAGTGTACCTTTAGGCTGTGAAGGGCTCATTGTTTTGCCTTATCTTATGGGTGAACGCACACCTATTTGGGACACCGACGCAAGGGGTGTTATATTTGGGCTTTCGCTGCACCACACAAAAGCACATCTTGTTCGCGCGATGATGGAGGGCGTTGCCTTTGCAATGTATGATTCATTCAGAATTTTTCAACAAAAAGGGATAAAAATGAATGTGCCGATGGTTATGAATGAAGGCGGAGCAAAAAGCAAGCTATGGCGAAGAATAATAACCGACACGTTAAACATCCCCACGGTTATGCTTAAAAGTCGAGTCGGCGCACCCTATGGCGATGCTTTGCTTGCTGCTGTTTCCACTGGTTATCTGAATGATTATTCAATCGTTAAGCAAAGGGTTGAATATGTTGACAGATTAGATCCTATCCCCGAAAACCATGAAAAATATATGAAGCATTTCAAAGTTTATAAAAACATTTATGAACATTTAAAGGACGATTTTAAGGATTTGAAATCGCTAGTCTAACACCACAATAAAAAACCTCCTTTGCGTGATTTTACGCATTAAGGAGGTTTTTGTATTTGTTTTAATTGAGATTACAGCAGACTTTTAACGATATCTCCCATTTCAGATGTCCCTACTTTTTTAAAGCCCTCTGCGTAAATGTCAGGTGTTCTCACCGTTTCAAGCGCGCGTGTTACAGCATCTTCAACAGCCTGTGCCGCCTTCGGCTCATCGAATGAATACCTAAGCATCATTGCTATTGATAAAATAGTTGCAAGCGGGTTTGAAATCCCCTTGCCTGCAATGTCGGGCGCCGAGCCGTGAATGGGTTCATACAACCCAAAACTCCCTTGTGCAAGGCTTGCAGAGGCGAGCATTCCTATTGAGCCACTTATCATTGAAGCCTCATCGGATAAAATATCACCAAAAATATTCGATGTTACAATTACATCAAACTGCGCAGGGTTTCTAACAAGCTGCATTGCACAGTTGTCAACATACATATGCGAAATCTCGACGTCGGGATAGTCCTTTGCCATCTCAACAACTGTTTCTCTCCACAGCCTTGAGGACTCGAGGACATTTGCCTTGTCGACCGAGCAAAGCTTACCGCTCCTTTTTTGTGCCATTTCAAAACCGACTTTCGCAATTCTGCGAACCTCAGGCACGGAGTAGCATTCAGTATCATAAGCGGCAGGGCTACCGTCTTTTTCAAACCTGCCCCTTTCACCGAAATATATACCACCTGTCAGCTCTCTGACAACCATTATATCAAGATTATCGCCTATTATGCTTTCTTTTATCGGTGAAGCGCTCTTCAACGGTGCAAAAATTTTTGCCGGGCGCAAATTAGCATAAAGCCCGAGCGCGCTTCTGATTCCGAGCAAGCCCGCTTCGGGGCGCAAATTTCCGGGGAGATTTTCCCACTTTTCGCCACCGACAGCACCGAGTAAAACGCTTTGCGCCTTTTTGCAGATATCAACAGTGCTTTCAGGCAATGGTACACCTGTTTCATCAATCGCACAACCGCCCATAAGGCAATAGTTATAATTAAATTTAAAGCCAAATTTTTCACCTGTGGCGTCAAGCACTTTCAACGCTTCGTCCACTATTTCAGGGCCTATTCCATCCCCTTTGATTACGGCAATATTATATTCTTTCATCTTTTCTCCTTTATCTTGTCAAAAGACCAGCATCCAAAACATATTGGCTCCCGGTTACATATTTTGCCTTGTCGCTTGCGAGAAAAAGAACAGAGTTTGCAACATCCTCAGCCCCAATCCACGGCACGGGTATCAGGTTGCCTGCGGAGCGTTCTGCAACCTCCTGCGGTGTCAGGCCCTCCATTTCAGCAAGCCCGTCATTCATCGGTGTATCGACACCCGTTGGGTGAATGCTTAAAACTCTTACCCCGTACGGAGCCAATTCAATCGCCTGTGATTTTGTTAGCCCGACCATGCCAAATTTTGACGCAGCATAGTGTGAAAGCCTATTCATTCCCCTCAACCCACCGATTGAGGAATTGTTAATAATAACTCCACTTTTTTGTTTTATCATTTGTGGAATCACATATTTTGAAACGAGCCATGCTCCTTTGAGGTTTATATCTATCATTGAATCCCATTCATTCTCTGTCAATTCGTGTGAAAGACCATATGCGCACACGCCTGCGTTATTAAAAAGGATATCAATCGAGCCAAAACAGCTTATCCCTTTTTCGACTGCAGATTCAACCTCATTTGCTTTACGAACATCACCTGTGCAGATTTCAATTCGTGCCCCGAGGGCCTCAACATCTTCTTTTAACTTTATCAAATCATCGCCACAGGTGGAATTATAGGAGGGGTACTCGATTTTTTGACACAAATCAAATGCAATTATGTTTGCACCCTCTTTTGCGAATTCGAGTGTAGTTACTCTGCCTTGCCCTTTTGCTGCACCCGTTATAAAAACTGTTTTATTTTTAAATTCCACTTTTATTCCTCCGCACTAATCAGTATCCAATTAGATTTTCATCAAGCTCCACCTTGAGAGCATTGTTGATTAGGTTTGTTGCAATCATAACAGCACCGAATGCTGTGAGCAAAACAATTTGCTCTTGCGTAAAAACACTTTTGAGCCTTGAAAAAATACTATCTTCTATATTGTGCGGGTTTTTAACAAGCTGCCTACCGTAGTCAATCAAAAGTTTTTGCTTATCTGTAAATTCGAACCCCTCAAAAGCTACATTTTCATCTTTTAGTATTTTTTTGAAAAAAGTCGAACAAATGAGGCAATCGTTTTCGCTTGATATGGCATAGCAAAAAAAGTTAATATCAAGTGAAGATAAAAACTTCTGCGCCTCTTTTCTAAGAGTGTACCACTCCATCAAAGCATTGAATGCCGGCACACTGTTGAGCAACGTTTTTTTCATGTTTGTAATCTTACCAATTTTTTTATGCTTATCATATGCGGCGCGTGCAGCGGTTGACGCCGTTTGGTAGTCAATCATTGATATATAAGCCATATCAATTCCCCCGTTATTATAATTCAAATTCCTTTTCATCCATTTCTGGTATTAACGGCTTTTCTTTTGGCCGACGATTCAAAGGATTATATTTAAATTTGCGACATGAGGAGTCGGTTCTCATGACACCCTTTTTGATGCACAAAATACATTCGCCGTCGGGCGATAGCCTACCATATATACAATAAGAACAAGAAGGAGGTATCTCTTTTACGTTTAACAGCTTTCTTTTCAAACAGCTCACCTCTTAAGAAATATGTTAGCACATTTCCTTATTCTTATCAAGGTCAAATATAAGTAATGCCCCCATGAGCATCAGCCCTGCACAGGCAGGGACATAAGCTGAATGTGATGGTGTCAACGGCACATCAGCCGAAGCAAAAGCAACGGTCGCACAGGGAATTATTTTGAACAATTCATAGCTTATAAGCGACGCCAATGCCCCATTAACCGCACGCAGTGCAAGAAACACAGATATTCTCATTTTTGTTTGCCTGACATATTCTAATACCTGACAATGAACAGACACTCCTGCCCAACCAATTATTCCCGTTATTAAGGCTATATCAACACCCTCTTTAACCGCGGAGGCACTGCCGCTTGTGACTTCAAAAAAGCTTTTTAGAAAAACAGAAATACCACTAAAGCTTTCAGGCAGAGCACTAATCAATGAACAAACGCATGAAAACAGGATTATCCATGAACAAACTGATAAAATGGAGCTTGCACCTTCAGCAACCGACTCAACAACACTCTTTTGTATGCCCTTTGTTTTGACCGTAACTGGGTTGCCTATTTCATCACCGTCTTGTGCAATAAAGCGGCTCAAAACTCCGACAATTAGTGAGGAAAGGCTTAGGGATAAAAACATAACCATCCCTGCCTGCCTGCTTTTGAGCATTGTTGAGCCTATGGCACCGATGACAAAAGCCGGCCCTGCATTGACACAGAACATCATCATTCTTTGTGCGGCGTTGCGGCTTATTTCTCCATTTTCATAAAGTTGTGCGGTCATTTTTGAACCTATGGGGAAGCCGCCCAATGCGCCCATTATTATTGCTCCCGAAGCTATTCCTGGGAGTTTAAACACTCTTTTCATTATGGGCGAAAAAAAATTACCTATTAGCCCGCACAAGCCCGATTTTATCATGAATGCACTAAGCACCATAAAGGGAAACAATGAGGGTATCACAACCTGTGAACATAGGCTAAGCCCTTGCCTTACTCCATTTGCCGTTATTTCTGGGGCATAAATAAGGCAGAACGAAAACACAAGCACAACTGCCGCTACAAAAAACATCTTCATACCGTTCAGGCGCTTTTTGTTCAATTGCATATACATCACCATTAGATATGTATGCGGTCAATGGGGTAAAACTGAACAAAAATGTACTTTTTACTATTCAATCAGCATAAACATTTTGGGAAGTATGTATTTGATTTGGGGCGAAAGCAATGGGGCGCAGAAAGCATCGCAGAAGCAAGTCGCTGCCTAAAAACACTCCAACAATAAAGGAAAAAATAAGTGAGGAGCTCGACCTTCCTCTTTCCACAATGCCGGGGATATCGACTATAGAACTTGCAGGCAACAGGCAGGCAGTAGTTGGGGGTTGCAAGGGCGTGCTCGAATATGACGAAGGGGTAATCAAGCTCAATTTAGGCAAAAGCATTGTTCGGTTTGTCGGCAACGACTTAGCAATTAACACTTTTCAATATGAACAGGTTGTCATTTCAGGCAGTATTCTAACGGTCGATTTCTTATAGTTTAATCTATGGTTGGTGTGGATATGTTTATTTTTAGGTTTTTTAGGTGGCTTTTGGGATATGTCAGATTCACCGCTACGGGAGGTTTTCCCGAGCGGTTTATTAATCTTTGCTCAATAAACGGAGTTGTTCTATGGAACCTCAAAAGCCGCAACGGTGTGCTTCATGCATGCACGGGCATTAAGGGTTACAGAGCAATTCGTCCCGCTGCAAGAAAGTCGGGCATGAAAGTCCGTATGCAACAGAAATGTGGTTTACCGTTCTTCCTCCACCGATATCGCCGCAGGGTGGGCCTTTTGATGGGTGTCGCCGCTTTTTTTGCGTTAATTTTTATTCTTTCGAGCATGATTTGGAGTGTCCGTGTTGAGGGCAATGACTATGTTCGGGACGATGTAATAATCTCTGCTTTTGAAAAGGCAGGTCTTTCAATTGGAACCCGCAGCAAAGGTCTTGACCCACAAGCAATTGAAAGGGAGGCACTCAAGCACCTTGACAATCTGCAATGGGTTTCTTTGAATTTAGACGGGAGCACGGCCATTATTGAGGTCAGGGAAAAGGTTGTTGCGCCGCTCGTTGAAGAAAACAAACGCCCTGCCAATATTGTTGCAGCAAAATCAGGACAAATAATCATTCTTGAACCGTACAACGGAACTTCCGTTGTCGGTATAGGCTCGGCTGTTCACAAGGGGGATTTAATCATCAGCTCGTCTGTCGAAAACAAAGACCAAACTATCAGCTTCCACCACGCAAGAGGCTATGTTGTTGCACGAACGGAAAAAACGCTTAAAGCCGAGCAAAACACTACTGAGCAACTTTTTAAATTCAGTGGTAATCGGTCGCATTACACCTTGAATTTCTTTAGTTTTTCAATCCCAATCGGTCCATGTTTTGAGCCAAAAAAAGATTGCGACGAGTTTGTCAGCAAAAAATGGCTTGAAATAAAAAATATAAAGCTGCCTATAAGCATCACAAGAAAAATGTTTGTTGCCTCATCGGAGGTTACTGTTCAAAATAGCAATAAAATGACACTGCTAAAAGCACTCAACAACTTTTTTGACAGTTCTTCTTCGTCACTTAAGTCGGCATCGGTGCTCGAAGAATTCGTTCAGACTGAAAAAAATGATATAACACTTGTTGTCAACGGTAGCTTTGTGTGCCATGAAAATATCGGCCTAAGCAAAGAGATTGTTATTGGTTAAAGTGCACAAAATATATTGACATCTTAAATAAAGATTGACATAATTCAACACTTATGTAATAATTGTTATTATATAAATTGATTTGTGACGGTTTTTTTGTTTTTAAAGAAACGCACTGATAAAATGGGAGGATGTTAAATTGTCTCAAAGTCAAACGGCTTTCAATCAAGTTCCACCAGCAAATGTCCCGTCGCGCTTTTCCCTTGACAATGCCGCAACCATTTACCCCGCCGCCAGAACAAGAAACGGCAACAACACTTACAGGTTAGCGATTGTTTTTAAAGATGAAATAAAACCAGAGGTTTTGCAGCAGGCGGTTGATGATTTTTATAACCGACTTCCTCACTATTTTGTAAGGCTTAGAACTGGTGCGTTTTGGTACTATTTTGAACGTGTAAAAAACTCAAAGGTTGTTGAGGAGGAGAGCTCCTACCCCTGCCGCCCCTTTGACCTTTTTAACTCAAGCAAGCCATGTTTTAGGGTGCTTTATTATAAATGTCGCCTTTCATTTGAAATTTTTCACAGTATTGCCGACGGTGGTGCAACATTAATTTTTATTAGATCTTTAGCTGCTCACTATTTGAGGTTGCTCGGGCATGATATCGAAATGAGCGACGACCTGATTGATTGCAACGACCCTATCACTCAACTTGAATTTGAGGATTCTTTCAGAAAAAACGCAATAAAAGTCAAGGGTGTTAATCGTTCAGAATCTACAAGCTATCGATACAAGGCAACACAAGTGCCAAACTATTTTAAAGTTTTACACGGCATTGTGCCGATTGAAGATTTAAAATCTCAGTCTAAAAAATACGGAGTTTCAATTACAGAATACTTAGCCGGTGTTCTTATATATGCTTTTTATGTTGACGCCCAAAAACCTTTGCAAAAGCCAATCAAGATTTCGGTTCCGATTAGCTTAAGAAATGTTTTTAATTCTGTTTCATTAAGAAACTTTTCTTCTTACACAAACATCGGCTTTCTGCCCGACAGCCAAAAGGAATACACTCTTGATGATATTTTCGAAAGCATTAAAGGCCAACTTAAAAGTGGCATCGGCAAGGACCTACTGCTAAAATCCATAAGCAAGAATGTGGGAGATGCTTCAAATCCTTTTGTGCGCTTTATGCCTAATATAATCAAAACACGAGTTTTGAATATAGGTTACAATTATTTCGGTGAAAATAAATTCACCATAGCAATGTCGAACCTCGGCATAGTAAAAATGCCCGAATCTGCCATGAAATACATTGACAGATTTGAAGTGCTTTTGGGTGAATGTCCGAAAAAAAACCTATCAGTTTCCTTGGTTTCCGACGGAAAATTAATGAATATTTCCTTCACCTCGAAAACAAAAAAAACAGAGATTCAACGCTTGTTTTTCACAACCCTTACGAAAATCGGTGCAAGGGTTAGGGTTGAATGTAATGACAAAGAAAGCTGGATTAAACAATGAGATGCGTAAAATGTGATGTAGATTTAGGAAAAAACTATCAACTGTGCCCTTTGTGTAGTAATGAAGCGGTGGACGAAAAACCCATTTTAAAGGACATCGCAACAGCCGAGTACCCCGATGTGATATATCGTGGCTACCGCAAAAAATATGTTATGATTTCATTTTTGATATATATTGTTTTGATTTCTTTAGGAATGGCTTTTGAAAAATATTTCACCACGAACATCGGCTACTCCCTATTGGCTGCTTTCGTTTTGCCAAATATTTGGTCTTTTCTTGTAAGACCGTTCATTGTAAAAAAACAATATATCGGAAGCTATTTGAATTTAGACGTTTTCTTTTTATCACTATTGATGCTATATATAAGCAAAATAAGCACTGGCTCTTTTATTTCCGCACTTGCAAAAGGTATTCCCATTCTTTTGATTACCTACATGATGGCCCTTTTGATGTTTTCTATTATAGACCGGGACAACAAGGTCAACTCTATAAGCTATATACTCGGTGCCGGGGCAACAAGTCTTGGTTTGTTGATTGTTAGTATATTTGTCAGTGGTTTTTCGCTCCTCATCCCGTTAATTTCACTTGGGTTTTCGCTGCTATCGCTTGCCGTTATCAAAGCAATCGCTCGAAAAGATTTCAACGAGGAGTTCAAAGCAAGGTTTAAGGCATAAATAAAAGCTGCACAACTAACTGTGCAGCTTTTTTATTCAATTTTTTCAAACGTTATATTTTTGTTGTTAATTTTATACACCGTAAGGTTTCCGCTTGTGTCACAGGTTGCAAGAAACACATCGGAAACTGATTTTATTCCCTGCGCCTTTAACCTTTCTACAAGCCAATTTTCGTTCTTGCCCATTTGGGCAAGAGCTTTTTTCATTACTCGTCCATCAAGCACAACATTAGCATTTATATAATTCTGTTGTGGTGAAATGTTTAAATCCTTTGGGTTAACGGGGCGATTTGAAGAAATGGGCAAAAAGCTTATTTGCCCATTTTGCTCCATGACAGCTGTCTGCAAATCGTTCAAGTCAAAATATCCCGCTACCCTACATTGAGTCAAAAAATCAGATAAATCAATTCGCGCTTTTAAGAGGTTCTTTTTAATCAGGATTCCATTGTCATACAATAAAATTGGTTTGCCCGACATCAGTCTTCTAAATGGCAAAAATTTCTGACAAACTATTGATATCAAAACAGCAACAATTCCGTAAACCACCATTGCAGTCATAGGATGAAGGGGGTTACCCTCCAATTCCGTAGCCATTTCAGCAGCAATCGAGCCTATTGTTATGCCGATTATATAATCAAACAAGCTCATTTGAGATATTTGTTTGTCGCCCATCAGTTTTGTCAAAACAAACAATACCACCAATGAAAAAAGCGAAGTGAGAGCGACTCTTAGCAAATCCAAATTATCACCTCAAAGCAAACTATACTGTTAGTTTTTATAATTCACCCTGAAATATACTCAACAAACGAAATAAAAAGGGCTGCACGAAAAATTCGAACAGCTCTTTTGGCTATAATAATTTCTGATGAGGGATAATACATATAAGTGTACCCCCTTGCAATCGCAACGGGCACCGCTGCCGCAAACAAATCGAATTTATGCTTGTGCTTTTGACACTCATGCCGATTACTCCGCACTTTTCAAGCTTTCAATCAATTTCTCAAGGTTCCTTTCAAAGGATACATCTTGGTCCGTGTTGCGTTTTGAGGGGCCTTTTAGCCTGCCCCCAGAGTTTCTGATTTTCTTTGAGACATGTCGCTGTGCAAGAAGGCTTTCAATGTTGGCGTTGCCTATTACAAGCCCGTTTTGAGTTATCGGGAAACCCGCTCTCGCAAGCACCATTGCCGCTAAACCGTAGTCTTGCGTTACAACAACATCACCCTTTTCAAGCATGTTGACAAGTGCGTAATCCACACTGTCCGCACCCTTTGAAACGGTGATTGTTTTTGCATCCTCTTTTTCAAAAACATGGGAGGTGTCACAAATAAGTAAGCATTCAATTTCGTGTTTTTTTGCGCAAGCAATACATATATCCACCACAGGACAACCGTCCGCATCAATTAAAATTCTCATAACAATACCTCTTTTACTTTATTTTACACTGTCGGCTATAGTTTTGCAAACAAAAAAAGCTTTTATATTGAAGCGCGGTTGCCTGCCCAGGTAAATTAAGGTATAAAAAACTGTTAATAAAGGAGAAATTTATGCCTACAAAAACAGAAAACTATAAAGGCAAAAAGGGGTTTAACGTTCTTAACACCGAGCATTTCGGAATTCAACGCAAAATTGTCGCTAACATGACGACTCAATCATGGAACGAAGCCCCCCATTGTAGTTATGTTTATGAACCCGATATAACAGATTTCATGAAAGAATATGAAAAACTTCGCAATTCAAGCGACCATCCATTAAAAATATCCATTAATACTCTCATGTTGCGAATTGTTGTTGAGGGAATAAAAAAAGCACCGCAGATAAACGGGCATTTAAAATACCAAAAAAGACTCGTTAGGGGTAAATTTAAGACCTTCAGCGACATTAACATATCAATGCCTATGATTCTCCCCGGCGGAGAAATGATGACAATAAACCTTCACAACTTTGAGGATAAAAGCCTGAATGAAATGGCAGAATACATCGAAAATGTCAGAGAAAAAATTAAAAACACAAATTTAACTCAGGCAATGTTTGATGTTTCGCTTGACAACACTATGCAAGCACTAAAACACTTTAAAATTATGACAACCGTATGTCGTTTAGTCGGCGCAAAGCTTGGCAAGCACAGGGTTGTAACTTTAAAGGGCAAAGCAAAAAAAGAATATAAGAAAATACCAAACGATATAAAGCTTACTAAAAGTGACATCGAGCAGGGAACAATCACCGTTTCAAATCTCGGCCCGCTTTATCGGGGCAGTTCTATCGGGAAGCCTGTGCTCCTCAACATTATTCCGCCTCAGGTTTTTGCAATTGCAATAGGCTCAATCATAGAAAAGCCCGGTGTATATACGGACGAAAAAGGTGAAAAGCAAATCGGGATACGAAAATATATGCCTTTGTGCCTTTCATTTGACCACAGAGCATTGGATTTTGGCGATGTTGTGCCGTTCTTAACCCGTCTTGATGGAATTTTTGAAAAACCCGAGCAAATTAATAATTGGTAAAGATTAAATAAAATTTTGGAGGTGTTCGTTTGAAACAAGTTAGAGAAATGGTTTTTGAAGACAAGCCAACAAAAAACTGCCATGCCTCAACCGTTCTTCCGCTTGAAAACGGCGAGGTTGTAGCGTCATGGTTTGGTGGAACAAAAGAGGGCAACAATGATGTTGATATCTGGGTAAGTGTTCGAGATGAAAACGGTTGGAACAATCCTCAACGGATTTCAGCAGATAAAAATCTCCCTCATTGGAACCCCGTGCTGTTAAAACGCAATGACGAAGTTATTCAGCTGTTTTTCAAAGTGGGAAAGAAAATATCTTTTTGGCAGACCTACTATTCGCTCTCAAATGATAATGGCAAAACATGGTTAAGCCCAAAGCCTTTAATAGAAAATGACATGAGTGGCGGCAGAGGACCCGTTAAGAACAAATGTATTCGCCTCTCTGACGGCAGATTGCTTGCACCAGCGTCAACAGAGCAGGATAATGTGTGGAAAGCTTTTGTTGATATATCCTTTGATGACGGAGCAACATGGGAAAGGCAAAATGATATCTCTCAAGCGACCCACGAAGGGAAAACAGTAAATATCATTCAACCGACACTGTGGGAATCAGAGCCCGGCAAGGTTAGTATGCTAATTCGCTCAAATTGTGGCAGGGCTTATCGTAGCGACTCCATCGATTTTGGCGAAACATGGTGTACCGTTTACAGAACCGATGTTAAAAACAACAACAGTGGTCTTGACCTTGTTAGCCTCAAAGATGGCACATTGTACTTGGTTTCAAACCCAGTTGAAGAAAACTGGGGTGAGCGTGCACCATTGACTTTAATGAAATCAACCGACAACGGTATAACGTGGGAGGAAGTTCTTTGCCTTGAAAAGCTAAACAATAAAGATGATGAGTTTTCATACCCTGCAATTGAGGCGGTGGGCAACACTCTCTACATTACATACACATGGCACAGAGAAAAGATAGTTTTTTGGAAAATCGAGCTTTAAATTAAGCTTTAATGCAGAAAAGGACCTCCCGTTGTGGGAGGTCCTTTATATGTTTTTTAATCCTCTTGTGAAAGCACATCTCGATTAATTGCGCAAAGAACACCTCTGATTGATGCATAGTTTATATTATGCGATATGCCGACACCAAAGCAGTTTTTCCCTTGTGGAGAAAGAAGTTGAATATAAGAAACTGCCTTTGCATCAGAGCCTATTGAAATTGCGTGCTCTGAATAGTTGACGAATTTGTATCCCTTAACTCCAACATGTGCAATTGCATTAAAGAATGCGTCAATAGGTCCGTTACCCTTGCCGTCTATAAATGCGGGCTCGGTCCCGTTGTGCTTAATGTTTCCCTCAAAGCTAACCTTAGGTGATGTGTCGTTGACCTCGCTCTCCTCATAAAACTTATGACTTACAAGCTGATACGGGCCTGTGACATCGATGTATTCTTTTTTGAATATCTCCATCACTTCATTTGGGCTGATTTCCCTGCCCTTTATGTCACAATATTTTTTGACAGCTCTTCCGAATTCGGGGTGCATAGCCTTAGGCAAATCATATCCAAAACTGTTGTCCATAATAAAAGCTGCGCCGCCCTTGCCGGACTGGCTGTTAATTCTTATGACAGGCTCATACTCACGCCCGACATCCGCAGGGTCAATTGGAAGATATGGAACCTCCCAAAACTCTGTCTTGCTCTCTTTCATGTATTTCTCGCCCTTATTGATTGCATCTTGATGAGAGCCTGAAAACGCCGTAAACACAAGGTCACCAACATAAGGGTGGCGCACGGGCACTGTCATTTTCGTTGTTCTTTCATATATCTCTCTGATTTTGTTGATGTTTGTTAAGTCAAGGCCTGAATCGACAGCCTGCGTGTGCATATTCAAGGCAAGTGTGATTATGTCAACATTGCCCGTTCTTTCACCGTTACCAAAAAGTGTGCCTTCAATTCTGTCAGCGCCTGCAAGCAAGCCCATCTCCGCAGTGGCAACCGCTGTGCCTCTGTCGTTGTGAGGGTGAAGGCTGATAATTGCAGACTCCCTGTTGGGGAGATTATCGCAAAAATACTCAACCAAATCAGCAAAACAATTGGGCGTGCTGTTCTCAACCGTTGAGGGAAGATTCAATATTATCTTATTGTCTTCGCCCGCATCAAGCTCTTTCATAATAGCGTCGCAAATCCACACTGCATTGTCTGGCTCTGTTCCCATAAAGCTTTCGGGTGAATACTCATAACGAATGTTCACTCCCGTGCGTTTCTTTGCTTCATCACCCAATTCTTTAATCAGCTTAGCACCGTCAACGGCAATGTCGACGACACCCTGCATATCGGTTTTGAATACAACTTTTCTTTGAAGCGTTGAGGTAGAATTGTAGAAATGGAAAATGACATTTTTTGCTCCCTCAATTGCCTCAAATGTTTTTCTTATCAAGTGTTCTCTTGATTGAACAAGCACTTGAATGTAAACATCATCGGGGACAAGGCCCCTTTCTATCAACGCGCGCAAAATTTCATATTCTGTTTCAGAAGCCGATGGAAAACCGACTTCAATTTCTTTTATGCCTATGTCGCATAGCATCTTAAACATCTCGAGTTTTTCGTCAAGATTCATCGGGTTAACAAGTGCTTGGTTTCCGTCACGTAGGTCAACGCTACACCAAGCGGGTGCTTTCTTAATCGACTTTGACGGCCACTGTCTGTTTTCGAGCTTAATGGGCTCAAACGGGATATACTTTTTACAGCCTTTTTTCATAGCAAATACCTCCTTAAACAAAAACACCCCTATGCCGAGTGTTCGGCATAGGGGTGTGAAATACTATCACACGGTACCACCCTACTTCAGCGACAAATGTCGCCCTATTAGACCTCTAACAAGGCCCTGACCGATAACGCAGTCTTTGCGTCCTGCCCTATGATTTCAGGCAAGCAACTCTGGAACGAGTTATACACACAGTTTGCGGCACCGACTCACACCACCCGTCGGCTCTCTGGAGCTCACGCCCCGTGTCTTGTTTCCTTCACAGTCTTTAATGTGGTTATTGAATTGTAATATTCATTATATTCAGTAAGTCTTGTAATGTCAAGGTTTTTTTGAATTATTTTGAAATTATTCTTAATTTGACTTAACTGATACGTCTTTTGCCCGCTCAAGCATCAGCTTTATACGGTTGATTTGATTAACCTCGCTTGCCCCAGGGTCATAGTCAACGGCAAGAATGTTTATTTGAGGATATAGCTCCTTGAGTGTTTTTATCATCCCCTTGCCCGTAATGTGATTTGGCAGACAAGCGAAGGGTTGCATGCAAATAATGTTGCTTGTCCCCTCCTCAATCAAGCCTATCATTTCAGCCGTTAGGAGCCACCCCTCACCCGAACGGTTGCAGAGGGATAAAATCGGCTCTGTCTTTTGTGCCATTTCAAATATACTCAAAGGTGTGCAAAAACGTTGACTGCTTTGGAGCGCCTGCCTCACCTCGTCTCTTAAATGCTCAATATATCGCAAAAAGGTATTCAGCAAAATTCTATTGGTTTTGCTACCGCCCAAAAAACGGTTGTTAGTTTCACCACTATATGCACAATAAAGAAAAAAGTCTAAAAGGCCAGGCACCACTAACTCCGCACCCATTTCCTCAATAAAATCAACCATATTATTGTTAGCGGCAGGGTGATATTTCACAAGTATCTCCCCCACAAGGCCGACCTTCGGTCTTTCCTCACTACAAATGGGTATGCTGTCAAAATCCTTTACAATTTTGTAGAGATTTTGACGAAATTCAGCATAGTTGCCTTTTCTGACATTCTCCTTGCAGATTTCAAGCCATTGGTGAAAAACCATATTTGTCGTTCCCTTAACTTTTTCATACGGACGGGTGTGGAACAACACCTGCATCAACAAATCGCCGTAAAGTATTGCCATTATCCCCTTTTTCGCCAAAGAAAACGTAAAGGGAAAATCACCGTCTTTCTTTAGTTGTGAAATACTCATTGAAAGAACGGGTATCTGTGAAAAACCGCAAGAGCTCAAAGCTTTTTTTAGAAGTGCCAAATAGTTGCTTGCTCTGCACGCTCCGCCCGTTTGTGTAATAATTGCTGCCGTTTTGTTTAAATCGTATTTACCTGATTGCAGTGCCCTAACGAGCTGGCCTATTACAATTATTGACGGGTAGCACGAGTCGTTGTTCACATATTTAAGCCCTGTTTCTATATCCTCTTTTTCAACTTTTGGAAGTATTACGAAATCATACCCCTCCGAGCGCACTGCCGCCTCAACCATTGCAAAATGAATGGGAGCCATTTGTGGTGCTAATATTGTATAATTTTTGCGAATTTCCCCTGAGGGAAGTTGAGTTGTCGACATTTGCTTTTTTGGGTTCATAAGCTGTTCCCTTTTTTGTGCATTCATAGCGGCTTTAAGCGACCTTAGCCGAATTATTATTGCGCCTAAATTGCTGACCTCGTCAATCTTGATGACAGTATAAAGCTTTCCTCTTTTGTTTAAAATCTCCTGTGCCTGCTCCGCCGCTATTGAATCCGGCCCGCAACCGAAGGAATTCAGCTGAACGATTTCAAGGTTGTCCTGCTTAGAAACAAAATCTGCCGCCTCATAAAGCCGGGAATGATACATCCATTGATCCAAAACCCTCAACGGTCTTTCAACTTGTCCAAGGTGTGAAACGCAATCTTCAGTGAGCACTGCCAACCCCAGCGATACAATTAAATTGGGTATTGCATGGTTGACCTCCTTGTCAAGGTGATAAGGTCGTCCAGACAAAATTATCCCTCTCCCACCTGTTTCATTCAAATACTCCAGAACCTCCTCGCCCTTTTTTTGAATATCTATTTTGACCTTGCGATCCTCCGCCCACGCAAGGCCAAGGGCATTTGAAACCTCTTTCGTGGTGACTCCAAAGGATTTGAACTCCTCAAAAAGCCTTTGTGATAAGGCTTTATCGTTATCATACGGCAAAAAGGGGCAATGTAAGACAACACCGTTTTCATCAAGTGCATCCATGTTTTTACCTATTACCTGCGCATAGGCAATCACCATCGGGCAATTAAAGTGGTTGTCGGCTTTATCAAACTCCTGTCTTTCCTTTGGAATACAAGGGTAGAAAATATGCTTAACATTTTTGTTGATTAGGGACATTATATGACCATGCACAAGCTTTGCCGGGTAACAGACGGTGTCTGACGGAATGGTATCCATGCCGAGCTCATAAACCTTTCTGTTCGACTCCTCTGAGAGCTCCACCCTAAAACCCAGAGCCGTGAAAAAGGTGAACCAAAACGGGTAGTTTTCATACATATTCATTGCGCGTGGAATACCCATTGTTCCTCTGTGTGCTTTTTTAAGTTCAAGCGGTTTATATTTAAATAAACGATTGTATTTATATTCATACAAATTCGGAACATTGTTGTTTTTATCTGACCCTGCCCCTTTTTCGCAACGGTTACCCGTAAAAAATTTTCGACCATCGTTAAAAATATTTATTGTCAAAAGACAATTGTTTGTACATTTACCACACCGAGCAATTTTAGGTTTCACCGTAAATGAGTTCATCTCCTCCGGACTTATAAGAGAAGAGCTCATACCTTCAACCCATTTATCGGCGGCGAGCAACGCAACCCCGAAAGCACCCATTAAGCCAGAAATATCGGGCCTCACTACCTCTTTGTTCGCAATCATCTCAATGCTACGCAAAATGGCATCGTTTAAAAAAGTTCCGCCCTGTACAATAATCTTATCCCCTAATTCATCTGTATCTTTGAGCTTAACAACCTTATAGAGAGCATTTTTAATTACTGAATAACACAGACCAGCTGAAATATCGCCGACACTTGCACCCTCTTTTTGTGCTTGCTTTACCTTTGAATTCATAAAAACCGTGCACCGTGAGCCGAGGTCAACAGGGTTTTTAGACTCGATGCCACTCATTGTAAAATCCTTGATAGTCATGCTAAGCGAGTTTGCAAAGGTTTCAATAAAAGAACCGCACCCAGACGAGCAAGCTTCATTCAGAACAACTGTTTTTATCAATCCATTTTGGACATTCATAAACTTCATATCCTGTCCGCCGATATCCAAAATCATTTCCACTCCGGGCAAAAAACGCTCCGCCGCTGTGCAATGAGCGACGGTTTCTACCTCCCCGAAATCACAGGAAAAGGCAGCCTTAATAAGCTCCTCGCCATAACCCGTAACGCCAGAATAAGCAATTTCTGCCCCTTCGGGCAAGGCGGCATATATTTCTTTTAAAATCTCTGAACCGCAATGCAATGGACTGCCCTCATTGTTGCGATAGCACGAATAAAGCAGACAGCCGTCTTTATCTATCAGTGCCGCTTTGCTTGTTGTTGAGCCCATATCCAACCCGAGAAAGCACTCGCCCGTATGCTCACTGAGCTTTTTTCTTTTCGCTTTGTTTTTCTCGTGCCTTTTTATAAAGCTTTGATATTGTTTTGTATCACAAAATAAAGGCTCGAGTCTATCGGTCAAATCACTTTTGTCCCGTTGCCCGCTCCCACATCTTTTGAGCAAATCACTTAAATGTATTGGGTTTTTCTCCGCAAAAATGGCAGCACCGATAGCCATATAAACCTGTGCGTTCTGTGGCACAAACATATTTTCCTGTGTCAAATTCAAGGTTTTCTTAAATCTAAGGCGCAATTGAGGAAGAAAGTGCAACGGACCACCCAAAAAAGCAACTTTTCCTTTTATTTTTCTGCCCGAAGCAAGACCGCCTATTGTCTGATTAACAACCGCCTGAAACACGGAAGCGGCAATGTCCTCCTTTCTTGCGCCCTCGTTCATCAATGCCTGTATGTCGGTTTTTGCAAAAACTCCGCACCTTGCGGCTATTGAATAAACCACCGTGCTTTTTTCCGCAAGAGCGTTTAGACCTGCCGCATCTGTTTTAAGCAAAATCGCCATTTGGTCAATAAATGCGCCTGTTCCTCCGGCACAAATTCCGTTCATTCTTTGGTCAACACCGTTGTCAAAAAATGTAAGCTTAGCATCTTCACCGCCCAATTCAATAATCACATTGACGTCGGGCATGAACCTTTGGGCTGCCTTGTTGCCGGCAATCACTTCTTGAACAAAAGGCAAGTCAAGTTGTTTTGAAACGGCAATACCGCCCGAGCCTGTTATTGCCGCCTTTACGCTAACATCGCCAAGCTTGTCATAAAGTTGCTTGAAAAGGTGCTCGAGCGTTGACCAAAAATCGGCATGATGCCTACAATAATTTTGGTGCACTATGTTGTCATTTTTATCCAAAACTGCAAGCTTGACGGTTGTCGAGCCAACGTCTATCCCTACACGCAATGCTTCACGGTCAAAATTGTTCGGTTCTTTCATTTAAAGCTGTCTCCCTTCATATGTCAAAACATGAACACCTGATATTTTTGTCATATAAAGTGAAGATTATTCTTGTTTACAATAATATAAATATAGAGTGGATTTGATCTCCTACCACAAAAGCCTACCGCCATACCGATAAAAATTGTTAAAGCGTTATACAAGCAAGCTACATATGCAGCCTTTAAGCATTCATAATTATTATGATTGAAAACCAAACGGACTTTGACCGCAAATCCGTGTTGCTTAAAAAACAGGAATTCGCATACAGGGACTTCTGCAACAAGACATCAAGGTATCAGCAGAAGGAACGCTTACAGGTTAAAGGGTTTGGCAGGTCGGTGTCGCAAAAGGCTGTTAGCGCTGATAAGACGGTTTTCGGAAGTACTAAATCTGCATTCCCCGGAGAATGGTTTACAAAAGATATTGATGTTTTCAATAAAAACGTGTATAATCCTAATGGAGATGTATTGGAAAAGCTTTCAAATCTTTCGTATGAGGAAGCAAAAAAGATAAACCCCTTATTTAATGACCGTGTTGTTCGTTCTTGGTACAGAACACACGCTGAAACTATACCGACCCAATTAAACAAAAGCTTACTTATTGAAGACCAGGCCGTTGAATCATTTAATTTGAGAAACAAATACAAGAAGGACGCTCGTCAACTTATGTTGGATGAAAAATCTCGAAAAATCCTTGACGAAGAAGAACCCACTATTAGCTTCTCTCAACTTATGGCTAATAAATTTGCAAGAAAGCAAATTGCGGGGATTGATTTGTATAAAGATATAATATATTCTTCTAGTAAGACTAGAGCGGCTATCAATAAAAAATATGGATTGTAGGTGGAGCAAAATGGCAGAATACAAATACGACTACAACATAGCAGGGTTTGTTGACCATGATTTGTTTAACAAACAATGTAAAGCTCTTGAAAAGCATATTCCGGGAATTGAAAAAGGAGAATATGTTAAAGATGTTGATGAATCCGAAATACAGATTTATTATGTAAACGATGAAAAAATAGTGGTTCATAACAGCCATTATATAGGAGCAATTTTTATAAAATCAAATGTTGATTTAGACTTGTATTTCTAAACATTTTCATAGCAAGGTGCTTTTTCATACCCAAGCCCCACATAACCCCCGTTATTAAGCCTGTTTAAACGGTAACGTTTAGGCGGGCTTTTTAAATACACAAAAATATTATCCGACGGCACGGAACATAATATGCCGCCTGCAGTATTGGGACTTGCCAAATAAAAAAGGACAGCAGGAGAAAAGGAGTTACAATGTTTGAATGGTTAAAAAGTATCCTCAAAGAAAGCTACACGGAGGACATCGACAAGCAAGTCGCTGCCGAAATAGGTAAAAGCTTTGTACCCCGTTCCGAATTCAACACGGTCAATGAGGAAAAGAAAAGCCTCTCGACGTAGATATCCGAGAGAGACACACAGCTTGAAATGAAGGAAATTCAAAAGATATGGGACAGTGCTTTGGTCGATGCCGTTGAGGCAAGGGCGGCGGTTAAGACAAAAAAAGACACCGCTGAGAGCGGTGAGGTGTTATCCAGTGCAATTAAATTTGATGACCGTGATAGTTATCCGTACAGCATGAAAAAGGTAATAAGTGAATACCTCGACTCTGTTGACGGCGACTTAAAAGAGTTTTACTTGCAATCAGTCAAAGATTTTAGCAATAATCCGACTAAGTATGAGCAAAACAAAAAAGAATATTTGAATTCCGTTGATAATAAAACAGCAAAAAAGATATATGATATCTTAGGAATCGATGTTACAGGGTTTAAAGTGGCTATTGAAGCAAGACAAGTTGTTCATATTGAAAATCGTCATGGCAAAAACGGTATTGCCGATAAAAACATGAGTGATGTAAACGATTTTTCACGGCTACAGTACATACTCTCCAATTATGATGATATAACATATGGAGGGCTTACAAGTGCATACAAAAATGTAATAAACGGAAAACAAAAATCCGCAAAAACTGTTGTTTATACAAAAAAAATCAACGGAACATATTATATAGTACAAGCGGTTCCGAATACAAAAGAAAAAACCTTATATGTTTTAACTACATATATAGACAATAAAAAAGGAACTCTGCAGGTCGCCGATGTAAAAATCCCCGACGCGACGTCCGAAACCGAGCCTGCAGTAGTTCCCGACACCAATATATCACAGAATAAAAATAGTGTCAATAATATTATATCCGAGAAAGGGGAAAATAGTATCAATTTGCAGTCAACTGCAAAAAAAGAGGATGAAAACAACGAGTTTAACACTAAGTTTTCAATGAGAGATGAAGTAGAGCAAACGAAAGATTTAATAGCCGTTCATAATTTATCTGAGCAGAAAATAATTGCTGCATTGGAGCTTGGCGGATTCCCTATGCCGTCTATTGCTATTACAAGAGCAAGAGAGGGACATAATGAATTTGGCGAAATATCCATTGTGTTCGGTAAGGATACCATTGACCCACAGATTTTAAAGAGCAATAAAGTTTATTCGGGTGATGCCTGGACTCCTACTCATCCAACCATAGAGTATAAGGCAAACGAAAAACTGCAGAAGAAGATAAAAGACAAATATTATAGCTTGGCACACAAATTTAATTATGATGAAGCAAGACCTCTATATAACTACGCAATGGATTTGGAAAATGAGTTAAAAAGAATTGGTGGAGAATCAGGTTTATTTGAAAAGCTGACCAATGATACGAACATAATGCAATTAAAAATGTTGATGTTATTGACGGGGAGTTAATAATCACATATAACGATGAAACAACGCAAAGCATCGGCTTAGTCAAAGGTGATAAGACATATGTGCATATCAAGTATTCTACTCTCGAGCCGACTGCCGATAGTGATATGACTGATGAATCTAATAATTATTCTGGAGACTCTAAAACGGCCTCGACGAACTATGAGGCGTACTCATGGATTGAGATTCGGAAAAACAATGCTGTTCTGCTTGAAAACCCACCCAAACCGTCCGCACAGGATATTTCAGGTTATGACTGGATTGGTAGGGATAATTGTGGATTAGTTGCGCAAGACGGAACAGTCATAAGGTTTGCGTTGTTTTTTATTTTATCACTTTTGTGCGTCTCGTTAAATTTGGACAAAAAACAAATATAACCTTGAGTAAAACTAACCCCTGAAACGCTTATATATCAAGCGCTTCAGGGGTTAAATTGTGGCCCGCCCGGAGGGATTTGAACCCCCGACCTTCAGAATCGGAATCTGCTGCGATATCCAACTTCGCTA
>DASRNM010000142.1:0-13806 GCA_035647435.1 Clostridia bacterium
ATTATAGCATGTGTAAATCTCAATACAAGATTTGTGAAAGAAATAATTAGAACAAATTTTAATGCCAAGACTACTGTTATAATTATTCGAATAGAGGTTGTCAATATACATCTTATACCTTGCGAAAACTCTTGATTGAGAAAAACATCAATCAATCTTTGCCATTTGCGTTTATCAGCCTTATTGCGGACGGATTTTAACCTCAAAAAACACATTACATGATAATGTCAGATTGGAAAAACTTAAACTTGAACAAAATAATATTCATATAATATTTGCATTCTTAAAATGTTATGGTAAAATAATATAATTAAATGTGTGCTCAGAAAGCCTAAAATATTTGTAGACAGAACATAATTAGAATATAATTCATTGCTTGGTACTCTGCTGCTACTAAAGGGGGATCATACTTATGTACGAGCTACTTTTTGATATAATAGAACAAAATAAATATGCTCAAGCAAGGCAAGAACTTGTGTGCATGGAGGCAGTTGATATTGCAAAGTTTTTGGAGGAAATTGATCAGAGCAAGCTACTTCTGACCTTCAGAATATTGCCAAAGGATTTAGCCGCGAATGTATTTCCGCATCTACCAACTGATCTTCAGCAGTTTATTATCGAGTCTAGTAGTGACAAAGAAATAAAATCGATCTTGGACCAGCTTTTTTTTGATGATACCATTGACTTCATCGAAGAAATGCCTTCAAATGTGGTCAAGAAAATCCTCGTGAATACAAATGAAGAAACCAGAAAATTGATTAATCAATTTCTCAACTATGCTGAATATTCAGCAGGAAGCTTAATGACAATTGAGTATGTAGACTTAAAAAAAGAGATGACAGTTGCTCAGGCCATTCAGCACATTAAGGAAACTGCAATTGACAAAGAAACCATTGATACTTGCTATGTGCTGGACAATAACAGGATTCTTGTCGGCTCTACAACGCTAAGGAAACTAATTTTAAGTAAAGAATCAGCCCTAATAAAAGATATTATGCTCTCTGACGTCATTGCTTTGAACACCTATGATGATCAGGAGGAAGTTGCATACTTATTTAAGAAATATGACTATTTTGTTATGCCTGTTGTCGACAGCGAAAACCGTCTAGTTGGCATTGTAACCGTTGATGACGTCATTGACACCATCGAACAAGAGAACACAGAAGACCTTCAAAAAATGGCCGCCATGCAGCCCTCAGAAAAGGAATATTTAAAGACGAATGCGTTCACACTGGCCAGAAATCGATTACCTTGGTTATTGTTTTTGATGATATCTGCAACCTTTACGGGCGGAATCATTAGGCAATACGAAAATGCATTGCAATCGGTCTTGGTGCTAGCATCTTTTATTCCAATGTTGATGGACACGGGAGGGAATTCAGGCTCCCAATCATCCACTTTGGTTATTCGAGGGATGGCGCTTGGAGAAATAAAGTCGCATGATATACTAAAAGTCCTGTGGAAGGAAATGCAAGTAGGTTTCATGGTCGCATCTTCTTTATCAATCGTAAACTTTATTAGGATCTATCTATTTGATAACGTTGATCTCAAAGTAGCAATAACGGTTTGTGCTACCCTGTTTTTCACTGTAATGTTGGCTAAGAACATTGGCGGTATTCTGCCGATTGTCGCAAAAAAATTCAAACTGGACCCGGCAATCATGGCAAGTCCCATCATTACGACCATCGTTGACGCGGGTGCGCTCGTGATCTACTTCGCAATAGCGACCAGTCTATTAAACATCAGTTAAAACCTGCTGTTACCTAAGCTGGGCGCACAAAACTTATATCAAAAAGCCAAGAGTAGAACGCTCTCTTTAGCAACAATATTTCAATTAATAAAAAAGCTGGTTAATCAATGCGATTCGTTGAGTTGCATTTGATGTGCCAGCTTTCTTTTTGTGTATCATGTGCCAATTCAATACCTGAAACATTGGAGAGGGCAGATTGAGACTTTTAAACTTATTAAATTAATTTTACATTCTGTTTACACCACTAAAACGTTATGGTAGAATTATATCATTAAATGTGTATTTAGAAACCTCAAAACATTTGTCAACAGAGCTCTTCGGCACGCCCTTAACTTACATAATTTTGATTTTATCTGTTGGTGAATTGTCAATGTTTAACTTACATAAAGGAGAACGCTTATGTTAAAGTGCACTGTGTTAAGCTCCATGGCGAAAGTTTTTGCTGATGAAAAACTGAACAATAGACCCATTCAAAAGCTTTCAATACTTAAGAATGAAAGAACATCGTTTCAAACAGCCTTATATTATGAAGATAAAAGCGATTTAAGTGTTGAGATTCAAGTCAAATCTACACTTGCGGATAAGATTCACATTTACACTGTGGAATCTATTCCATCAGCATTGCCGGCGCCAAATGATCATGATGATTATTTTTTGAGCACCGAACCGGGGCAATTTCCTGACCTACTACGGCCGCTTGAAAGCCCGTTTTTATTAAAAACGAAACAAATGCAAAGCGTCTGGTTTGAACTCGACCCAGATGGTGAGAGCGAAGCCAGAGAGCACCCTGTTGAAATTAACTTTATATCAAACGGCAAAGTGATTTGCTCGGCTTGTGTTGTGATTGAAATCATTAACGCCGCCTTGCCTGCTCAAACTCTTATTCACACAAACTGGTTTCATACCGACTGCCTTGCAACTTGGTACAAAACAGAAGTTTTCAGCGAAGAATACTGGCGCATAGTAGAGAATTATATTAAAAACGCCGTGCATCATGGCATCAACTTCATTTTAACTCCTTTGTTTACCCCCCCGTTGGATACGCAGCAGGGTGGGGAGCGGCCGACCGTTCAGCTTGTGGAGGTCACTCGAGAAGGCGAACAATATAGCTTTAATTTTGACAACCTTAAACGATGGGTTGATATTTGCAACCGCTGTGGTGTTAAATATTTTGAAATGTCCCACCTTTTTTCACAATGGGGAGCAAAACACGCTCCAAAGGTGGAAGCTGTAGTGGATGGCAAACGCGTTAAACTGTTTGGCTGGAAAACTTGGGCGGCAAGTAAAAAATATACGGGGTTTTTAACAGAATTTGCTGCGGCACTGAATTTGTTTATTGACGAAAACGGAATCAAAGAACGATGTTTTTTCCATGTTTCAGATGAACCAAATTTGTCGCAATACAATGATTATAAAAAAAGAAGCCTTTTTGTTGAGAAGTTGTTTCCCGACTTTCCTGTGATAGATGCACTTTCAGACTTCAAATTCTACAGTAAAGGTGCTGTGAAAATTCCAATTCCAGCTAACAATCATATTGAACCGTTTATCGGTAAGGTGCCAGAACTCTGGACTTATTACTGCTGTGGTCAATATAAAAACTATGTATCCAATCGTTTTTTCGCCATGCCTTCCCAGCGCAACCGTGTTCTCGGGTTTCAGCTCTACAAATACGATGTCAAAGGATTTTTACAATGGGGGCACAATTTTTGGTATTCGCAGTATTCAGTGAGAGAGATAAACCCTTTTGAAGAAAGTGATGCCGGCAAGGCGTTCCCCTCGGGTGATGCCTATGTTGTTTATCCAGGTGATGATGGCACGCCACTCAACTCTCTGCGACTGAAAGTGTTTTACGATGCATTGCAGGATATGCGTGCATTGCAGCTGCTCGAGAGTTTTGTCGGCAAAGAGAAAACGCTTGCTTTGCTTGAAGAGGGGCTGTCAGAACCTATAACATTTACTTCCTACCCCCGCAGTGAGGATTGGCACTTAGCAAAACGAGAGCAGATAAACATGGAGATTAAAAAACTTATATAAAACAACTCAAAATGCGGCAGTCTCTAAAACAGGGGATTGCCGCATAGTGTTTTATGAATGCATGAAGATGATACGTAATTTCAGTGGTGTTATTATGTGCATTGCTTAAATGCCAGAAAATGCTTATATGTTTTTATGTTTATCTTGACACTTGGAAAAATTCTGTTTCCTTTTGAACATTGGATAGAATGGTTCTCTTTTGATCTGACACTCTTTGTTTTTTTTATGTATTATATATTTTGCTATACATAAATTTATTACACTTAAACACACTAACAGAAGCGATTAATCTTGTGGGGGAAAACACATGAAAATCAAAAGTTATTAGCATACGTTAGCTAACAAAAAAAGCATTTAAAACTTTACACCCCTGCAGTCATAAACTGCAGGGGTGTTGTTTGTTGCTTTTCATTTTTTGTGCATGTCGGCAAATTCTATGCCCAATTAGTAAAACTTCAAAAGCCTTTATTGTTTAAATTAAAAATAACAAACACACTAAAAATTCTCGCTGTTAAATCATGTTCTTTTTGCAACGAGCGGCATACACTACACCTGTAAAGATTAATAACATTGATACTGATACTATCAAGGAGATAAACCTTGCGTTTTCATTTTTACTGCCCGTTGGAGGGATAGTGACATCAGGTTTCGTAGTGGTTTCTGCTTCAGTAGTAGTTTCTGCTTCAGTAGTAGTTTCTGCTTCAGTAGTCGGTCTTGCCGAAATTCGCAACAATGAATACAACTTGAACATTCCACGCTATGTTGATTCTTCACAATCTCCAGAAAGTTGGGATATATATGCGTCTATGTTTGGAGGCATACCCAAAAAAGAAATTGAAGAACTTTCTGCTTACTGGCAGGCGTTCCCTGAGTTGAAGAAAGATTTATTTACGCAAAGTTCTGGCGAGCATGTGCAAATTGTAAAAGGCAACTTAAAGGACATCATCAAAAACCACCCTACCGTGACGGCATTCAAAGAAAATTATGCGGCAAGCTTTGCAGGCTTTGATGACATGCTACATAATCGCCTTATAAATGAAATGGAAACGCTTAACATCAACAAAGAAGAAGCAACTCTTAGCAACGAGATTTTCAGGCGTCTTTCTTCTATCCCGTTAGTGGATGAATACAAAGCGTATCAATTGCTCAATGACGGGTGGACAAGCAACATATCAATTGACCTTGAAATGATTCAAACTGAAGGCTTTGCAGCCACGAAAAAAGTTGACGCAAACATGGTTTTAAAGAAAAAGAATGGCAAAGATGTTGAAGTTCAACAAGGTTGGGTTGGCAGAATTGTTCCATTCAGCTTAGTGCAAGAAACATTGCTTAGTGATGAGAACATGGCATTGAAAGCAAAAGAAGAACGGTTCGCACAGGTGATTTCTGAAAATCAAGAAATTTTTGACTCCCTAACAGAAGAAGACAAGGAAGACTTGAAAGATGTTTTGAACAATGGCAAAACCGCCTTTTCTTCATCGTCTTTAAACAAACTTGCTAAAGATTTGCTAAAAGAGCACTCTGCTCCAGAGTATGAACAAGACAGCCTTGAAAGCAAAGTTCTCGCAGTTCAGGCTTTGTCTGCAGAAGAAAGCGCACTGAAAAAAGAGATAAAGACGGACACGGCGAACCTGCAAAAACTTGCAAAAGAAACGATTGAAAACTTAACAGACAGCCAAGTGTGCACTTTGTTAGAAAAGAAATGGATTGCGCCGTTGATATTAGCCTTGCAACAAATGCCCTTTGCTATCCTTGACGAACTCGAAGCGAAAGTGCAGGCGTTGTCTGACAAATACTCCACCACCTTATCCGATGTGGAGGGTGAAATCATTGAAACGCAGGCACAGTTATCCTCTATGATTGACGACCTCAGCGGTAGCGACGCTGACATAAGAGGGCTAACAGAGCTCAAATCCCTTTTGGGAGGTGAGTGATATGGCTGTTGACACAAAAACACCCGCTATAAGGTTCAAAGGATTTACCAACGCTTGGGAACAGCGTAAGCTCTCAGAAGTGGTTTGCCGTGTCTCTGTAATGTCAGATGAAATTGGTCTACCGCGAGTTGAGTATGAGGATATCAATTCTGGACAAGGGACTCTGAATAAAAACATATATGAAAAAAACAGTACTAAGCAAGGTGTGTTATTCCATGAAAATGATGTATTGTTCGGAAAGCTGCGGCCATATCTAAAAAACTGGCTTTTAGCAGGCTTTTCTGGCATTGCTGTCGGTGATTTTTGGGTCCTCCGTGGTGATGAAACTGATAGTGGTTTTGTCTATTCATTAATTCAGAGTAGTGCCTTTGATGAGGTTGCTAACCAGTCATCTGGGACAAAAATGCCTCGTTCAGATTGGAATCTGGTGTCGAATACTGTATTTTCGATTCCACACTCGAAGGGGGAGCAACATCAAATTGGAACCTTCTTTATTCACCTCGACTCCCTTATCACCCTTCATCAGCGTAAGCTTAAAAAACTACAAAATGGGTAGGACTTGAAGGCAGTACGATAAAAAGGCTTTATAATGAGAACATTTTGGGAACCTCCATTTCTGTACCTTCACTTGAGGAACAAAGAATAATAGACGGTTTCTTTACCAACCTCGACTCCCTTATCACCCTTCATCAGCGTAAGTATGAAAAATTGCAGAATCTCAAAAAAGCTTGTCTTGACAAGATGTTTGTATAAGAAAGGAGCGTAATCTTGTGATTTTTAAAACTGAAGCAGAATTTGAAACGGCAATGATTGCGGCCTTGCAGAAAAAGGGTTGGGAAAACCATGTTCTAAAATACCCAACAGAAGAAGATTTGATTCAAAACTGGGCGAACATTCTTTTTGAAAACAACCGTGACATTGACCGTTTAAACGATGCACCCTTGACAGACACGGAAATGCAACAGATTATAGAGCAAATCATAACGTTGCGCACGCCTTTAAAACTCAATGGGTTCATCAACGGCAAGACGGTTTCTGTTACCCGTGACAACCCCAATGACCCCTTGCACCTTGGCAAAGAAGTGAGCCTAAAAATTTATGACCGCCTTGAGATTGCGGCAGGCCAAAGCAGATACCAAATTGCACAGCAACCCTTATTCAAATCCAAGTCGAAAATTCTAAATGACCGACGTGGTGATTTGATGCTTTTAATCAACGGTATGCCCGTAATCCACATCGAGCTGAAAAACAGCAATAACTCTGTGAGTCAAGCATATAATCAAATTGAGAAATACTCCGATGAGGGGATATTCACAGGTATTTTTTCTTTGGTGCAAATTTTTGTGGCGATGCAACCAGAAGAAACGATATATTTTTCAAACCCCGGGCCTGATGGCGTGTTTAATCAGGATTTTTATTTTCATTGGGCTGATTTTAATAACGAGCCAATTAACAACTGGAAAGATATTACAACCTATCTTTTATCAATCCCAATGGCTCATCAGATGATTGGTTTTTACACTGTTGCTGATGATTCCGACGGAGTGCTCAAGGTCATGCGCAGTTATCAATACTATGCTGCGAATGCGATTTCTGACCGTGTGTCAAAAATTAACTGGAGAGAAAAGAACCAACTGGGTGGCTATATTTGGCATACAACAGGTTCAGGCAAGACAATGACAAGCTTCAAGTCAGCGCAGCTGATTTCAAACTCGAAAGATGCCGACAAGGTCATATTCCTAATGGACAGAATCGAGCTTGGAACGCAGTCACTTCGTGAATACCGTGCATTCGCTGAAGATAATGAAGACGTGCAGGCAACACAGGACACCCACGCATTAGTTAGCAAACTGAAAAGCAACAACCCTGCCGACACGCTCATTGTCACATCAATCCAAAAAATGAGCAACATCAAGGACGGTGAGGGTGAATGCAATGCCAGAGATATTGCAAAAATGAACTCAAAGCGCATTGTTTTCATTGTTGACGAAGCGCACCGCTCCACGTTTGGCGACATGTTGATGACTATTAAAAAAGTGTTTCCCGATGCGATTTTTTTCGGGTTCACAGGTACACCAATTCAAAAAGAAAACCAAAAAAAGAACAATACAACCTCAACTGTTTTTGGCGACGAGCTGCATCGTTACAGCATCGCCGACGGTATTCGTGACAAAAATGTGTTGGGGTTTGATACATACAAGGTGTTGACATATAGAGAAATTGATTTGCGCAAGGCGGTAGCTTTGAAAAAAGCAAATTCCGCAACAGAAGAGGAAGCTATAAATGACTCGAGGAAGTCTGAAATTTATTACCATTATATGGATGCTAAAAAAATAAAGATGGCAGGGTATTGCAACAAAAGAGGTGAATACATCAGAGGCATTGAGGACGATGTGCCCGCCTTGCAATATGAGCGCCTTGAGCACCGAGAAAAGGTTGTTGAAGACATTTCAGAAAATTGGACACGGCTCAGCCATGCGTCTAAGTTCCATGCAATTTTTGCAACGAGCAGCATTGCAGAAGCTATAGAGTATTATAGACTCCTCAAAAGAACAAAACCGGAACTGAAAGTCACGGCACTTTTTGACCCGAACATAGACAATAATGGCAATGTGAAATCCAAGCAAGATGGACTCGTTGAGATTATTGAAGATTACAATGAAAGATACAAACAGGACTTTAATTTAGCGACCCACGGGAAGTTTAAAAAAGACATTGCCGCACGTTTAGCACATAAAAGGCCATATGAGCGAATTGAACATGTGAAAGAAAAGCAGCTTGATATTTTGATTGTTGTTGACCAAATGTTGACGGGGTTTGACTCAAAATGGGTAAACACTCTTTACATTGATAAAGTGCTAAAGTATGAAAATGTTATTCAAGCGTTTTCACGCACTAACCGTCTTTTTGGCATAGGTAAACCTTTTGGCACAATTCGTTATTACCGCTATCCAAGCACAATGACTCAAAACATTAATAAGGCAGTGGAGCTATATTCAGGCAATAGACCCTTTGATTTGTTTGTGCAACAATTAGATCATAACTTAGAAAAGATGAATCAGGTTTTTGAGGATATTTCACGCCTGTTCACTTCAACAGGGATTTCGGACTTTTCACATTTGCCTGACGATGTGAGCGAGCGCGGCAAGTTTGCCAAGCTGTTCAACAGTTTAAATGAATATTTGGAAGCAGCAGAGATTCAAGGGTTCACATGGGAACAACAAAATTATAAATTCAAGAAACCGAAAAAATCCATTGATATGGTATTCGATGAGGACACCTATTTGATTTTAGCTTTACGCTATAAGGAGCTTAGCAAAGAAGAACCACCAGGTGGCAAGAATTTAGATACTCCGTTTAATATTCGAGGTCACCTGACGGCAATTGACACAGGCAGGGTTGACACAGGCTATATGAACACACGCTTTGTGAAATATCTTAAAGAGCTAAAGCAAGATGACATCGACCCAGATATTATTCAAGAAACTCTAAACGATTTGCATAAATCCTTTGCGACGCTTACCCAAGAAGAACAGAAATACGCAAACATTTTTATTAATGACATTCAAAGAGGAAATGTCAAAATCGAGGACGGTAAATCGTTCAGAGATTATATAACTGAATATCAATTTAATGCTAAAAATGAGCAAGTTCGCCAGTTATTCAATGCTTTAGGGCTCGACGTTTCAAAGCTTGAAAATCTAATGAATGTTACTGTTACTGAAGCGAACATCAATGAATTTGGCAGGTTTGATGACTTGAAACAAAGTGTAGACAGAGAAAAATCCAAAGCCTACTTTGAAGAGCGAGAGGGCACGAGTATCCCGGCGTTCAAGCTAAGCATCAAAATCCAAAATCTACTCAAAGCTTTTATCCTACGCGGGGGTTTTGATATTAACGAGCATGAAAACGAATAGTTATCAATATAAAAATATAATGCAATAAACGCATCAGTAATCAAAGAACAGAACAATTCTTTGCCAACAATATTTGCAGATAAAAGCTATTACATTATATAACACATACAGAAAGGGCTTGAAAAATGAAAACTGTAAAACCGAATGTTCTTCAATATATGATGAAAGAGTTGAAGAAATATATCGTTCTTGACCACATTGACATTCCTGTTTGGAGCACTCGCACAGGGATGTATTTGGGAAATGGGGAGTACGAGACAAGTCTTGACGCTGAAAGCACGCTGAGCCTCGGGGATAGTTGGGAGGCCTGTTATGACTGCGCCCGGTGGTTTAATGCCAGTGTGTGCATTCCGCCCTCGCTTGCTGGGAAAAAGCTCTTTCTTGAAATTAACTTTGGCGGCGAAGCCCTCGTGAAGGTTAACGGTAAAATTATTGGAGCGGTAAGTTCTGGTTGGGTTAACCGTGATCAAATATTCTTTGATGCACCGACAGCGGGGGAGACTTTTGACATTGAGCTTGAATATGCTATTGATACAGGCAGTTTTTGCGATGCTGCGATGGATGGCGCAAAGTCAACAACTTATACACTTTCGCTTGCTCGCCTTGTGGCTGTTGACCCTGTTTGCCAGGCATATGATTTCGATGTGAACATTGCATGGGATGCACTTCAACTCATCGAAGACGAATATATCAAAGCCCGTGTATATGAAGCGCTGGATGAATCGCTACATACTGTTGATTTCGATTTTGAAGATGCCCGTGTACGTGCTTCCATCAAAAAAGCTGCAGATGTTTTGCAGGCTGGTCTTGCGAAAATAAAGTATTTGCCACAAAGCGAAGTGATTATGACTGGGCATAGCCACATTGACATCGCCTGGTTGTGGCGTGTGCAGGAAAGTGAGCGTAAAGCCGCTCGTACTTTTTCAAACAACTTAGCACTTATGGACAAATACCCAGAATTTATTTTTGCACAAAGTCAGGCCATTTTATATGATAGAATCAAAAAACTGTACCCAGAGCTTTATGAGCGAATCAAAGAAAAGGTAAAAAACGGGCAGTGGGATATTGTGGGCAATGTTTGGGTTGAGGCAGACACCAACATCGCCTCTGGTGAGTCGTTAATTCGTCAGATTTTATACGGTAGGGAGTTTTTCCAAAAGGAATTTAGTGTAGTGTCGGACACTTATTGGCTACCGGATTGTTTCGGTTTTTCATGGGCGTTGCCGCAGATTATCAGACGCAGCGGCATGAAGAGTTTTATCACCGCGAAGCTTGGCAGTCAGGACACTAACCGTTTCCCCCATACAATTTTCCGTTGGAAAGGCAATGACGGTTCGGAGGTTTTGGCATATATGCAGCGCACAGCCTATAATGGTGAATATTCACCAGAAGAACTTTGTCGTGCGTCAAAAGAAAACGACCAAAGGGGAACGGCAAACACTGTCATGAGCATGTTTGGCTATGGCGACGGTGGTGGTGGTTGTACCTATGCCATGCTTGAGCGTGGCAGTAGGTTGAAAAACTTCCCTGGTTTGCCGGCAAGTAAAGTCGGACACGTGAGTGAGTTTTTTGACAAGTCAGAACAGGTTTGGAATGAGCTACCTGTATTTAACAACGAAATGTATTATGAAAACCATAGGGGAACCTATACAACTCAAGCCTTTATTAAGAGAAGCAACCGCAAGGGCGAAATTCTTTTGGCCCGTGCGGAAATGGCATCTACCTTTGCAAATGCAGCCACTGGTCTTTTTTATAATAAGCCGGCGATAGAGGAAGCTTGGAAGCTGCTGTTGAAAAATCAGTTCCATGACATCTTGCCGGGCACTTCGATTCATGAAGCGCATGAAGATTGCCGCCCGGATTACAGTAGAATAAATGACCTTGGCGAGGTAGTCAAAGAGAGCGCATTTGAAGCGCTCAATGCAAAGATCACATCGCAGGGCGACGGAGTTGTTGTATGGAACCTGCTTTCACACCCAGTGACAGCGCAAGCGGAGTTTGAAACAAGCAACGAATCACACCTTGCCGTATATGATGCAGGCAAACAGTTGCCGAGTCAATATTATCAAAATGACAGTGGCACAGTGCTGCGTTTCATAGCGCAGGATGTGCCAGCGATGGGATACAAGGTTTTTGAACTCAAGCCTCAAAGCGTTGCACTGCCAAAAGTTGTTGCGACAATTCAGGGGCTCGAAAACGAGCACTTGAAAGTTGCGCTTGATGAAAACGGGCTCTTAACAAGTGTGTATGACAAGAAAAACGACAGAGAAGTGCTTTGCGGAAAAGGTAATTTGCTCACCGTTTTTCAGGACAAATGCGTGCACGAATATGCATGGAACTTGGAGCTGAACTACCAAAAGAAATATTGGGAGCTCACCGAAGCTAAATCCATAGAAGTAATGGAGTCAAACGAGTTGCGTGGCGTTGTTCGGGTTGTGCGTGTTTTCAATAAATCTACAATTACTCAGGATATAATTTTGAGTGCTGAGGCAGACCGTCTGGACTTTGACACAACAGTTGAATGGTTTGAAAGCAATAAGCTACTTAAAGCTGCCTTTGAGGTGGATATACTCAGTGCGCAAGCGACCTTTGAAACAGCACACGGCGCAATTAACCGGCCAAATCACTGGAGTAATAGCTTTGACTTGGCTCGTTTTGAACAGTGTGCGCACAAATGGGCTGACCTATCCGAGGGCGGTTACGGAGTCAGCTTGCTCAACGATTGCAAGTACGGGTATGATATAAAAGACAACACCATGCGCATTTCCTTAATGCGTGCACCCACGTGCCCTGACCGCACTAGCGACCATGGAGTTAGCACCTTTGTTTACAGTCTGTATCCGCACAAGAACGGTTGGCAGGACGGCTTAACGGTGCAAAAGGCATTCGAGCTGAATGTGCCACTTGAAGCATACTATATAGAAAAGCAAAGCGGTTTATTGCCAGATAAAAAGAGCTTTTTAAGCGTTGATAGTGCGAATGTTATTGTGGACGCAATAAAAGCAGCGCAGGACGGCGACGGCAAAATATTGCGCGTCTATGAGGCGGAGCAGCGCAGGGTCAAGGTTAAAGTCAAATGCGCTCTACCATTCGAGCGAGTAACAGAATGTAATTTAATGGAGGAAAACGAAAAGGAAATTCCAACAGCAAGTGGCGAATTTGAATTTAAAATCAAGCCGTTTGAAGTAAAAACTTTTCGACTCAGGTAAGACAATTAAATCAAATAAAAAATCCCTCGCACAGTTTATGTGCGGGGGATTAATCTTGACTAATCTAATAAGTGAAGTCGAAGTTTTCTTGTAGCTTCACAGACATTATATTGGCCGATATATAGACGAACTGATTAAGGGTTGTTCTATAAGCGAGAATCAGTTATCGTTAGATGTCGAAATTCATGCCATAGCCACGCTCCAGTTAATATAAAGGCACCTAAATCAGAAAAAGGAGCTGACCACCATACGCCCTCCAATCCCCAGTAATGAGGGAGAATGAGAAGAAGGGGGATGAATATGAGAACTTGCCTGGATAAGCCTAATAGTGTAGCCTGGTTAGATTTACCTACAGCTTGAAAATAGCTAGAACTGATCATTTGAAGACCAACAAAAGGAATAAATTTAAAAAATATTTTCATAGCATGTGTTCCTAGATCAATCAACTGAGGGTTTTCATTAAATAATCCAATCAATTGAGAGGGCCACAGCCGAGAAACTATATAGCCTATAGTCACTACCAAAGTAGCCGAGACGATTGATAGTTTCAAAGTGCTTTTAACTCGCCCTAAATTTTTAGCTCCATAATTGTAACCTATTATAGGTTGAGCACCTTGACTAATGCCCATGGCGGGCATTACAAGAAAAGTGGCAATGCTCATTATAACTCCTATAACAGCCAGTGCCATATCTCCTCCATAATGAGCCAAACTTCGGTTAAGGATTAGCTGTTGAATACTGCTAGACACCTGTAAAATAAATGTTGGAAAACCTATTACTAAAATTCCCTTAACTATTTTTAATCTAAGCTGAAGATTCTTGATGCGTATCTTGAGCACGCTGTTTCCCGACAAGAAATAGTATAAAACCCAGGTGCTAGTTACGCTATAGGAGATAATTGTGGCTAAAGCCGCTCCTTTAATCCCCCAATTAAATACAAATATAAAAATATAGTCTAAGAT
>DASRNM010000143.1:0-15116 GCA_035647435.1 Clostridia bacterium
GAATACAACACTTTTTTATACTTAATTATAACATAACAATAACCGTTTTCAAGCATAATAGAAATTAAGTTTTTACATTTAAGTTCTAATTTAGGACAAGGAGTAATATCAATTCAATAAGGATATTAAAAGCAAAGGAGGAGGAATATGGAGGATTATTTAAGCAGTAAATTTGACCAGGCAATAGCGAACATCACACCGAGGGTTCAAAGGATACTAAATAAAATCCCAAACGAAGACAAAGCAAACATTTGGGAGGTCAGAATGAGAGTTAATTTGCCTGTAATTCTGTTTGGTTTCGGTGGTGTTTTTTTTCTTAATGAAAAGTCAAGGTTGGGGAGATTATATTCCGACAAAGCCATTGTTATGAGCTCGGCAGAAATAAATGATACTTTTACAAGGCTTTGCGGATATTCGGTACATGCTCATTGTGAAACAATAGCAAACGGATATATTTCTATTGAGGGGGGGCACAGAGCCGGAATCTGCGGCACTGCTGTAATGGAAAACACTGGTATTTGTGCAGTCAGAGATATTTCGTCTGTTAATTTGAGAATAGCAAGAGAAAACAAAAATGCTTCTAAAAAGCTGTGTGAGTCACTTTTTGAAATTGGCTTGAAAAGCGTAATAATTGCTGGCCCTCCAACAAGCGGAAAAACAACAATGCTTAGAGATTTGGCAAGGCGGCTTTCATCGGGTCAATGTGGGAATTATTATAAAACAGTAATTATTGATGAAAGAGGAGAAATAGCCGCCGTTCACCGAGGAATATACAATAATGATTTAGGATTAAACTGCGATGTTTTATCTGCCTACCCAAAGGGCGAGGGGATTATGACAGCGCTTCGCTCCCTTTCGCCCGAAATTATAATATGCGATGAAGTGGGTGGAGTGGAAGAAATACAAGCTATTGAGGCAGGCTTGAATTCGGGTGTTAAATTTGTGGTTTCTGTTCACGCCTCAAGCCGTGAAGAATTGATCGCAAGGCCCCAAATGCGAAAGCTACTCACGACATTTGCCTTTGATTATGTTGTTTTATTAAAAGGTGGCGGTGCGCCATGTATAATATCAAAAATTTACAAGACAGGTGAATTGCTTGATGAAATTAGCGGGAATTATGTTTGTTTCGCTGGCGGTGAGCATGATCGGTCAGTATATGAGACATGGAATAGAGCAACGAGTTAAAGAGCTTGAGCGAATCAAAATAATGCTTGAAATTCTATGTGCGCAGCTCGAATACAGTCAGGCTCCCATTTCATCTCTACTCGACAGTCTATGCTCAAGAAGCGAACTGAAAAAACTTAGTTTTCTTGATGACTGCCGCACAATGTGTTTGTCCGGCGAGACTTTTCCCGTCGCTTGGCATACAGGATTAAAAAGGAGGGGTGGATTGAACAACCTTAAAGTTGACGATATAAGCCTATTGCTTTCCCTAGGTGATTTTTTAGGAACAACAGACACTACCGGGCAAATTAAAAATTTAAGGCTCCACCAAGCACTTTTAAGTACAAAGCTTGATAAAGCAAGACATGACAGCGAAAAGTATGGCAAGGCTTGCTCATCTATCGGAATTCTTGCAGGTATTGCAGTAGGAGCAGTTTTGATATAAAGGATGGGATAATGCATGGAGATGGAATTAGTAATAAAAATTGCGGCAGTTGGAATTGTCGTTGCTGTGATAAATCAAATTTTATCAAAGGCGGGTCGGGACGAATACGCAATGCTTACAACCTTGTCGGGAATAATTGTTGTTTTGATGATGATTATACCTCAATTAACTATTCTTATTTCAGAGCTCAAGCGGGTATTAAACTTATGACATTTATCAAAATTATTGCCATTACAATCATCACGGCCATACTTGCACTTATCATCAAACAGGTTAAACCCGAATACGCCATTTTCGTTCAGCTCGGCGGAATAACAATAATTGCAATGTTCTCGATATCCTATTTTTCCGAATTATCCCAGACTGCATACAGCATTATTGATGTTTCCGGTATAAACATCAATTTTTTTAAATTATTGATAAAGGCGTTGATAATTTCCGTTACAGCAGAAATTGCAGCCGACATTTGTAGGGACAGCGATTCGAAAGCTCTTGCAGGGAACATCGAGCTTGCGGCAAAAATTGTTATTATATCTATGTCTGTTCCCATTATAAAAGAGGTTGCTGAAATTGCCGTCGGTCTTATCAATGGATGAGTGAAGATGAAAGTTTTAAAAATATTGATATTATCAATAGCTCTAATTTTTATATTCTCTATTGCAGCTAGCGCAACAGAGAAAAATGCAATGAGTCTATATGATGATCAGCTCAAATCAAGCGGGATTGAAAGCGCAGAAGACTCTTTGCCCAAACAAACAAAAGAAATGTTGGACGAACTTGGAATTCAAAATGTTGATTTTAACTCAATTTTCAACACTTCACCGCGAAAAATTATTGATCTATTAATTAACATAATTAAGGGCGAAATGAACAGCCCACTAAACTCAATGGCAAAAATATTAGGGATACTTATTTTGATGGCACTTGCGAACAGTTTTATTGCATCGGGCGAAAAGGAAATGCTTGCAACAAACATCGTGTGCGGTGCTTTTATTCTGATAATAATTATTTCACCTTTGACATCGGCAATTTCGGGAGCAGTTTCAAGCGTGTCGGCATTAAGCTCATTCATGCTTGTGCTGATTCCCATTCTCGCTGGAATTATAACTGCTTCGGGTAACCCACTTTTGGCTCTAAGCTTTAATTCGGTAGCTTTTGCAAGTGCACAAGTCGTTTCACAAATCATTAAAAACATTGTAGTGCCGTGCACGGGTGTTGTGATGTCAATGGGGACAATCGGTGCAATGACAACTGACTTCAAGCTTGATGAAATTGCTGAAATAGTTAAAAAAGTTGTTGTTGGAGCATTTTCTGCAATAGCAACGTTATTTTCAGCTTTTTTATCTATAAAAGGTATTCTAGCAAATGCTGCCGATACGGTTGCGGCAAAAGGCATCAAGCTTGCAATTAGCGGAGCCGTGCCGATTGTTGGCTCAACGTTAGCGGATTCTTACAGTTCCATTATAGGTAGCGTATCGCTCGTTAAAAGCACAGTTGGAGTTTTTGGGATTGGCTGTGTTTTGCTTATAAGCGCTCCTATAATAATTGAGTTGACTATGTGGAGTTTAGGGCTAAAGCTATTGAGCGCATGCTCGGAAATGTTTGGCATAGAAGGTTTAGGCTCAATGTTTAAAGCAGTTTCATCTGGGTTATCGCTTCTCAATGTTTGCCTGATTTTCAATATGTTTTTAATGATAATAACTCTTGGCATCACGCTTGCAATAAAAGTTGGAGTTTAAAAAAAGGAGCTGAGAGGTTAAGTGGACGAAGTGAAAAAATGGGCACTGTGTGTTACTTTTAGCACATTTATTGGAGCTATAATATATATATTTTCGCCAAAGGGTGCACTCGATAAATCAATGAGAACAGTAATATCTGTTTTCATATTAGCTGCATTGCTATCGCCTTTAATTAATGGAAATGGAGTTGATTTTCAAACGTTTTCTTCAATGTATTCTGTTCAGCCGAATAAAGAAACAGATATAGAGCAGCTTGTCAACGAGCAAATAAAACAGGGTATTGTTAATATAACAAAAGCAGAAATTGAGGCAGTTTTAGCTCAAAATAATATTGATAATGGACAAATATTAATAATTACGGATATTAGCGAAGATGGCAGCATAATTATTAAACAGGTTGAAATTATACTCGACAATAATTCAAATATAAATACATGCGAATTGTCTCAGAAAATAAAGAAAAAACTTGGTTTGAACATAGATGTATCAATAAAAGGTACAGGTGATTAAATGAAGGGAATAAAAGATATTTTTTCTGATGTCTCCAAAAAGCTGAAGGCTGATAAAAAACTTCTATGCATTGTTCTTGTGGGAATTGTAGGGATGGTAATAATTCTATTAACTGAAATAGGTAGTAAACCCGAGTCATCTCAATATGATGATTCGCAAGTGTCGGTAAATCAAAAAGAAAGTGTTAATGAATATACATATGTACAAGAAATTGAGCAAAGGCTCACAAATATTGTAAGCTCAATAGATGGTGCCGGCAGGGCTAAGGTTATGGTTACGCTTGCAAACGGTGCAGAACAGGTTTATGCAAAACAAGACAAAACCAAAAGCAATTCATCAATACAGGGGACAGGCGAAGGTAGAAGTGTAGAGGATAACCTTGAAAAAGAGAATGAATACTTAGTAATCAGAAGTAACGATAACAGTGAAAACGGGTTGATAATTAAAATTATTCAACCAGATATAAGAGGAGTAGCAATAGTATGCGAGGGTGCTGATTCCATTATTGTAAAGCAAAGCATAATTAACACCGTAACTGCGGTTTTGGGCATAAGCTCAACCAAAGTTAACATAGCAAAAATGGCAGATCAAAACACGGAGGATTGACTATGATAATTAAGAAAAGACAGCTTGTTTTAGCCACACTTGTTCTTGCGTTAAGTGCAGCGGTTTTTATTAACTGGTACTATACGCGCCCAGAAATTGAGCAAGCATCAGGAACTGCTGCTGTTACCGATGTTTCCGCAAGTCCTACCGACAGTCTGGATACAGATGGAAATTTGGGCGAAGCACATTATGTTAACACTGACACAACAGAGTCAAAAGAGGAGTATTTTGCAAATGTTGAAATCAGAAGAAGCAAAGCACACGACGAGGCCTTAGAAACTTTGGAAAAAATCATAAAAGACAGCAATTCTTCAAAATCAGCTGTTGAAGAAGCATCCTCACAGCTCAATAAGCTTTCAGCGTCAATTAAGCTCGAGTCTGACATCGAGGCCTTGATCGCTGCAAAACTCGGTTTAGACAGCGTCGTAATTGTAAATGGCGAAAAATGTGAGGTAGTTGTTGAGAACGGAAAGCTTGACAGCACAGGTGTTTTGCAAATTAAAGAGCTGTCCACAAAACAGACTAATTTCCCCGCTGAAAATATAACAATTATTGAATTAAATGGTTGAGAATTGAAAAGAATGTGGTATAATATAGGGCAAGGAGGTATGCCCTATGGATGAAAAAACGAAAAATGAGAATGTCGGCAACCTTGTTATATCAGAAAATGTTATTGCATCTATTGCTCTAAATGCCGCAAAGGATGTTGATGGTGTTAGCGGTTTTGCTGCAAGACCTGCAGATGTGCATACCATTTTAAATATCGGCGATGAAGCACTTAAATCCGTTCGAATTTGGGCCGGTGAAAATGACATCAAGCTTCAGATATTCATTAAAATTAAGAACGGTAGAAAAATTCCGACAGTTGCGGCCGATGTGCAAAGAGCAGTCAAGAACGCTGTTCAAAGCATGACAGGCAAGATTGTTACAAAGGTTAATGTAAGCATTAGTGCAATTGATTTTGGTGAACAGAATAAAGAATGAGTTATCAGCCCTCCGCAGGCAACGGGGGGCGAATTACTTTTTTTAAGTTGCTGTAAGCGTTAGAAGGAGAAGCAGTATGACAAGAAGGCAAGCGAGGGAACAAGCATTTGTGCTCGTTTTCGAAAAATCTTTTGATCACAGCATTGAGATGCAGGATATTATTGACCTTGCGGTTGAAGAACAGCTCCAAGAGCCAAATGAATTTTCAACCTATTTAGCACTTAAAACGTGGGAGAACGTTGACAGCATAGATTCATATATTGATAACAATTCAGTTGGGTGGAAAAAAAGCAGACTTTCAAAGGTTACTTTAGCAATTCTTCGCATTGCTATTTGTGAGATTGTCTATTGCGAAGATATCCCTGTCGGGGTGTCTATAAACGAAGCAGTAGATATTTGCAGAAAATATGCAAATGATGAGGAAGCTGCCTTTGTCAATGGAGTTTTAGGCTCAGTTTCAAAGTCCTTAGAAAATAAGGCGGAGTGAATCAAATGAGTTCTTTCTTTGGCATAGATACAAGCAATTACACAACCTCTGTTGCTGTTTATGACAGCGACAACGATATAATAATCTCACACAAAAAGCTTTTGCCTGTTAAAAAAGGTGAAATAGGTTTAAGGCAAAGTGATGCAGTGTTTCACCATACCGTACAGTTGCCTGATTTAGTTGGCGACTTGTTTAATGAATACAAGGGTGATATATCCGCAATTGGAGTGTCGAGCAAACCACGAGATGTAGCCGGCTCATATATGCCTTGTTTTCTCGTCGGTTTAAATCTGGCTCGATGCCTAAGTTCAGTTTTTCATAAACAGCTATATACATTTTCTCACCAGGCAGGGCATATTGCTGCAGCGTTGCATTCCTCTAAAAGGATGGAACTTGTAGAAAATAAATTTATAGCTTTTCAGGTTTCCGGGGGCACAACGGAGGCGTTATTGGTTTCTCCTAGTGAGAATGAGGTTTTTGATATCAAAATAATTGCCGATTCACTCGACTTAAAAGCAGGACAAGCAGTCGATAGAGTCGGGGCTATGCTCGGATTGCCGTTCCCTTCAGGGCAAAAAGTAGACGAGCTTGCCCAAAAAAGCAATAAAAAATATAGTATAAACCCATTTGTTAAGGATGGCAATTGCAGTTTTTCAGGCATTGAAAATAAATGCCACTCAATGCTTTCACAAGGTGAAAGTGCTGAGGATATTTGTCGATATTGCATTGATTATATTATGCAATCATTAAGAAAAATGACTAAGTTTTTGTTGAATAAACATGGTAATATTCCCTTAGTTTTTTCAGGGGGAGTTATGTCCAATACTATTATCAAAGATACTTTTACGAAAGAGTTTAATGCAGCGTTTGCACAGCCTGAGTTTTCATCAGATAATGCTGCAGGAGCAGCGATTTTGACTTTTATAAAGGAGAGCAGAAAATGAATTCTCCTGTTATCACAGTTTCACAACTTAATGCTTATGTAAAATCTATCATCGACGGTGATGAAAATTTACAATATATCTATGTCTGCGGTGAGATTTCAAACTTTACTAATCATTACAGAACCGGGCATTTTTATATGGTTTTGAAAGACGCTGATGCTTCGATAAAAGCTGTCATGTTTAGGTCGAGCGCACAGCGCCTTCGTTTTGCACCCGAAGATGGCATGATGGTGATTGCAAAAGGGCGGTTGTCTGTTTATGAACGCTCGGGGCAATATCAGTTGTATATTGATGATTTGCAACCCGACGGAGCAGGCGCTTTAAGTGTTGCTTTTGAGCAATTAAAAGAAAGGCTTGCAAAGCAAGGGCTTTTTGATGATATTCATAAAAAACCAATTCCTGCATACCCTGAGAGAATCGGCGTCATAACCTCACCAACAGGGGCGGCAGTTCATGACATTCTTAATGTTTTGGAGAGGCGATTCCCTTTATCAAAAGTAGTTTTATGCCCTGTTCAGGTTCAAGGTGAAAGTGCAGCACCACAAATTAGTGATGCTATCAAAAGGTTCAACCGTGGCGACCATGCAGACTTATTAATAGTCGGCAGAGGAGGAGGCTCCCTTGAAGACCTTTGGGCATTTAATGAAGAAATTGTTGCAAGAGCAGTTTTTGAATCAGAGGTTCCCATTATCTCAGCAGTCGGCCATGAAACGGATTTCACGATTTGCGATTTTGTAGCCGATTTGAGAGCACCGACACCGTCGGCAGCAGCTGAATTGGCGGTTCCGAACCGTGTAGAGTGCAAAGAACGCATCAATTACATGAATGCAGATATAATAAATTACTCTTTGTTGAGTATTGAACAAAAACGCCAGCACATATTAGAATTGATGAGCACGCCGTTTTTTAAAGACCCAGCTTACTATATTGAAACGAAAATGCAGGTTGTAGATGAGCTTGTGAGCAGAATAACCTATTCGATGGAACAAAAATTACAGCAAAGCAAGTCTGATTTGTCGGTTTTATGTGGCAAGCTTGATGTGCTCAGCCCATTAAAGGTCCTCGGTAGAGGGTATTCGCTAACAGTTAAAAACAAAAAAATAATAGGCGATATAAATGATGTTGATATTGGCGATTCAGTTACTATCATGTTGTCAAACGGTGCACTGAATTGCGATGTTATTTCAAAAGCAGATAAGGCAGATGATAAAAATGAAAAATAAAACTTTTGAGCAATCTATCACAAGATTAGAGGAAATTGTTGCAATACTTGAAGATGGAAATATCCCTGTTGATGATACCTTAAAGTATTTTGAGGAGGGAATAAAGCTTGCTGAGTTTTGCAACACAAGGCTCGACAAGGCAAAACAAAAGATTGTAGAACTTTCTAAGCTTGAGGCGGAGGATGAAAATGCAGAACAACCTCGATAACAAGTATTTGACGTTGATAAACAACGCTTTGATTGAGAGAATGCCCGAAGATTGCTCAATTGTCGGCAGGGCTATGAGGTACAGCATTCAAAACGGAGGGAAGCGGATAAGACCGACTTTGACCCTTGAGTTTTGTAGAATATGTGGCGGCAAAATTGAAAACGCTTTAGATTTTGCATGTGCCGTTGAAATGATTCATACCTATTCACTTATACATGATGATTTACCTTGCATGGATGACGACAATATTCGCAGGGGCGAGCCTGCTTGTCACATAAAGTTTGGTGAGGAGTATGCCTTGCTTGCCGGCGATGCACTTCTAACTCTTGCTTTCAAAACCTTAATGAAATGTGAGAATGTCAGTGCTGAAAACAAAGTAAGGGCCTGTGTCGCTCTTTCGGAAGCGGCAGGATGTAACGGAATGGTTGCAGGGCAAATGATGGACCTTCAAAATGAGGGGAAAGGCAACAATATAGCTAATGTCAAAAAGACAGATGAATTAAAAACAGGTGCTTTGATTAAAGTTTCGGCAATTCTCGGCTGCATAGCGGCGAATGCAAGCGAAAAGCAAATCAAAGCCGCAAGCGAATATTCCTCAAATATTGGGTTGGCATTTCAGATAATTGATGATATACTTGATGTTATAAGTGATGAAGAAACTCTCGGTAAACCGACTGGTAGTGATGAAGAAAACAGTAAATACACCTATGTTTCTTTTTTGGGGCTTGATGGCGCCAAAAGCATGGCAGAAGAATTGACAGACAAAGCAAAATCTGCCTTACAGATGTTCGGTGAAAATTCACAGAAGCTTAAAAAGTTTGCAGATATCCTTGCAAAACGCAGGAGTTGATATAGGTTAAATGATTAGCAAAGATATAATAAAAAACATTAAATCACCAGCGGATATAAAAAATTTTAGCAATGAAGAGTTGGAGATTTTAGCTCAGGATGTAAGAAAAGTTTTGGTTGACACAGTGTCAAGAACAGGTGGCCATTTAGCTTCCAATCTTGGTGTTGTGGAGTTGACCATCGCCATTCATAAAATTTTTGATTCTCCAAAGGACCAAATCGTTTTTGATGTTGGTCATCAAATGTATACTCATAAGCTGCTCACTGGCAGATTTGACAAATTTGACCAGCTCAGAACTCAAGGTGGTTTGTCCGGTTTTCCAAACCCCAACGAAAGTGAGCACGATATTTTTTTTGCAGGCCATTCGAGCACTTCCGTTTCATCAGCGCTCGGTCTTGCCGCAGCAAATGCCATTGACAATTCAGACGGAAACGTTGTCGCAATTGTCGGTGACGGAGCATTGACCAGTGGATTAGTGTATGAGGGGCTCAACAATGCGGGCAGAACTAAAAGAAATTTAATAGTGATTTTGAACGACAATGAAATGTCTATTTCTACAAATGTAGGCTCCATTGCACGCTATTTGGCTGTAATTAGAACAAAGCCAGAATATGTAAAAACAAAGGCAAGAGTTGAGTCTGCGCTCAAAAAGATTCCCCTAATCGGCAACCACTTTGCGAATTCAATTTACAATGCAAAGCATGCGGTCAAAAAAATTATGTATTCCAATGTAACATTGTTTGAGCAGATGGGCTTGAACTATCTCGGCCCGATTGATGGGCATAATTTTGAACAGCTGTGTGATTCACTAATAACCGCAAAAATGTACGATAGCCCAGTATTACTCCACATTAACACTGTCAAGGGCAAGGGTTATGATTTTGCAGAGCGTTCACCGACTCAATTCCACGGTATATCGAAATTTGATATAAATACAGGTGAACCGATAGTAAGCGGAACAACATATTCAAAGCAGTTCGGTTCGTTTATGACGAATCTTGCTGAAAAGGACGAGCGAATTTGTGCAATAACCGCCGCAATGTCTGTAGGCACAGGTCTTGAAGGATTTAGATTAAAGTTTCCGGAGAGATTTTTTGATGTCGGAATTGCCGAAGCACATGCTGTAACATTTTCTGCAGGGTTGACAAGAAACGGGAAAATACCCGTTTTTGCCGTCTATTCAACTTTTCTCCAACGTTGTTATGATCAAATTATACATGACGGGGCGTTGCAGGGCAGAAAGATAGTTCTTGCCGTTGACAGGTGTGGTTTTGTTGGAGAGGACGGCGAGACGCATCAAGGGATATACGATGTCGCTTTTCTCAACAGTATTCCGAGGGTTACTGTTTATTCACCATCTTCATATGAGGAATTGAAAAATTTTCTTGCCAATGCAATTTATAAGGATGAGAACATTGTAGCTGTCAGATATCCTAGAGGTGCGGGCAGACCTTTACCACAAGATTTTAAATCAAGCTATGAAACTTTTGATGTATATGGAGACGAAAATGCCGATGTCTCTTTGGTTACATACGGTCAAATATTTTCAGATGCCTGCAAAGCTATTGAAAAATTGCAAAAGAACGGTATAAATGCTAAAATCATAAAGCTAAATAGGGTTAAACCCATTGATATTGGTGCTGTGAAAGCTGCTTTAGACTGCAAACATATTTTCTTTTTTGAAGAGGGAGTCAGAAGCGCAGGTGTCGGCGAAGCTTATGCATTAAGGCTTCTTGAAAGCGGATATAAAGGCAAATACAAATTAACTGCTGTCGATGATTGCTTTGTAAAGCAAGCGTCTGTTTCATATTTATTGTCAAAATACAACCTTGACACCAAAGGTATGGTTAACACAATTATTGGAGGGCTGAAGGCTTGAAAGAAAGAGTTAGGCTTGACAGCGCTGTTTTTGACAAGGGGCTTGCTCCATCACGAGAACGGGCAAAGTCATTGATAATGGCAGGGCTTGTTTACGTGAACTCACAAAAATCCTTGAAGGCAGGCATGCAAGTCAAACCTGATGATAAAATTGAGGTTAGAGAAAACAACAATCCTTTTGTAAGCAGAGGCGGTTTGAAACTTAAAAAAGGAATCGAAAAATTTGGGTTTAATCTTGAGGGTTGTATTTGTATGGATATCGGTGCATCGACCGGTGGTTTTACTGATTGCATGTTAAAAAACGGGGCATCAAAAGTATATGCTATTGATGTTGGATATGGTCAGCTTGCATGGAAATTGCGAACGGACGAACGAGTCGTTAATTTAGAAAGAACCAATTTTAGATATGTTACAAAAGAACAGATTGAGCAAGAAATTGATTTTGCAAGCGTTGATGTTTCTTTTATTTCACTTAAATTGATTCTTCCCGTAATGCATAGCCTTTTAAAAAACGGTGGCGAAGCAATATGTTTAATTAAACCCCAATTTGAAGCAGGCAGAGAAAATGTAGGCAAAAAGGGTGTTGTAAGAGATAAAACGGTTCATTTTAATGTAGTAGAAAATATTTGTAAAATAGCTGTAGAAATCGGGTTTGAAGTGAAAAACCTTGATTTTTCACCGATAAAAGGGCCAGAAGGCAACATAGAGTATTTAATGCACATCGTTAAAAATGAAAACGCATGTGAGTTTGACAGGTCTGTCATATCTAATTTAATTGAGATGTCCCACAATAAACTTAATGGGAGTGAATAAAATTTGAAGTTAGCTCTTTTCCCTAATTTAACAAGAGAAAACGCGCTTGATGTTACAATCGAAGTTTCAAAAAAGCTCGACGAGCTAAAAGCGGAATATTTTATTTCACTTGAAAATAAACCTTTTTTTGATTCAACGAACGCAATTTTTCTAAGCGAAGATGAAATGTTTTTTCGTTGTGACATTATTATTGCTGTCGGTGGGGACGGTACTATTATCCGTTGCGCAAAAGTAGCCGCAAAGCTCGGCAAAGCTGTTCTCGGCATAAATGCTGGTAGACTTGCTTTTATGGCAGGGCTTGAAAGGCATGAAATTGCACTGCTCGGTCGGCTTATGAGCAATGACTTTGAAATTGACAACAGAATGATGTTAAATGTCAGTGCTGAAATTGACAGAAAAGTCTTTTTTGAAGATGACTGTATAAACGATATCGTTTTTTCGAGAATGAACTCTATGCACCTTGTTGATATATTAGTCAAAAGCAACTCAAAAAAAATCAATGTTTACAGCGGTGACGGAATAATTGTTTCAACTCCGACAGGCTCAACCGCATACTCCTTGTCGGCAGGCGGCCCGGTTGTTGACCCTGATATTAATTGCATTCTCCTTACACCAATATGTACGCATTCGCTTTTCTCACGCTCCTTGATTTTTAGGCAAGATAAAGAACTATCCGTATCTTCCGCTAGCATAAGTGAGCTTTCGCTTTCATGCGATGGAGAGGAAACTATTAAAGTCCCCAAGAACGCAAGTGTACATATTAAAAAGTCAGAAATGGTGGCAAGCTTTATCAGAATTAAATCAGACAATTTCATTGATGTATTAAATAGCAAGCTATCTCAAAGAAGAGCATAGCTTAACTATATTTTCATTTAAAAAGGGTGGAGTTATGAAAAAGAAAAGACACGAGCAGATATTGAAGCTCATTGAGAACTATAATATTTCCACGCAGGATGAGTTGTTGTTTAAGCTTCGTGAAAACGGCTTTGATGCGACACAAGCTACCGTTTCACGAGATATTAAGGAACTACGCCTTGTGAAAACAATGGGCGCAAATGGCTCATACCGTTACACAATAAGCAAAACCGAGTCTGATGAAATGATTGAGAAATATCATTCAATTTTTTCAAATTCTGTTTATTTGGCAGACTATTCCGGCAATACCATAGTTATAAAATGCTATGTAGGAATGGCACAAGCTGCCTGTGCGGCCTTTGATGCAATGCACTGGGACGGGCTTGTCGGCACGCTTGCAGGTGACGATACAATCTTTGCACTATGCCGAACAGAAGGGTATGCCTCCCAAATGAAGGACGCTATTCAGAGGTTATTAAGTAACTAGATATGCGGGTGTGATTATATGCTGGAAAGCCTTAAAATCGAAAATATCGCCATAGTCGAAAGTGCACAGCTTGAACTTTCAGAAGGTTTGAATGTTTTGACTGGTGAAACAGGTGCAGGTAAATCTATTATAATAGATTCTTTAAACGCAGTTCTCGGCGAGAGGACTTCGCGTGAGCTTGTCAGAACAGGCGCCTCAAACGCTAAAGTTACAGCGCTTTTCTCGAACGTAAATGAAAGCGTCAAGGCTAAACTTGCACAATTAGGGATTGATGACACGCAAGACGGCACACTGCTGTTGCAGCGCTCTATAAGCATTGACGGCAAGAACTCATGCAGAGTTAACGGTAATCCGCTAACTGCAACAATGCTCAAAAGCATTGGCAGAGAGCTAATTAATATCCATGGTCAGCACGATAGTCAGTCGCTTCTTTCACCCGAAACTCACTATCTCTATATTGATAAACTTGCATGCAATTCAGAGATTCTCAACGAATACAAAGCAGAGTTTTCGCGGTTAAACTCACTCAAAAAAGAACTTAACGGTCTTCGCATGGACGAAGACGAAAAGAGCAGAAGGCTTGATATACTTAATTTTCAGATAAATGAGCTCGAATCTGCTGATTTAAGAGTTGGTGAGCGTGAGGAGCTATCTAAACAAAAAAGGTTTTATCAGAATTCAGAAAAGGTTACTAATGCTTTAAGAATGGCGTATGAAGCTATTGGCGGCAACGACGAAGAAGTCGGCGCACTCAGTTTAATTGAAACTGCGGCGAATAACCTTGAAACGGCGGGGGAGTATCTTGCTGAAATTTCTGAAACGGCTCAAGGCATGCGCAGTATCTCATATGATATTGAGGAGTATTTTGAAGAAGTTCGCAGCATATTTTTTTCGCTCGAATATGACCCTCAAACACTAAATGAGATTGAAGAAAGGCTCGATATGCTTTATCGCCTTGCAAGAAAATACGGCGAAAATGAAGAAGAAATGCTTGATTTTCTTGAAAAAACAAAAGATGAAGCCGATAGAATTGCGCTATCAGATGAGAGAATAATTGAAATCGAAACAGAAATTAAATCTGCTTATAAAAAAGCATTAACTTTGGCCGAAAAGCTCAGCGAAAGCAGAAGAATTGCGGGCGAAAAGTTTGCAAGGGATGTCAAAAATGAGCTTTGTTTTCTTGATATGCCTTCAGTTGATTTTTTAGTTTCTCAGAGAAAGACAGAATTGAACTCAACCGGGGCAGATAGCATTGAGTTTTTAATTAGTGCTAATGTTGGTGAAGTACCAAAACCGATTGCAAAAATTGCATCAGGTGGTGAATTGTCAAGAATTATGCTTGCGATTAAGAATGTGTTATCTGATACGGATAATATTCAAACCCTCATTTTTGATGAGATTGATACAGGTGTCAGTGGCCGTGCAGCACAAAAAATTGCAAGAAAGCTCAGAGATGTTTCGAAAGGCAGGCAAGTTGTGTGTGTAACCCACCTTGCGCAGATAGCTGCACAAGCAGATAATCACATAAAAATCAGCAAATCTGTACATAATGATAAAACATTTACAAAAGTCAATAATCTTGACCTTCAAGGCAGAAAAATTGAGCTTGCACGCATTATTAGCGGTCTTGATGATGTGACCGACCTTCAACTTAGTACGGCAGCTGAATTGTTGAGAGTTGCAGGAAACGCATAAATTAAATTATATTTTAAAATTGATAAACCGCAGGTTTTTTTGACCTGCGGTTTATCTGTGTTTTTATTAAATATCAATTTACTAAAAAAATTTGATGAAAAAAATAATATGATTTTCCAAATACTGCCTGACCATTTGGATTCTATGAATATTCGCAATTATTATATTACAAACTAAACTCTTTTAAACGTTTTTGAAGATGCACCATATATAGATTAATCTTTATTC
>DASRNM010000144.1:0-41032 GCA_035647435.1 Clostridia bacterium
CAATAAACATTAGGAGGTAAGTAATGGCTACAGAAACCAATACTGCAGCCGTGATTGACGGGTCTGATGTGGAGGAAGTCAAAGCGGCATTGCCGCCCGGTCGGAAATATGTAGGGACTAAAGAGGCGTTTTCTTTTATTCTCTATGATGTTTCGTACAGCTTCAACATCAAAAAGTACGAAGATTTATTTATTACAGATATTTTAAGAATAGGCTTGAAGTTTCAACAGTTTGCAACTTTAATTATCGGTATATGGGACGTAATAAACGACGTGCTGGTTGCTGCATTAGTTGACAAAACCCGTACAAGATTCGGCAAATTTAAACCATATCTTATTGCGTATGCAATTCCAGGTGTGGCTTTATCGATTTTTTATTGGGCAATGCCTTTGGCTTTTTCAGGCACGAGTCCATATTATTTTGCAAAACTATTAATCTACTTTATCTTTATGTTTTTTAACAACTTTGCGACAACGGTCAATGATATCGCAAGAATGGGTTTTATTTCAACAATAACACCCGATGTTAAAGACAGGACAAGACTTATAACTCAAGCAAACCTATTTTCAGGGTTTGTCGAGAAGGCACCCGAGCAGATAATGGGTGTGATGATAGACTTGATAAACCATAATGTAGTTAAAATCAAAATGACTTCATTGTATGTAGGTATGGGCGTTTTTACAGTTACTGTGAGTGGAGTTTTAGCATTAATGTTCGCCTTTGTAGCAAAAGAGAGGGTAATGCAATCGGTTGAAACACCGAGCATTAAAGACAGTTTAAGATCCATAATAACAAATAAACCGCTACTGTTGCTGACGCTTTCAGACTTTTTGTCTGCGTTTTCTGTTGGTACTGGAATGAACTATTATTTTGTAAATGTGCTAAAGCTTGCAACAATGAGCACGATTGTAGGTATACCTGGTGGTATAATATCACCTTTGAGTTATATATATGTTCCCTGGGCAAGAGAAAAATTCTCAACAAAGACACTTTGGATTTCGGGAGCACATTTAGACAACTTCCTGTTGACCGGTGTGTTTTTAATCGGTTCAGTTAACAAAAACTACAAAAAGCTCGGGGCCATGATTCCAGCGTTTACGATAAGAGAATTCTTGTTTATGTTTGTCTATGGTATAAGAAAGGTTATTCCTGAAGAGCTGCGCAACGAATCGATGGATTATTGCGAGTGGAAAAACGGGTTTAGAACAGAGGGAATGACGGGCGTTGCGAGAGGGCTTGCAAACAAACTTGTGAGAAGTTTTGGCGGCTTCCTCAGAGCGCTTATATTAGAAAAGATTGGGTACAACCAGATGGTGGGCTCGGGCGAGCAGTCGGAAAAAACGGAGTATTACCTTTTTGCAATGTGCACTGTTTTGCCTGTTGTTACAGGAATCTTTTCAATCGTTCCAAAGTTTTTCTATGATTTAACGGGTGAAAAGAGAGACAGAATGTATAGGGAACTTAAAGCAAGGAGAACTGCAACGGCTGAAGCTGAAAATGAAGGCTTGATTGACAAGAATGAACAGCCTAACACAAACGCTGACTCAACCGAAGAATAAAAAACAAATACACAAAAAAGCGAAGTGTTCGATGCACTTCGCTTTTTTTGCTTAAAAGTTAACATACAAACAAGGTTTTTCATGTTAATAACCAAAAACACTTAACATTACTTGCCACTCCTAACAAACTTTACTTGTTTGTTGTTTTTAACTATTCTATATGATATAATCTGATTATTGTAAAATGAGAAACACTTCCCTAACATGCATCAATAAACATTAGGAGGTAAGTAATGGCTACAGAAACCAATACTGCAGCCGTGATTGACGGGTCTGATGTGGAGGAAGTCAAAGCGGCATTGCCGCCCGGTCGGAAATATGTAGGGACTAAAGAGGCTCTTTCTTTTATCCTTTATGATGTTTCACAAAGCTTCAATATCGCAAAATTTGGTGATTTATTTATAACAGATATTTTAAAGATCGGGTTGAAGTTTCAGCAGGTTTGCACACTTATTATCGGCATATGGGATGTTATTAATGATGTTTTTGTTGCGGCCTTGGTTGACAAAACTCGCACAAGATTCGGTAAGTTTAAACCATATCTTATTGCGTATGCTATACCCGGCGTGGGCATGTCTATTTTTTATTGGTCAATGCCACTGTTGTTTATGGGTTCCAGCCCGTACTATTTTAAAAAAATGATGGTTTATTTTGCCTTCTCCTTTTTTAGCGAGCTTGCGGGAACTTTTAATCAAATTGCCAGAACAGGAATAATGGCAACAATAACTCCCGACGTTAGAGATAGAACAAGGCTAATAACTCAAGCAAATCTGTTTTCGGGTTTTGTCGAAAAGTTGCCTGAGCAGATAATGGGTTTGATGATAGATTTAATAAACCATAATGTAGTTAAAATCAAAATGACTTACTTGTATGTTGGTATGGGTGTTTTTACGGTTACTGTGAGTGGAACATTAGCGCTGATGTTTTCATTGGTTGTTAAAGAAAGGGTTATGCAGTCAGTTGAAGCACCAACCATTAAAGACAGCATACGTTCAATAATTACAAACAAGCCTATATTACTTTTAACGCTTTCGGACTTTTTGGGTGCGTTTTCCGTAGGCACGGGAACAAACTATTATTTTGTCAACGTGTTAAAGCTTGCCACAATGAGTACGATTGTAGGTATCCCTGGTGGTTTAATATCGCCCCTTAGTTACATATATGTTCCTTGGGCAAGAGAAAAATTCTCAACGAAGACACTTTGGGTTGCGGGTGCCCATTTTGACAACATATTAATGACCGGTGTTTTCTTTGTCGGCTCCATAAACAAAAACTATAAAAGGCTCGGTGCAATGATTCCTGCATTTATGATAAGGGAATTCCTTTTCATGTTTATTTATGGTATAAGAAAAGTTATCCCAGATGAGCTGCGCAATGAGGCGATGGATTATTGCGAATGGAAGAACGGTTTCAGAACCGAGGGCATGACAGGAGTTGCGAGAGGTCTTGCAAATAAACTTGTCGGAACACTAGGTGGTTTTATCAGAGCATTAATATTGGAGAGAATTGGATACGACCAGATGGTAGGCTCGGGTGAGCAGTCGGAAAGAACTGAATATTATCTTTTCGTAATGTGTACTGTTTTGCCGGTTGTTACGGGCATCCTTTCAATTGTTCCGAAGATGTTTTATGACCTAACAGGTGAAAAGAGGAACAGGATGTACAATGACCTTAAGGCGAGAAGAAAAGTGGCGGCTGAGGCAGAAAATGCAGGTTTGATAGCCAGAGATGAAGAGCCTAAAACAGATGTAGACTCAACCGAAGATTAAAACAGAAAAGCGGAATGTTTACAAACATTCCGCTTTTAAAATGAATTTATGGAGACAGAAATGAAAAGAAAAACTTTGGGCGTTTATATACATATTCCGTTTTGTGCAGGCAAATGCCCTTACTGTGATTTTTATTCTGTCGCAGCAGAGCAAGGCGTTTTTGATGAATACACAAAAGCACTTGTTAAAAAAGCAAAAGGGTTAATAAACAAGCATGGCTTCATGGCGGATACCATATATTTCGGTGGCGGAACGCCGAGCATAATAGGAGCGAAACGGTTAAGCAAAATAATTAAAGCTTTCGATGGGGCAAAAACACGGGATTGTGAAATCGCTGTTGAGTGCAACCCCTCGAGCGTTGACGAAGAATTTTTTAAGGGTATTGCGAAGTCGGGTGTAAATCGGATATCTTTAGGCTTGCAATCTGCAGTTGAAAGTGAGAGAAAAGCTTTAGGCAGAAGGTCGGGCAGTGAAAGTGTCGCTCGAGCAGTTGAGCTTGCAAGACAAAGCGGTATTTCCAACATATCCCTTGACCTTATGTTGGGGGTGCCTAAGCAGACACTTGAGAGTCTTGACTATTCCCTTAATTTTTGTTTAGAGCTTGATATTAACCATATCAGTGCGTATATTTTAAAAATAGAGGAAAACACTCCTTTTTTTAAAAATAAAGATTCCTTAGATTTACCTGATGAGGAAAAGCAGTGTGAGCTGTATTTAAGGGTGTGCGAAGTATTAAACAAAGCTGGTTTAGAGCAATATGAAATATCTAACTTTGCTAAAAAGGGATTTGAAAGCCGGCACAATCTTAAATATTGGCATTGTGAAGAATATATAGGAATCGGCAGCAGTGCCCATTCTTTCGTTGACGGTAAAAGATTTTATTATGAACGGGATTTGAACTCGTTTATTAAGGGTGTTGAGCCCATTTTTGATTGCTATGGAGGGGACATTTCGGAGCACTTTATGCTCTCGCTAAGGCTTAATGAGGGTATTTCCTTTGAAAAGCTAAAGCAAAGGTACAACTATTGTGTTACAGATGAGCTGATTGAAAAAGCTAAAGATTTTCAAAAAATGGGGTTGCTTACCTGTGACGAAAATGGGATAAGGCTCAACTCCAAAGGGTTTCTTTTGTCGAACAACATAATTTCTGAATTGGACTTATAAATTAGGAAGGTGATTTTTTGAGATTTGGTATTTGTAGAAGCTATGAGGTAGCAGAATTAGCAAAAAAGAACGGTTTTGATTATTTGGAGTGTAATTTGCAGGATGTTGCTAAAATGTCCCAGCAAGAAATCAAAGAGATGCAAAAAAAGTTTGAAGATGTCGGTATAGCTTATGAGTCAACAAACTGTTTTTTTCCAGGCGAGATAAAAATTGTCGGCGACGAAGTTGACCCTGATATATTTAAAGAATACACAAAAAGAGCTTTGTACAATGCCGAACAGCTGGGAATTGAAACATCGGTAATCGGTAGTGGGAAATCAAGAATGAGACCCGACGGATTTTCGACAGAAAAAGCAAATGAGCAACTTCTTCAATCATTATATAGCATGGGTGAGATTGCAAAAGAGCATTCAATATGCGTTGTGATTGAGCCTCTCAACAAGGGTGAAACAAACACGATAAACACAGTTTCGCAAGCCCATGAATTTTGCAAGAAACTTTCACACCCGAACATAAAAGTTCTTGCCGACATTTATCATTTTCATGTCGAAAAAGAGGACGTAAAATCAATTATTGATTGCGCAGATGATTTAAAGCATGTACATTTTGCGAACCCTGTCGAAAGATGTTGGCCAAGGCTCGAGGATGAATATGATTTCACACCGTTTGCAAATGCGCTCAAGCAAATCGGTTACAACGGGCGTATAAGTATTGAGGCGGGCACTCAGAACATTGAAAAGGATATTGCGCCTGCGTTTGAGGTTTTAAATAAGCTTTTCAGATAACGCAAAACTAAACAAAATACAATCAACCGCTTGACTGTTTTTTAAAGTCTGTCAAGCGGTTTTTCTGTTTGCTAAAAGCGACAATCTTTGCAACCTGAAGGGCAGTTGATTTTGTATTTTAATATATTTAGATGAAAAATGTCAGTCCTCCTGCATTCCGTCATACAAGGCTCTGAATTGGCATATTTATGTATCAGTATGTCGGCAACGATAATTTTGCTAACAGGAGGGCTTGCTTTGAAAGGAATAGTAGAGGAGAGAGCGGTTGAGCTTGGAGAATATATTGTTGAAAACAGGGCGACAGTGCGTTCGGCTGCAAAGGAGTTTGGGGTTTCTAAGTCTACCGTACATATGGATGTTTCTCAACGTTTAAAAAGGCTGAACCCACAGCTGTATTCTGAAGTGCGTGAGGTTCTGGAAATAAATAAGGCACAACGCCATATTAGGGGTGGGTTGGCAACAAGAGAAAAATATAGAAAACAAATTTAGGTAATAAAACAGATGTCTATATGTCGGGTCTTTATAGCAGAAGTTATAGATCCGGCATATAATGTTTTAAGCAAGATAAATAATGAATATGGCACAAAACATCTCTATATAATCAATAATTAAATAGTAAATGAAAAACAATTGTATCAATTCACCAAAAAACAATGCATTATTTCTGGAATATTTTTCTTGATATTATTGTTGTTATGTGATAAAATGAAGACGGAAAAGTGGGTTAGGTATGTCTATTCGACACTCGTGACCGCTTTTGATACGGAAAGTAGCGCGGTAAGCTGCTTTAAATATGGAGTAAAACTCCAAAAAAATAGAAAAAGGAGGAGACTTATGCAAAAGCTAATCTCACTAATCATGGCAATCATTATGTCTTTGTCTGCAGTTATACCCGGTTTATTTTCACGCACACCTGAAGACACAATGAGCACAGGCGAGTGGTTGGCAGTTGTTAATAGGGAGTTTGGGATGGAAGAAACAGATTATAGCATCATTCCTTATTACAGCGACATTCTTCCGCTCAACGAGTATTTTGCTACGGTTCAGATAGCATACGAGTGGGGCGTCATCAATGATGAAGACGAAATTGATGTCGATGCACCTGTAAGCGCTGAATTTGTTGCGACTACTCTTGTCAGAGTTGCGAGGCTTGAAAGTCAAGGCGATGTTGAAGTTGCCAATGCTAATAGGCTAAACAATCCGAATGAAGTTGCCATTGCGATTTCTAATGGACTGTTCGCACTGGAGGCAAACGGCAAATTTAAAGACTCAATAATGAGTTCTGAAGACTGCTTAGACGTTCTTGCAGCAGCCAAAAATCTTTGGGCAAACAAAACTTTTGAAGAGACAAACTTTGAATACAAACTCAATGAAGATATGAGCTATGAAACACAGAGCTTAATCGTTGATAGTGGGGAGCTCGTTACTGATGTTCCCGAACTTGAACTTGATGATGTTTTTGAAGAAGTGAACTTTGAAGGTCAGTTTGAGCCAAACTTTGAGGCATCTCAAATTACTGACGCGCAGGGCAATGTTCTCAATAATGCAGAAGAAGGCGACGAGGATGCAGAGGTTGTTTATGTTCCTGAAGGCTTTAGCCTTTCCGATCTTAAAAACTTTGACATTCACAACATCGACTATATTGCATTGTTGAAGAAGGTTAAGCTCAGCTTCAGCGTTGGCGGGTTTAAGGTTAAGGCCAGACTCGTTGACAACGGATTCAATGTTAGCGTTAGCGGTAAGGTTGTTGATGGCGTGAATATCACAAAAGCATACAATCTTTCAAACTTCAACGTTAATGCAAAGCTTGATGCAAATGTTCTTAAGAACAACATTAAAGATTCCTACGTTCGTATTGATTACGATCTGACGGAAATAACTCTCATCAACGGTTCCTATGCAGCATCTGTTGCAGAAACACCGCTTGCAGAGGGTGAAGACCCTGTTGATTTCCTTACAAGGATTAAAGAGGGCCTGTTTGAGCTTACAAGTGGTGCAGGGAACAAGATCAACATCTTCCAGATAGATGTTCCGATTCCTAATGTTCCTGGAGTATCGATTGGGCTTAATCTCTCAATTGTTATTGATGTTTATGGAAGAATTGAAATCACAGTTACTTCCAGCGAGTGCAAAGGTTTTGAAATAGTTAACAACAGAGCTCGTGTCATCAACAACTCAGAAGTTTACGACAAGACTTACATTGTTGCTGCTAATGTTGAATTAAAGGCAACTTTGGACTTCCAGCTTAAAGTCCTTGGCATGTGCATTGTTGACGTTGCGTTCACCGGCGGAGTCGGTATTGGCGTAACAACAACTGCAACTGTCTTTGATGAAGATGGAAACGTCTTGGATACAAAGACCTTTGATCTCCCGTTTGACTTAGCCGTTGAAACGACGGTCGGTGCAAACCGTGACAAGCTGGAAATCTCTGCTGAGGTTGACATTTATGGCATCCTCAACATTTCGGTCGGCACAAACTCTAAGATTCTTTCGAAGCTTGGCTTGACTAAGACTTGGGTCATTTATGACAGAAGTAACGGTCAAATTGCCAAATTTAAGATTGATGAAAATGGAGTAATAGCTGCTTAATTGTAGCTTTAGGCTTGATTTTGCCTAAATTTAATTAAATCAAAGGGGCTACGGATTTATTCCGTAGCTCTTTTATCATGCCCTGTATCGAATTGTTGAGTTTTTAAGAGTATTGTGATATAATAACATTAAATAATAAGTCAATTTGATGGAGGTTTCTATGCATTTTACGCAGTTCAATAAGACAGGTGGAGTAGAGGGTTTTTGCCTGATTAAGTCGATTGATAAAAAGGTGACGGCGAAGGGTGTGCCGTTTCTTGACATGATTTTAGCCGACAAATCTGGTGAAATATCCGCAAAGTTGTGGGATTATAAAGAGGAGTTACACGGTTCATTCGCCGCTAATCAGCTGGTAAAGGTTAGGGGCACTGTTTCTATATATAATGACAATGAGCAGTTAAGAATTGAGAGAATTCGCAAAACAATTGAGTCCGACAGTGTTAGGGTTGAGGACTATGTTCCGAGTGCACCATATGATTCAAAAGATATGCTAGAACAGATTATCAATATTGTGGAAAATTTTGCCGACGATGAGATAAAAAAGCTTGTACTTGCTGTTCTCAATGAGAACAAGGAAAAGCTGTTGATATGGCCCGCCGCTGTAAAGCTGCACCATGCAATCAGGGGCGGACTTTTGTATCATACTTTAACAATACTAAAACTGGCTCAAGGCATTTGCGAGGTTTACCCATTTGTTGACAGTGATTTGCTTTTCGCCGGTGTTATTCTTCACGATATCGCAAAAACAAAGGAGCTTGTAGTCGGTGATACGGGAATTGCAACAGGCTACACTGTGGACGGCACGCTGGTAGGTCACCTTGTCAGAGGCGCAATAGAGATTGAGCGTATAGGCACACAAATAGGTGTAAGCAATGAAACGCTGATGCTTATTGAACATATGCTGATTTCCCACCACAGTGAGCCGGAATTCGGTGCGGCTGTAAGGCCGATGTTTCTTGAAGCGGAGCTATTAGCGCAGCTTGATCTTATGGACGCAAGAATTTATGAAATATCGCAGGCAACAGATGGGGTTGAAAAGGGTAGTTTCACCTCCCGTATGTGGGCGCTTGACAACAGAAGGTTGTATAATCACGGCCGAAAAGATGGTTCAACAACGCCTGATTTGAACCTTGATTAATTTGTTGAGTTATAGAATTATATTATCCCTTAAATGCAGAATATGAATAATGGAGGCAATCGAATGAGAAACCACGAGGTTAAAGAAGCGCAACCTTTGTTGCGTAGTAACGGCAGTCTTCGTGAACCCGGCTGGTCAAGAAAGATGGTGCAGATATATAATAGGTATGCAATTAAAGCGCCATCATTTAAAATTAAAGAGTGGGATTATTATTTGATTATTTCGGAAGAGAATGATTTTGGCGTTGCTTTGACGATATCTGATGTCGGGTATATCGGCTTGCAAAGTGTAACCCTGCTTGATTTTAAAAATAAGTGGGAGCATACGCAAACAATTCTCAACGCGTTGCCATTCGGCAAGCTAAAAATGCCTTCAAACAGCAAAGAGGGTAATACAATCTATCGTGATAAAAAGCTCAACATGCAATATATTGTTTCAAAAGGCAAGCGTCATTTGACTTGTGAAATGAAGAATTTTAAAGACGGTAAACCTTTTTCATGCAACATTGTTCTTGAACAGCCTGAGATGGACACAATGGTTATCGCAACACCGTGGGCAGAAAAGAGAACTGCTTTTTACTATAACCAAAAAATAAACTGTATGCGCGCAAGTGGCAAGGCTGTGTTCGACGGTAAAGAATATAATTTTAACCCCGAAACAGACTTCGGAACGCTCGACTGGGGTCGAGGCGTTTGGACTTATGACAACACATGGTATTGGGGCTCAGGCAACGGAGTGGTTAACGGTAAACCGTTCGGGTTTAATATAGGTTACGGTTTTGGTGACACCTCCGCTGCAAGTGAAAATATTCTATTTTATGACGGTGTCGGCCATAAGCTCGACGATATTACTTTTAATATCCCTGAGGATAGCTATGTAAAGCCATGGACTTTCACGTCTAATGATGGAAGGTTTGAGATGGATTTTGTGCCCATAATCGACAGGGCTGCAAAAATTGATGCAAAGGTTATTGTAACCGATCAGCACCAGGTTTTTGGCAGAATGAGTGGCAAGGCCGTTTTAGATGACGGAACAGTTCTTGATATCAAGGATGTGCTGTGCTTTGCAGAAAAGGTGCACAACAAATACTAACCGTTTAGATTAATTAAGTCATATTGCAAGCCCTCCCGACATAAATATTATCGGGAGGGCTTAGATTATGGAAACGAAAAACTACGATAATTTAAATTCAGATGAAATTCAAAGAGTCAGAGAAGCTCGACGAAGCCGAAGCGAAACATATATTTCAAGGAATAGTGAAAAAAAAGAAAAGAACGATTACCTATCAAGGCTTATCCTTATTCAGTCGATTATTTGTGCGGTGATAGTATTACTAACCTTTTCAATAAAAAAATTTAATCCCGAAGCTTTTTCGCAACTCAAGGTGCAATACAATTCCATCATGTCAGAAGATATGAGCGCGCGTGATGTCTGGGCGGCGATGAAAAACGTTTCGGGGTTTATAATTTTACCGTCTGACAAGTGGCAGACGGGTGAACCAACAACTAATGATGAAAACACTAGTGAAACCTTAGCTGATGGGGGTGCCACCGTCACAACAACTGAGGATGGCGCCACAAAAGCTCAGGAGGGCACAACCGGTGAACCAACCTCGAATAAAAATGAGGCGGAAACACTAAAAGGGGCAGGCGGAGAAGATTTAAGCCTTTTGTGCGCAGAGAAAAAAGCATCCTTTGCTCCTTTTTACATAACCGCCAAGGCAGTTACACCTGTGAGCGGAAGAATTACTTCAAACTTTGGTTACCGTATTCATCCCATAACAAAGGAAATGAGCTTTCACACGGGCATTGATATAGCTGCGCCGCAAGGGGAAAGAATAGCATGTGCATATTACGGGAAGGTGCAAGAGATCGGCTTTTCGGAAACGGGTGGAAATTATGTGTTGATGGAGCATCAAAATGGCCTGCAAACACTATATTTCCATTGTGATGAAGTGTATGTTGAGGTTGGAGCGTTTATAAGGGCAGGAGAAACCATAGCACTTGTCGGGTCAACCGGCATAACGACAGGCCCACATTTGCATTTTGAAGTGAGAATTGACAAAACAAGATATAACCCAATGTATATACTTGATATAAATGACAATAAAACTTAAAAACATAAAATTTGAAGTAAGCTTTTACTTTGTTGCCTTAGTTACCCTGCTTCTTTTGTTTGACAAAAGCTCAAAGACATTATTATGTATTGTCGGGGCGGTCATTCATGAAGCGGGGCATTTGTTATGCCTGCTTTGGTGGGGAGATGTGCCATACAAGATATCGTTAATGCCATTTGGAATAGTTATTGAAAGAAGGGGAAGGGTGGCGCTTTCTTTTAATGAGGAAGCTGTTGCCGCCCTTGCCGGCCCACTTGTAAATATTGTTTTAGCAGTGATATTGGTTTTTCTTTATAAATACAATCACAACGAGTTAATATTATTTTCAATAGCGGTCAACTGCGGGCTTGGTGCATTGAATTTATTGCCTATCGAGCCGCTTGATGGGAGTCGAGTTCTTCATGCATTGCTTTCAAGAAAACTTTCTGAATCAAGGAGCGAGCAAATAACGAGAGCTGTTTCTTTTGCGTTTTTGCTTCCGTTGGCAGCATGTGGGTTTTATATACTTATTAAAAGCGGATACAATATCACACTTTTAATTGTTGTCATTTATGCTTCTGTTTTACTAATGTTCAAAAAAAACAAATGAAAAAGATATTGGTTTTTATATTTCATTTATAATAACTTGAAAAATTTGTGTGTTGTTTGCTATGCTTTGATTTGTTATACTTATAATCGAGGTGACAAAACTGTCGAAAGCAAGCAGTAATGGCACATTTGCGCAAAGCCTGCACCCTTCTACCACCACAAAAATAAATAAGTCGCGAAAAGAAGGGAAAGGGCGTTGTTGAATTTTGTGAAACATAAAATGCTCAAAAACATGAACAAACAATAGAGTTAGTTGAATAAAAGCAGAAGATACGCCTTTATGCGAACAATAACTTGTCAATTTCAACAATTTTTTGAGCGTCTAAAATTCACGAAAACTAAGCATTAATCACAAAGTTTGCTCATCATTATTAGTAGTTTTTCTAAATTTTTATTATAGTTTCATGATTTATTTGATAATTTAGCTTGCAAATCGTGTCATTCTTGTGTAAAATGTATATGTTATTGTTGTCAAATTGTATAAAAATAACGGAAGTTAATTGAAGTTTTTGCAGTGAGGAGAATAATTATGTCAAACAGACTATTCCAGGGGATCATTCATCAGCTCCGTGACGCTATTGACAGGACAATTGGCGTTATCGACGAAACGGGTACAATCATATCCTGCAGTGAGTTAGGAAAGATTGGTGAGCTTGTTTCCGACTCGACAACTGAAATTTTTGCTAAAAACGCAACAATCTCTGTCGGTCCCTATACTTTTCGCTCGTTTGGCGCTCACATGCATTCCGAGTACGCTGTTTTTGTTGACGGTACAGATGAACTTGCAGCGAGATATGCCGATATCTGCTGTGTTGCTTTAGAAAACATCAAGCAGTATTATGATGAAAAATATGATCGAAGCAATTTCGTCAAAAATGTTATACTTGACAACATTTTGGCGGGTGATATATACCTAAAGGCACGTGAGCTTCATTTTAACAATGAGGGCGCGAGAGTTGTGCTTTTGATAAGAGTACCCGAAAACAGCGATGCTGCTGTGTTTGATACAATTCAATCTCTTTTCCCCGACAAGGTAAAGGATTTTGTTATCAACATTAGCGAAACAGATGTTGCACTTGTAAAGGAAGTTAAGCAGGACATCGCAACAAAAGATTTAGAAAAGCTTGCGCAGTCAATTGCCGATTCACTCAACACCCAGCTTTATACTCGTGCACTTGTGGGCATAGGCACAACTGTTACAGGGCTTCACGAGCTTGCACTTTCATTTAAAGAGGCTCAGGTTTCGCTTGAAGTCGGCAAGGTGTTCGATACTGAGAAAACCATTATCAGCTATGATAACCTAGGTATTGCAAGGCTTATATATCAGCTGCCGACAACTCTGTGTGATATGTTCCTTCGTGAGGTGTTCAAGAGGGGCTCAATTGACAGCCTTGACCACGAAACGCTTTTCACTATTCAGAAATTTTTCGAAAACAACCTCAATGTTTCCGAAACTTCACGTAAACTCTTTGTGCACAGAAACACATTGGTTTACAGACTTGAAAAGATTAAAAAGCTTACCGGTCTTGACCTGCGTGAGTTTGATGATGCAATTGTGTTTAAAGTAGCCTTGATGGTTAAAAAATATCTTGATGCTAAGCCTGTGAAGTTTTAAAGCTTTGCAGGTGTCCATTACTTATATGAAATGATATAGAAACTTGTTTTTGCGGATGTGGTGGTTCGTTATAGATGCGGCTGTATTTGAAGGAATGGTATTGTGATTGAATTTAATAATGTCTCTAAGACTTATGCTAACGGCACCCACGCTCTGAAGAATGTAAACATTAAAATTAATCAGGGCGAATTTGCCTTTGTTGTTGGTGCCTCTGGTGCCGGCAAAAGCACATTTTTGAAGTTGATGATGCGCGAGGAAGTTCCGTCAAGCGGAAGCATTACTATGAACAACTATAATTTGAGCGAGCTTGAAAACAAGAAAATCCCTTATTTTAGGCGCACCCTTGGTGTGGTTTTTCAAGACTTTCGTCTAATCCCCAACATGACGGTTTATGATAATGTTGCCTTTGCAATGCGTGTTATTGGCGCAAAAGAAAAGAAAATAAGAAAACGAGTTCCTTATGTTATCAGCCTGGTTGGGTTGGCGACGAAGGCTCGTTGTTACCCGAATGAGCTTTCAGGCGGTGAACAGCAGAGGGTTGCATTGGCAAGAGCACTTGCCAACAATGCCGAGCTGATTATTGCGGACGAGCCCACCGGAAACGTTGACCCGCAAATGTCATATGAAATTGTTGATTTGCTCACAAGGCTCAACGACGCGGGCACAACAGTTATTATGGTAACGCATGAACATAATCTTGTGAAAAGATTTAACAGAAGAGTTATTATCCTTGAGCAAGGGTGCGTGGTTTATGACGGCACATCCTTGACAAAAAAGAATGTTAAATCGTCGCAAGGGCACATTAGCCATGACATGATGCCCGAAAGTAAAAATGAAAAGTTTGAACTTCGAGAAACGTCAACTGTCACTCCGGAAGAAGAGGCGGGTGATGTCAAATGAGTAGAGGAAGTTTATCATATTTAACAAAAGAAGGATTTCGAAATGTGTGGGTTAATCGCCTTATGAGTGTTGCCTCAACATGCGTTTTGATGTCCTGTTTGGTGATGATTGGGATAGCGAGCATGCTTTTGATAAACATTCAAAGCATAATCGATAAAATCGAAAATGAAAATGTAATTGTGGTTTTTGTTACTGATGAGGCATCAAAGGTTCAAACTGAAAAATTAGGTATTGAGCTTAAAAACCTTGACAATGTTGCAACCTGTACCTTTGTTTCAAAAGAGGAGGCATTTGAAAAACAGCTCGAGGAGCTGGGCAGTGCAGCCGAATTATTCAAAGGTATTGATAAAAACCCGTTGCCTGACTCATTTAAAGTAACGGTAGAAAACCTTTCGTTGTTTGAACAAACGGTTTTAAAAATTGAAAATCTTGATAATGTGCTAAATGTCAGAGAAAACAGGCAATTTGCAGCACAGCTTGCATCCGTTAAAACAACAACAACCTATATTAGCTTAAGCGTTATTGGGCTTTTGCTTATAGTGTCGCTTTTCATAGTTTCAAACACAGTTCGTGTAACAATGTTCAACAGAAGACTTGAAATAAGCATTATGAAGAGCGTTGGTGCGACAAACTGGTTCATCAGATGGCCATTTATGATTGAGGGAATCATTTTGGGTGCAATTGCAGGTATCTTGTCCCTGTTTTTAGTTTGGGGCGTTTACGGCGCTGCAATGAGCTCTCTTTCTTCGGTTATATCTGATGTTGGCAATTACAACGCTGTCGCCTTTAAAAGTGTTGCGCCTGTTATGCTCGGTGCATTTGTTGCAGGCGGTATTGTTGCAGGCTCATTGGGAAGCGCAATTTCAATTAAAAAATATCTTAAAGAGAAGGAGCTGGAATGCGTCTATGAGAATGAGGTTTAACCGTTCATTAAGAGGCTTAATGTCGCTGTGTATTGTGTTTGTGTTGATTGCAACAAGTGCAGTCGTGCCCCGTGTTTTTGCTACCGAATCTCTTGAGGATTTACAGCATCAATACGAGGAGCTTGAGGATAAAATTAAGAACAGTGCGGACAAGCTCGGTGACATAAAATCAGACATGAGCAAGCAGAATGAAACGATTAATGTTCTGAACAGTCAAATAAAGGATGTTCAATCACAAATTGATTTGCTCAACAAAAGAATATCAATGATAGAACGAGAGATAAAAGCTCTCAATTCAAAGATTCAAGAAATTGACGATCAAATAAATTTAATTAACTCACAAATTGAGCAAGCAACTCTTGAGAAGGAGCAAACACAACAAGAAATTGACAGCACTATTTCACTTCTTCTTGAAAGAATGAGGGCGTCATACCTTGCAGGTTCAATGTCAGAGCTTGAGATTCTGTTTTCGGCTGGAGATTTTTCAACATTTTTCACAAGAAGTGAGCTTTTAAAAAGAGTTTCTGAGCATGATAAAGGGCTCCTTGATGACCTTGAAAAGGATATGAAAGAAATAGAGAAGCTCGCAGAAAAGTTAGAGGAAAGCAGAGCAGAGCTTGATGATAAAAAAACTGAGCTAGATAGCGAAAATAAAGCTCTTGTTGACAAGCAAAATGATGCTCAGAGTAGTAAAAGTAAGCTGGCTCAAAAACAAAGCACTGTTGAGAGCAATGCTCAAAAAGCAAACAGTCTTTTTCTAGAGCTTGACAGAGATAGTAAAGCATTTAGAGATCTTTTAGAAAAGTACGAAAGAGAGCAAAGGGAGCTTGATGAAAAGATTGACGAATTGATTCGTCAAGGGTCATCAACGGGTGACGAATCACAGCATGAAGACTCAGGCAAAATGATATGGCCGATGCCATACCCTAATACATATATTTCAGCTGGGTATGGATATTACAGCCCATTCGGAGTGAGTAAATTTCACTATGCGATTGATATTTGTGTAAGTGGAGGAACAACCGGCAAAAATATAGTTGCGGTAAGGAGCGGGAATGTTCACTATTCAGGCTGGCATTCGAGCTATGGTAACTATATTATCATCGACCACGGCGACGGCATTCACACACTTTATGCACATTGTCAGAGTAGATTGGTTGGCTATGGGGAAACAGTGAGCCAAGGGCAGGTAATTGCAAAAGCCGGAGCTACCGGTAATGTTACAGGCCCCCATCTTCACTTTGAAGTGCGTATTAATGACGGGGGAACAGTAAAAAGAGTGAACCCGTTAAACTATGTTTCAAAACCATAATGAGCAGTGTTGGGCAAAAGGCCGATAATTGCGCAAAGGAGATAAAATGAGCAGGAAGATTTCAATAGGAATTACAATATCATTGGTAATAACAGCGATTACGATAACCTTTGCAATAACAATGTCCGTTTCACAGCGAACTTATAACAGGTTGATAACTGATTTACCTGAGCGCACACAAATGTATTCATCTATTGCGAAAATAGATGAGCTTGTGCGTTCAAATTATTATGGAAAAATAAGCGAAAAAGTGTTAAACGAAAAGGTTGCGGGCGGTTATGTTGCCGGCCTGGGCGATGCATACAGCAAGTATATGACTGCCGATGAGTATGCGGATTATGTAACGGTAATTTCGGGCAAGTCTTTAGGTATCGGTGTTACAACGACCCTAAATGAAGCAAACGGATATATGACAGTAACACAGGTTTTTAGTGGTTCGCCAGCAGAAAATAGTGGACTTAAAAAGGGTGATGAAATAACCCAAATCGGCGGTGAACCTATTAGTGCAAAAAACTATGAAGAAATGCTCAAAAGCTTTGAGGGCCAAAACCTTTCAAGTGTCGATATAACTTTTAAAAGAGAAACCGAAACCAAAACAGTCAGTGTTGTGGTTGGCTACAATTTGCCGTCGGTTTCCCACAGACTAATAGGTGACGTTGGATACATAAGAATAACTGCATTTTATGAAAACACAGCAATCCAAGTGAGCAACGCAATTCACTCACTGATTGAGAGCGAGGCGAAAAGTCTAATATTTGACGTTAGAAACACCGATAAGGGTAGTGTTGAATATGCCGCACAGGTGATTGATTTGTTGGTCCCCGTCGCAAGCGAGGGTACGGGCGCATTAGCGAGTGCCGTTGACAAAAACGGTCAAACGGTTAAGGTCTTTTCTTCAAACTCAACGGATGTATCGTTGCAAATGGTAGTGCTTGTGAATTCAAAAACCTGCGGTGGGGCAGAGCTTTTCGCCTGCGATTTGAGGGATTTCGGCAAGGCATGGATAGTTGGAAACACGACAAAAGGAAACGGGACCATGCAAGAGGTGTTTCGTCTTGACGACGGTGGGGCGGTTATGTTAACGGTCGCAAAAATATTACCGTATAAGAGCGATAGCTTTGACGGAGTTGGGGTTGTGCCTGACTATGAATCTTCGTTAACATTTTCACAGAAGTCAAATTTTGACTTGCTTGAGGATGAGGAGGACACGCAGCTTCAGACAGCGTTAACCCTCTTGTCGGGGAACGACGAATAAAAGTACCGGACAAAAATCCGTCATAATGAAACAACGGAGGTAAGGGATGAAAACTGTTGATTTAATAGTGCCATGCTATAACGAGAGCGAAGTCCTCTCCATGTTCTATGAAGAAGTATGTTCGGTTGCTCAAAAGTGTTCGGATTATGGTTTTAAGTTTATTTTTATCAACGACGGTAGCAGTGACTCAACTTTAGAAATTATAGGAAAACTTGCCCAAAAAGATAAAAGGGTCAAATATATTTCCTTTTCAAGAAATTTTGGCAAAGAAGCGGCAATGCTTGCAGGTATGTCTTATTCCAGTGGCGATTATGTGGGTATAATTGATGCGGATTTGCAGCATTCTCCTGAACTTCTTATTGATATGATTAAAGCGGTTGACATAGAGGGCTATGACGTTGCCGCCGCTCGCAGGGTTGATAGACAAGGCGAGTCAAAGCTTAAAAGTGCATTATCTCGAAGGTTTTATCGCGTTATTAGTAAACTCAGCGATGTTGAGATACAGGACGGCGCTCAGGATTTTCGGGTAATGACTCGAAAGGTGGTCAAGGCAATTTTAAGCATGCCTGAATACAATCGCTTTTCAAAAGGGATTTTCACTTGGGTGGGCTTTAAAACAAAATGGTTTGAACATGAGAACAGGGAGCGGGCCGCAGGCAATACGAAATGGTCGATAGCAAAGCTTTTTAAATATGCAATTGATGGCATAATCGGCTTTTCTACAACACCGCTTAAAATATCATTTATGACTGGCGTCGTTTTTAGCACATTAGGAACATTATACGCCGTGTATATAATAATAGACACAATAATAAACGGGCCCGACGTTGCCGGCTACCCGTCAATTATTTGCTTGATAGTCTTAATGAGCGGTCTTATATTGACCTCGCTTGGGATTGTCGGTGAATACATTGCAAAGATTTACATGGAGGTCAAGCGTAGACCACTGTTTTTAGTTGACACAACAAATATAGACAAAAGAGATTAAAAAAACTTTGCCCTGAGCTCAACAACCTTGCCCAGTATTGTAACAGGGAGGGTTTTGATTTCTTCATCGGTAAAGATTTTCGGCTCATAAATACTGTTATTAAGAGGCACAAGCATTAGGCTTGTGTCTTTTTTTATTATCTTTTTGACGGTTGCCTCGTTTCCGTTTAGAAGTATAACGGCAATGTCACCGCTGTCAACATCGGGTTGTTTTCTGACAATTACAATGTCGCTCGGGCAAAAGCGCGGTAACATACTGTCGCCCTCAATTCTGAGCGCAAAATGTTCACCGTTTGCCGCCAATTCGGGCGATATCTCCTCGTAACCGTCATGCTCCTCAATGGCCTCGAGGGGAACTCCGGCAACGACCTTGCCGAGGATAGGGATGAAATGGCGTCTTTTCTCACTTTTTCCCTTGCCCAGAATTTGTTCAATAGAAATATTGAAAAAGTCAGCAAGAATTGAAAGGCTATCGCTATCCGGCAGAGTTCTGCCCATCTCCCATTGGCTGACAGCTGTCTGGTGGACATTGCAGACTTTCCCGAGCTCAACTTGTGTCAAGCCTCTTCGACGCCTTAAATCCTTAATTACGTTCATTTTGCCACCTCTCTCTTATACTCCTATTATTAGTGCTACTATTTAATTTGTCAAGAGTTTTTGTGAATTATGAGAAATGCTATTGACACAAGAACATTTGTTCGCTATTATAATAGTGTGGCTATTAAAAAACAAGGGGGTGAAGGAGTTTTATGAAAATAAACGGACAACTTCGGCGAGATGCATTCGAAATACTCACTGAAAGACAAGCCTATTTAGACTGGGAGCGAGAAAATGCAGACGAAATTTCCGAAAACCAAATGCGAAAGAAGGTTGTAGATTTGTCTGTACTTGTCCGAGATGTGATTGATGAGGATTTGACACCGACCGAAAGAGCTGTTGTAGAACAGTATTGGTTCGAGAATAAAAACCTAACAACAATTGCTCAAAGTATGGGGATTAACACTTCAACTGTTTTCAGAACTTTGGAGAGGGCAAACAAAAAAATCCAGAAAATTTTACGGCATGTCGTTAAATATGAGTATGATTTGAAAAAAGTGGTTTTTCTCCCGATTGTTGTGTGTAAAGCGCTTGCGATTGCCTCTGCAGAGAAATTCAAACCGACCAATATAGGCGGCAGGCTTAGAAGACTACGAGTTATCAGCAACATTACCATAGATGAACTAGGCGAAGGGGTGGGCATAGATAAAAACACATTAGTGGGTTTTGAAAATGGCAATTTGCCGAGCCTATCAGAGGTTATTAGACTCGCTTCCTTTTATCAAACGACCACAGATAATATATTAATCGGAGGTTAAAAAATGTATAAAACCCTTTCTGAGCTTTCAGAAGAATACTTTGAAGGCGTTATATTGCAAGACGAGTTGATTAAAAAATATAGGCAACGGTTAAGTGAAGTTCGTCAAAAGCATTGCTGTGAGGAAGAAATAAGAATAACAAGGCTTTTAAGAATTTTGTATGACCAAAGAAATGAATTGATAGACACCGCATACTATCTAAAAAACTATTATAATCGCACACCCCAAAACGATGTAGAGAAAAGTGTGGTTAGAAAGGTAGGGATAATTTGAAAACGGTAAGCATTGTTCTTGCCGCGGACGGGAGCACGCTGCAAATAAATCAGGACAAGCTGTATGTTCATGAGCATGAATGTGCTCAGCTTGAAATTGAGCTTGCCGGTGAGCTGATTTCGGAGGATATAGACTATCATGTCATATCATTTGAGCCAAAAGGCACAAACAACAAGATTTCCACTCAAAACATATATATTTGGGACGGTACTGGCACTGCCCCTAACGCATATAATGATGGTGACAAATTATATTGCAAAATGCCGTTTGAGCTTTGCTCAAACAAAAGCCTTGACATACAGGTTGAGGCTCACAGACAAAGTAATAATTTGCCGACATTTATCGCAAAATCTGCAGTGTTTTCAGTTACTTTTGAGAATTCACTGACAGGGTGCGCAAGAGAGATTTCATTAGACGCATTTGATTTATTACCCAAGCTTCATTCAATGCTAGATGAGCTTAAAGAGGTAATTCAGTCGCCGATTGTACAAGGTATTTCTACAACATCACAAGAGATTAACCTTGAAATTCCATTGACAGTTCCCACCCTTAACATAACCGATAATTCAAATAAGGCAGCGACAACTGAATTTGTTCAGCAGTTACTTGCAGAAATATTTGAGACCTTTACCGCTGCACTTAATGACATAATAGGGGGTGGGTGATGTGATTAGCATATTTGTTGATTTTATTAGCAGGCTTTTACAACTAAAGACAAACCTTTCTGAAAATATAAGTGCTTTGGGAATTCTTGTAGATCCTGAAGACACTTTAAGTGACTTAGTTCCAAAGCTGATTGAGGTTCAAAGTTTGATGACAGGTGATTATAGAGTAAGCAGTCTTGTTCAGCGTGACGGCTTGTTGACTATTCCGGAAAACATCATATCAATTGCGAATTATGCTTTTTACAGATACGATAATTTGCAACTCAATTGTATACCTGATAGTGTCCAGAATATAGGACAACACGCCTTTTTCTCTTGCTCAACGATTAATTTTGCATCTTTGCCAAGTTCATTGACCTCAATCGGAAGTTTTGCTTTTGCCAATTGTTGCGGGTTAGAAAGTTTGACTTTCCCTACAGAAGATATAAGTATAGGAATCAGTGCATTTGAAGATTGCACAAATTTACAGATACAGTATTTGCCTGACAGCTTAGCAAAAATAGAAAGCAAAACATTTGCTAATTGCCACAAGCTCAACCCTTTATGTTTGCCTTCTTCTTTGGTGAAAATAGACAACAGTGCATTTATTTATTGCAAGAAATTTAATCCTCCGAACCTACCAAACTCAATAACTTCTATTGAGGCAAATGCATTCTCAAATTGTACAAGTCTGAGCTTGACCGAATTACCAAGTCAACTGACCAGTATTCGTAATTCAAGTTTTTATAGTTGTGGGGAGCTGAGGCTATCCAGTTTGCCACCTAATATAACAACAATTGAAAGCAACGCCTTTAGAAATTGCGAAAAAATAACAGTTTGTACAATGCCTGAATCATTAGAAATGATTTACGCAAGAGCATTTGAAAATTGCAAAGGCTTAACTAATATTGTTTTTGGCTCCAATATAAGCTATGTGTACGCAGATGCCTTTAAGGACTGCACAAATATAACAACAATTACCGTTAACGGTAATTACATTTCGGGTGCTCCGTGGGGAGCTGTAAATGCAACCGTAATTTGGGCTTGAAGCTAAAAGAAAGGGGATAACTTATGCAAACATTAAACACATTCAGATTGATTGCAGACGAGGGGAAGAGGCTCACAAACGGGCAAGAAAGCGGCTATGTCATTGACTTAGCGCCAAATCAATCCCCAAGGGATTGGCATGAAATAGACGATATTATCGAAGAAGAAGGGCAGGAGGAACATCATGAGCAAGAACAACATTGATTTTGTTGAACATATAAAAGCACAGATTGGGTCGCCTTATTGGTACGGTACCTTTGGTGTTAAAACGACCGAATCCCTTTGGCGCCAAAAGAAAAAACAATATCCTTCACATTATTCCGACAACAGATATAAAATTGCAAAGGCAAACCATTTCGGTAAGCGAGCATATGACTGTTCAGGTCTTATTAAATCATATATGTTTATGAAAAAACCAACATCATCTCCCAAATATTCAGTGAAGTACGATAAAAATGTAGGTGGAATATTAGCTGCGTGCACAAAAACAGGCTCGATTTCAACAATCCCTGAAACGGTTGGATTGCTTGTTTTTAGAGGAAAAGCTCATGTTGGAGTTTGCATAGGCGACAGTTATGTTGTTGAGGCTAAAGGATTTAACGAGGGAGTTGTCAAAACTAGGCTCAAAGACGGCGGTTGGGATAAATGGGGGCAGCTCGGTTGGATTGAATACAAATCCCCAACGCCCGTTGCAGGTGCGATTGAGGATACGGTTAAACACGATGTTTTCAAAAACACAAGCGGGGATAATTTGATTGTTTACGCTGATACCGCGCGACTTGTAAAGATAGGCACGCTGTTCAAAAACGCAACCTGTAACACTCTGGGTATTAAAAACAATTTAGCAGTTATTTTATACCGAATAAACGGCACGTCGTCATACAAGGTGGGCTTTACTCAGTATATAAAGGGGATTCAAAAATGATAGATACATCATTGGCGGCATTGGCATATTGCGGAATTCCCGCAGGTGTGACGACGCTTGCGTTTTGGCTATTAAAAAGGTCAATTGACCGACGGGAAATACAATATTGCGAGCGCGAAAAGGCAAGAAAGGAGTATGAACACCTGCTTGTAAAATGCGTGGGAGCGTCTCTGACACTCGGTGAGGTTACGGCACAGGCAATAAAATACGGAAAAACAAACGGAGAAATGTCAATCGCACTCGAATATGCAAAAAAGATAAAGCATGAGCAAAGAGAGTTTTTGCAAAGGCTTGGAATTGGTAATTTACATTGACGAATGGAGGACTGTATGAAAAACATCATTTTAAGCAACTATGAATTTATTCTGTTGACTATTGCAATTGTTTGCACAATTATCGCAAGGTTAGTAAATGAAGAGCTATGCTCCTCAAAAAACAGACTTTTTGAATTAATTACAAATGCAGAAAAAAACTATGGTGGCGGAACGGGTGCATTAAAAAAAGCAGCTGTCGTTGCCGAGTTTTCAAAAAGCCTTTCGCTTTTACTTAAAACTTTTTTGGGTTCAAACGGAATAAGCACTATGATTGAAAAGGCATTGACTCATGCAAAAGCGGTTTGGGCAGAAAGCGGGCAGATTTGTTCTTACATAAATTCTGATTTTAAACAATAAACATTTTTAAAAAAGGACTTCAGCCGTTCAAACTCTTTTAAAATCAGATATAGGCGACAAAAAATAACCGCCCGTGAACTAACACGGGCGGTTTTGTGGTGATCCATCGGAGATTCGAACTCCGGACACCTTGATTAAAAGTCAAGTGCTCTGCCGACTGAGCTAATGGATCTTATATTTTTCGCACTTGATTATGATATATTATTTACGTGCTATTGTCAAGTTATTTTGATAAATTTTCAGGGTTAATTTTTTGAATAGTGTTAGTTAATAAAGCTTTTGCGTTTTTCACATAATTATTCTTGACTTTTAAACAGTCTGTGTTAAAATATAAGCACAGATATTCTTGGGGCGGGGTGAAATTCCCCACCGGCGGTATAGCCCGCGAGCCGCATTTGCGGTTGATTTGGTGAAATTCCAAGGCCGACGGTATAGTCCGGATGAAAAAGAGTGTTGATTGAGAGATGTAGCGCCCCATGAATTTTCATGGGGCGTTTCTATTTTTATACAGAGAGAAAGGATTTTAGTTATGAAAAAAAGCAACAAAACTCTTTTGCGGGTGATTCTTTTGGCACTGTTTTCGGCAATGTCCTTTGTTTTATTCTTGCTTGAGTTTCCTGTGATTCCTGGTTTGTCATATTTAAAGCTTGATTTGTCGGATATCCCTGCGCTTATTGGTGCGGTGATATTTGGGCCTGTTTTTGGAGTCCTTGTTGAGCTGTTTAAAAACATACTCGAGCTGTCTGTTAAAGGCATAGGTACTCAAATGGGTTTTGGTAATTTAATGAATTTTATTGTCGGCTGTGCCTTCATTGTTCCGTTTTCCATTATTTTCAGAAAAATAACAGACAACGGCAAATGCAAACAAATGATTGGCGTAATAATTGCCGGGTTCGTTTCGTTGATATCAATTGTTGCAATTGGCATCGTAGGCAATTACTTGATCGCGCCTTTGTTTTTCAAATACTTTCTCGGCGTGGAGCTTTCGGATTCAGCTCTTTGGACAGCAATCTGGGGCGCAACTGCTCTAAATGCTGTAAAGGGTGTTATGCTTTGGGTTGTTGCAATTCCGTTAGTTGCCGTCATAAGAAAAAGACTTGGGCATTTACTTCTTAATAGCCACAATTAAATTTACAAATAAAAACTGTTGTTGTCGGGTTAACCGCCAGCAACAGTTTTTTTAGTTAAAACAAGTTTATTAGCAAAACTCGAGTCCCGAACTGACACATTCACACACATAAATGTCATTAACTATTTCTTCAAGAGCCTTTACACATGAATTTGCGCCCTGCTTGCTGTCAAACAGGCCAAAAACAGTTGGCCCACTGCCACTCATCTGACACAAGCGTACATTGTTTTCGTGCATAATTCTTTTAATTTCAACCCTCTCAGGCACCTCTATAAATTGTTCAAAAACATTGTGAGCATATTTACAAATTCCGTCAAAATCTCCATTTACAGCAGAATTTAAAATTATGGCGTTTTTGGGGTGTCGCACATATTCGCACTCGTCAAACGCTTTGTACGCTAATTTTGTGGAAACTGAGCACTCGGGTTTTGCAAGCACTATATATGTCTTTTTCAAATCGGGTAGGGGTGACAATACACCGCCGATGTCCTGCGCAAGCATTGTTCCGCCCGATATACAAAACGGAACATCTGCACCGACCTTTATGCCGATTTGCCCTAACTCAAAATCATTCAAACCTGTACAATATAGTTTATTAAGGCTAGCAATAACAGCGGCACCGTCTGCACTTCCGCCGGCAAGTCCTGCAGAAAACGGAATTCGCTTGTCTATATGTATTCTTGCGCCGCCCTTTATGCCAGTTAAATCAAAGAAAGCAACAGCAGCTTTGTGTGCAATGTTTGTTTTATCACAGGGGATAGTTGCAGCGGAGCAGGTGAGTTCAATGCCCGATGATATCTTTTCAATCGTTACTAAATCATAAAGACTGACCGATTGCATAATCATAAAAAGGCTGTGATATCCGCTTTTGAGAGTGGCAAGGATATCAAGATGAAGGTTGATTTTTGCCGCCGCTTTAACGGTAATCTTCATTTTATCAGTCCTATCAATAGTTTTTTCCCTTTAATAAATTAAGGTTATCAACATTTGTTGATATTGTCAACAATTATCTCCTTTATTTCCCGACATAAAGGGAAATATCCCCTGTAAAGCATATCAACTTTACAGGGGGATAGATATTTTCTACTATTATTGCAATTCTTCGACAAAATCAGCGATTCTTTTCAGTGCTTCTTTTATATGTTCGGTAGAATAGCAATAAGAAACACGAACAAATCCTTCACCCGAGTCGCCGAAGGCTGTGCCCGGTATGACAGCGACGTTCTTATCTTTGAGCAGCCTTTCACAGAATTCCTCCGAGCTTAGACCTGTGCTTTTTATGCAAGGGAAGCAATAAAAGGCTCCCTCAGGCTCAAAGGTATGTAGACCAATTTTATTAAATTCGCCAACAATAAACTTTCTGCGTTTATCGTATGCAAGCCGCATTTTCTCAACATCAGGTGCGCCGTTTGTTAATGCCTCGATGGCGGCATATTGTGCGACTGTCGGCGCGCTCATTATTGCGTGCTGGTGCATTTTTGTCATAGCATCAATAAGCGGCTTAGGACCAATGGCATAGCCTAAGCGCCAACCTGTCATTGCAAAAGCTTTTGAAAAGCCACTGATAATTACTGTACGCTTTCGCATTTCAGGGATTTCTGCAATTGAAAAATGTTTTTTATTACCAAAGGTGAATTCGGCATATATTTCATCGGTTATAACAATGATGTTTGTATCCTTTATAATCTGCGCTATTGCCTGCAGGTCCTCTTTTTCCATAATTGCGCCTGTCGGGTTGTTAGGATATGTTAGAACAAGCAGCTTTGACTTCGGTGTAATTGCTTCTTTGAGTGCTTGCGGAGTAAGGCGAAAATTATCCTCCTCCTTTGTAACGATGGGGACATACACACCGTCACTCACTGAAGTCAATGGCGAATAGCAAACATAAGAAGGCTCGCACACGAGAACCTCATCGCCCGGCTCAAGCAGAACACGAAAGCATAGGTCAAGCGCCTCTGAAGCGCCGACGGTTAAGAGAACATTTTCTATCCCGTCTGATTCAACATTAAACTTTCGTTTATAATAGCTTGAAATTTCGTTTCTCAATTCAGTTAGACCGGAGTTGGAGGTGTATTTTGTTTTGCCCTCCTCAAGAGCTTTTATGCCTGCATTGCGTATGTTTTTGGGGGTTTGAAAATCAGGCTCACCGATGCCCAAAGAGATAACTCCCTCAACTTCCTCAACTATATCAAAAAACCTTCTGATACCTGAAGGCTTTACATCTCTTATTTTTGAATTTAATGCTTTGGTAAAGTTCATATCAACTCTCCACTATTCTATAGGTATTTGTATTGGTTCTCTTTTTTGATAGAGTGTTACACTATCAAATCCACAGCGTTTGGCAATTTTCATGCCTTCTACAATTCCCTCGCCCAGATGTTCAGCGTAGTGCGCATCCGAGCCAATTGTTATATATTTGCCGCCAAGTTGCTTGAAACGATTGACGATTTTCTCGTTAGGCATTGTTTCGTTCAGCTTTTGGCGAAGCCCCGAGGTGTTGATTTCAAGCGCCTTTTCATTTTTGGCCAACTCTTCAAGAATTGCGTCAATTTTTTGTGAAAATCTTGAAATATCGATTGGTATATTGTTCTCACCACAAATGTATCTTAAGGGATAAGTTAAATGTGCCAAGGTGTCAAACTTATTCCACTTTACAAGCAGCAAAAGCTCATCAAAATAATTTTCAATTAGGTCATTGATTTCTTCAATGCTGTATTCTTCATATTTCAAAAACCAAAAGTCCAACATATTGCGCAAATTGTGAATTGCGCCAACAACAATGTCATAATTTCTCAAGGCGATAACTTCTTCCGCCGTTTTGATGTCATAGGTTGGTTGGCCGATTTCTATACCTGCACAGACTATCAGCTTGCCTCTGAATGCAGAGCGTGCTTTAACAATTTCAAAATAAGATTGAGCCGCAGTGCGGTCAAAGTCATTTTTTTTATAATAATCTATTTCCACATGGTCTGTGAAAGCGACTGCTCGCAAACCCTTTTGAACGGCACTTTCACACATAAACATTGTGGAGTGATTGCCGTCAAACGAATTGTCGGTATGTGTATGCATGTCAAGTATCTTTTTATACATCTAAAAACCCTCCAGAAGACAGTACAAGAAAATGATGGTATGTTACTCTATTCTACAAAAAAACCATCAAACGCATAAATGTTCGATAGGCAATATAATAACATACTTTTGGTAATATTAACAGGGTAAAATTAAAAGTTAGTTAAATCCACTTAGAAAACAGCAGTAAACAATAGATTTTACACAAATTACAACTAAACGCAACAACTATTACGGTTTTTGTGCTTTTACACAAGCAATATTGTTTATTCCTCGAGCCATTACTGCGAGTTTTGTTATATTATTCACTTTTTACACTCATTTCTTACAAAACAAGACGCATTTTGAGGTGTTTTTGTTATAATAGAAGCAAAAAAGCATTTGAGAGGCAGCATAATATCAAAACCCGTTTCAAGCCTTAAAAATTAATATTGACTTGACTTTCATTTTGACAAGGGTTAAAATAGAATCAATTAAATATCTCTTATTAAGAGTGGCTGAGGGACAGGCCCTGAGAAGCCCAGCAACCTGACTAAAAGTCAAGGTGCTAAATCCTGCGGTTTTAACCGAAAAATAAGGTGCTAAAGCCTGGGGTAAAAAAGCCTTAGGCTTTCATTATTGCGAAAGAGAGGGAGTAAAAGATGGCAAGACATTTATTTACATCAGAGTCCGTTACACAGGGGCACCCCGATAAGATTTGCGACAGCATATCAGACGCAGTGCTTGATGAAGTAATGACACACGATAAAGACGGCAGAGTAGCCTGCGAGGTTTGTTGCACGACGGGTATGGTGCTCGTTATGGGAGAAATCAGTACAAATTGCTATGTGGACATACCGAAAATTGCACGTGAAGTGATTTGTGATATCGGTTACGATTCTGCAGACAAAGGGTTTGATGGCAACTCCTGTGCAATTCTAACATCTATTGATGAACAATCAAGCGATATTGCATTGGGCGTTAATAAGTCATTTGAACTCAAGCAAGGGCAGGAGGATAGATACAATCTTAACGGAGCGGGCGACCAAGGGATGATGTTCGGTTTTGCCTGTGATGAAACACCTGAGCTTATGCCTATGCCGATTTCTCTTGCGCATTCCCTTGTTAGGAGCCTCACTCAGGTTCGAAAGAGCGGTTTGCTTACATACTTAAGGCCTGACGGGAAAACGCAAGTGACCGTCGAATACGACGACAATGACAGGCCGTATAGAATTGACGCTGTTGTTGTTTCAACTCAACACAGTGCAGACGTTGATATTGAAAAAATTCGCAAGGATATTATAGAAAATGTTATTGTTCCTACAATACCCGAATCATTGATTGATGATGATACAGTCTTTTATGTCAACCCCACAGGCCGTTTTGTAACGGGAGGGCCTCAGGGCGACAGCGGTTTAACAGGCAGAAAAATAATTGTTGACACCTATGGCGGTTATTCACGCCACGGTGGCGGTGCGTTTTCGGGCAAGGACCCGACAAAGGTTGACCGTTCTGCAACATATGCAGCAAGATATGTTGCAAAAAACATTGTTGCTGCAGGGCTTGCGAAAAAATGCGAGGTTCATCTTGCCTATGCAATAGGTGTGGCAAAGCCCGTTTCTGTTACGGTTGAAACTTTCGGCACAGGCAAGGTCAGCGACAAAAAGCTTTCTGAAGCAGTGAAAAAGCTTTTTGATTTGCGACCTGCCGCAATAATTGACTATTTTGATCTTCGTCGCCCAATTTATCGTCAGCTTGCCGCACTTGGGCATGTGGGCAGAACAGATATTGATTTGCCTTGGGAGAAAACAGACAAGGTTGATGAGTTAAAAAGAATCATTGGAAGGTAATTGCATGGATTGGACCGAAATTACAATAAGTGTAGATGCCTTTGATTTAGATAAGGCATCTGCCATTGCAAGCATGACTGTTCCCTACGGTATTTATATTGAGGATTACCGTACACTTGAACAGGATGCAGAAGAAATGGCGCATGAGGAATTGATTGATGAGCAGTTACTGGAGAAAGATAGAACAACAGGGTTGATTCATGTTTACATTTCTCCGCAAGAGAATCCGCAGGAGGCAATCGGATTTTTGCGTGAGCGCTTTCATGCTGAAGACATAGATTATGAAATAAAAACAAGTATTTGCAAAAACAAGGATTGGGAGAACAACTGGAAAGTTTATTTCAAGCCTGTCCCCATAGGTGAGCGTTTGCTAATCCGCCCTGTTTGGGTTGATGATTATAACGCTGACGGGAGAATTGTTCTAAACCTTGAGCCCGGAGTCGCTTTTGGGACGGGAACGCACAGCACAACAAGCCTTAGTATAAAGGCGCTTGAAAATGTTATCACTCCCGAAAAAACAGTTCTCGATATAGGTTGTGGTAGTGGAATTTTATCTGTTGCATCAGTTCTTTTAGGTGCAAAGAGTGCGCAAGGAGTTGACATTGATTCTTTAGCCGTCAAAACGGCAAGAAAAAATGCGGAGTTGAATAATATCAACCCACAGAAATGCAGTTTTATTGAAGGGAACCTTGCTGATAAAATTAGTGGAAAATTTGATGTAATTGTTGCAAACATCGTAGCGGATGTGATTATTGAGTTTTCGGCAGATGTTGCAAAATATATGAACCCTAATGCTGTGTTTTTAACCTCAGGTATTATTGATATACGTGAAAACGATGTTCTCAAGGCATTTGAAAAGCATGGGTTTAAGGTGCAAAAACGCCATGAAGAAAACAATTGGCTCTGCTTTGAATGCAAGCTTAAATGAAATAGGCATGAAAAAAGCACATGGAACTCCATGTGCTTTGTCAATTATAATTATTAAATTATAAAAACTTATTGTTCTGTTTCTTCCTCAGGAACTTCCTCAACAAGGATAGGTTCTTCGTCATAGAATGAACAAGAGACATAGTCCTCATCGTTATCGTCACGCCCCTTGATTTCAAGGAACTTAGTAACGGCAAAATAAACTGCGGTAACCACAGCCGCAACAGCTACTACTATACCAACGATTTGGGCAACCTTTTTGAAAATCTCACAATTATTCATAAGACACCTCCGAAAAATTATTGGTTATTAACCTACAAATATTATATAGCACTTTTATGCAATAAGTCAACCTAAATCAGTTAAATTAATAACAACATAGTTAATATTTGCCTAAACAGTGGTTTTATTCAAAAAAGATTTTAATCACCAAAAGCATGTTTCTTGCTTTTTTACTCGATTTTTAGAATTCAATTTTAAAAACAATTTCAAAAACTTTTGATATTATTGTTGACAACGAACATAAAGTGTTGTATTGTAATATTATATCTTAAGAGGGGGTCGCATTGATGCAACTCAAATCAGCAGCTAATGTAATCATTATAAACGTCATCGTCGGTGTCATTATCGATGGTGTTAATGAGTGCTGCTGAAAGATATAAGATAGGTTTTTAACCTCTTACAGCAGACTCGCTGTAAGAGGTTTTTTTATATCCAAATATTTAAAGAGGAGAAAAACAATGTTCAGTCTATTTACCAGTATAATAATCGTCATTATTAGCGTTATCGTCATTGTCATTGTCGATAATGCTCTGCGGCGCTATGCTGGTTTAGGATTATAAAGGTGATTAAGCACTTTAGAGGCCTTACAGCAAACGCTGCAAGGCCTCTAAATTTTTGGAAGGAGGAAAACAGAAATGAAACTCAATGGTTCGCAAATTTTGGCAAAAGAGCTCATAAAACAAGGTGTTGATACTGTTTTTGGGTATCCGGGCGGTGCTGTATTGGATATCTATGATGAGCTGTACAAAAACTCTGACAGAATCGAGCATATTATCACGGCACATGAGCAAGGGGCGGCCCACGCCGCAGATGGATATGCGAGAGTTACGGGGAAACCGGGAGTTATAATCGCAACGAGTGGTCCGGGAGCTACAAACCTTGTAACGGGCATAGCAAATGCATACCTTGATTCTGTGCCGCTTGTGGCAATCACGGGCAATGTTGCTGTTAAGCTGCTCGGAAGGGATAGTTTTCAGGAGGTTGATATTGTTGGAATAACTCAGCCTATTGTAAAGCACAGCTACATTGTCAGAGATGTTTCTGAGCTTGAAGGAATTATAAACGAAGCATTTTGGATAGCATCAAATGGCAGAAAAGGCCCTGTTTTGATTGATGTACCCAAAAGCGTTCAAAAGGAAACATGTGACTATTTCGGCGACTTTCAGTTGGATATTGAGCCAGACGAAGATGAAACTGACGGTGAATATGATTATACAGAGATTCTTGAAGCAATAAAGAATGCAAAAAAACCGTATATTTATTGTGGAGGGGGAGTCGTTGCTGCAAATGCGGAAAAAGAACTGCTTGAATTGTCGAAAAAGCTTTCTGCTCCAATAGGGTTGAGCATGATGGGCATGACAGCGGTACCAAGCTCTTATGAGCTCAATCTCGGCATGTGTGGCATGCACGGAAAGTATGCTGCGTCAATGGCGCAGTCGCAGGCAGATTTAATGATTGCAGTTGGAGTAAGGTTTAGCGACAGAGCAACGGGCAATATATCCGAATACACAAAGAAATGCACCGTTATTCACATTGATATTGATGAGGCGGAGTTAGGCAAAAATGTTGAGTCGTTAATTGAACTTTGTGGAGATGCAAAGAAAATATTAGGCGAACTTCTTGAACTTATAAAGCCCTCAAGGAACGAAGAATGGGTTGACTTAGTTTTGAAGTCCAAGGAGAAAGACAAAACAAACGTCGACAAATCAAAGTTTTGCCCGCAAAACATTATTGAGATTGTAAAGGCACATTGCAGTGCGGATACAGTTATTGCAACTGATGTTGGTCAACATCAGATGTGGACAATGCTTTATTACGCCTTTGAAAACCCGAGAACATTGCTTACCTCTGGTGGTTTAGGCACAATGGGTTACGGACTGGGTGCTGCAATAGGGGGTTGTGTAGGTTCGGGCAGAAAACGCACGGTTTTGTTTACTGGTGACGGCAGTTTCGGCATGAACTTGACAGAGCTTGCAACTGCGGTTTCGCAGAAAACTCCGTTGTTGATAGTGCTTTTTGAAAACGGCGCACTTGGTATGGTTAGACAATGGCAGAACATGTTTTATGGGGAGCGTTATTCATCAACAACCCTTAAAAGAAAAACAGATTTTGTAAAGCTTGCACAGGCGTTCGGGGCATATGGTTGCGAAATCAATTCAATTGAGGAGCTTAAATGCGTTTTGGAAAAAGGTTTACCTGAGGACGCTCCGATTGTGTTAGATTGTAAAATTGACATTGACGAAAAGGTTTTTCCGATGATACCACCCGGAGGTTCTGTTAAAGATATTATGATTTGCCAGGGAGGTGCTGATAATGAATGAGAGATTTGTTGTAGGGCTTTTAGTGTCGAACAGGCACGGTGTTCTTAATCGCATTGCCGGTCTTTACGGTAAAAGAGGCTATAACATTGATTGCCTAGCGGTTGGAGAAACAGAGGACCCGAGCCTTTCGAGAATGACAATTGTTTCAACGGGTGATGTATACACCCGTACGCAGGTTGTAAAACAACTCAATAAGCTGCATGATGTAAAAAGAGCTGTTTTGCTTGATGATGACACTGTTTCAGTCGAGCATTTGCTCATCAAGCTTAAGGCCAACGGTGGCGGTAACGCAAAAATTGTTGAGCACATTAATTCATTCGGTGGCAAGGTTGTCGATTTGGGTGAAAAGTTTATAATCGCTGACATCACGGGTAACACAGAAAAAATTAACGAGTGCATTCAAAAAAGCATTCCATTTGGGATTCTTGAGCTTTGTCGCTCAGGCAGCATCGCACTTTCAACCGGCAAAGAAACCATTATGAGTGTTGACAATCGAAACGGGTTACAAAATAAATAATTTTTTAGGAGGAGAAAACCAATGGCAAAAATGTATTATGAAAAAGATTGTAATTTGGCATTACTTGAGGGGAAAACGGTGGCTGTTGTCGGCTACGGCAGTCAAGGTCACGCGCACGCACAGAATTTGAGGGACAGCGGAGTTAATGTTGTTATCGGGCTTTATGAGGGCTCAAAAAGTGCACAGAAAGCAAAAGAAGACGGATTTGAGGTTTTGAATACGGAAGACGCGGTTCAAAAGGCAGACCTTGTTATGATTCTTGTCAACGATGAAAAAATGGCGAAAATCTATTCAGACAAAATCGGCCCTTATCTCAAAAAAGGCATGACTCTTTGCTTTGCACACGGTTTTAACATTCATTTCAATCAAATTGTTACGCCCGAGTATATCAATGTAATCATGATTGCTCCTAAAGGCCCGGGTCATACAGTAAGAAGCCAGTATGTTGAGGGCAAAGGCGTTCCGTGTCTTATTGCCATGCACCAAGATGCTGACGGTAAAGCAAAAGATATTGCTTTGGCATATTCCTTAGGAATAGGTGGCGCAAGAGCGGGCGTTCTTGAAACTACCTTCAAGGAGGAAACCGAAACAGACCTGTTTGGTGAGCAGGCAGTGCTTTGCGGTGGTGTTACGGCACTTATGAAAGCAGGGTTTGAAACTCTCGTAGAGGCAGGCTATCAGCCAGAAAGTGCATATTTTGAATGCGTACATGAAATGAAACTGATTATTGACCTTGTTATCAAGGGCGGCCTTTCCTACATGAGATATTCAATCAGCGACACAGCAGAATACGGGGATTATTCGGTAGGCGACAGAATAATCACAGATGAAACCAAAAAAGAAATGAAAAAAGTGCTTTCGGAAATTCAGAGTGGTGAATTTGCGAAAAACTGGATTGACGAAAACAAGGCGGGTCGGCCTATATTTAAAGAAAGACGCAAAAAGGAATCAGAGCTTCTTGTTGAAGAGGTCGGTGCACAGCTTCGTGCAAAAATGAGCTGGCAGGGAGACTAAAATAAAAAGGGGTGAAAGAATGGGCAACAGATTAAAATTAGATGATATTTCAAGCGCACCCAAACGCTCTTTGTTTAAATCAATGGGGTACACAACAGAGCAGCTGAAAAAGCCACTTGTTGGCATTGTCAACTCGTTCAATGAGGTTGTCCCCGGTCATATACATTTGCAGACAATAGCACGTGCCGCAAAGGACGGAGTTCTTATGGCAGGTGGCACACCTATGGAGTTTAACACAATAGGTGTTTGCGATGGCATTGCAATGGGGCACGAGGGCATGAAATACTCTCTCCCTTCAAGGGAATTGATTGCAGACAGTGTTGAGTGCATGGCTAAGGCACATCGATTTGATGCGCTTGTTTTTATCCCAAACTGTGACAAAATAGTCCCCGGTATGTTAATGGCGGCGGCTCGCCTAAATCTTCCGAGTGTTTTTGTTTCAGGTGGTCCTATGCTCTCTGCCGATGGCTCGGACTTAAACACGGTTTTTGAGGCTGTAGGTGCATATCATGCAGATAAAATCAGTGAAGACGAGCTCTATGAGCTTGAAGAAGTTGCTTGCCCCGGTTGTGGCTCGTGTTCAGGAATGTTCACGGCAAACTCGATGAACTGTCTTTGTGAGGCTCTTGGTATAGCTTTGCCGGGCAACGGAACAGTGCCTGCGGTCTATGCACAACGCATAAGGCTTGCGAAAAATGCGGGCATGGCTGTTATGTCTTTACTCGAAAGAGGAATTAATGCAAGAGATATTCTAAACGAAAGCTCACTTAAAAATGCTTTAACAGTTGACATGGCATTGGGTTGCTCGACCAACTCGGTTCTCCACCTTTTTGCTTTAGCGCATGAATTGGGTGTAGATATAAGCATGGATACTGTTAATGAAATCAGCCAGAAAACACCCAACCTTTGTCGTCTTGCTCCTGCGGGGGCGCATCATGTGCAAGATTTGAATGCCGCAGGAGGTGTATATGCTGTAATGAGCGAATTGACAAAAGTAGGTCTCATAAACGGTGAATCTATGACTGCAACGGGTAAAACGCTAAAAGAACAACTCAACAAATTTTTCGTTAAGGACAATTCTGTAATAAGGCCTATAAATGAGCCTTACGCACCCTCGGGTGGCCTTGCTGTTTTGTTTGGAAACCTTGCGCCAAACGGCTCTGTCGTTAAACGCAGTGCAGTTAAAGATTCAATGCTTTGCTTTACAGGCAAGGCGAAGGTGTTTGACAGTGAGGAAGAAGCGGTGGGCGCCATCATGAGTAGAAAAATAAAGGGTGGCGATGTTGTTGTTATTAGATATGAAGGCCCTGCAGGTGGGCCGGGCATGAGAGAAATGCTCTCACCGACCTCAGCCATTGCAGGCATGGGGCTCGACGAGGAGGTCGCTCTCATCACTGACGGTCGTTTTTCGGGTGCAACAAGAGGGGCCGCAATTGGTCACATTTCCCCCGAGGCGGCGGCAGGTGGAACAATAGCTTATATTTTAGACGGAGATAAAATTAAAATAGACATACCGAACCTTTCTCTTGAACTGCTTGTCAGTCAGGAAGAGCTGGAAAGCAGAAAAGAGAGGATAAAAACTAATCCTCCCAAAGAAATCAGCGGATACCTTAAAAGATATGTTGAAAAGGTGTCCTCAGCCGATAAAGGTGCAGTACTGTAAAGGGAGTGAAAGAATGCTGACAATAGATAAGGTGTATAATGCCGAGAGGGCATTGAAGAATGTGGTAAGAAAAACAGATTTAATACATGCCCCAGGCCTAAACCCCAATTGTAATGTTTGCCTGAAAACCGAAAATCTTCAGATTACAGGCTCTTTTAAAGTTCGCGGAGCGTATTATAAAATTTCAACACTGACCGAAAAAGAAAGAGAAAAAGGTGTAATTGCCTGTTCTGCAGGGAATCATGCGCAGGGGGTTGCGTTAGCTGCTAAGAAATTCGGAATGGAAGCGACAATCTTTTTGCCCAACACTGCACCTATTTCTAAAATCGAGGCTACTCGTCAATATGGAGCTAAAATAAAGCTTGTTGATGGAGTTTATGACGATGCATATGTGGCGGCCGAGGCGTACCAAAAGAAAACAGGAGGGTTGTTTCTTCACCCTTTCAATGACGAGGACGTAATTGCAGGACAGGGGACAGTTGCTCTTGAGTTGCTTTCACAATACCCCGATGTTGAGGCTGTTGTTGTTCCAATAGGCGGTGGCGGACTTATTTCTGGTGTTGCCTATACGATAAAAACATTGAAACCCACGTGTAAGGTTTACGGTGTTCAAGCAATAGGGGCAGACAGCATGAAACGCTCTTTTGAAGAGAAATGTTGCAGCCAAATTAAGGGTGTGTCAACCTTTGCCGACGGAATCGCAGTTAAAAAACCCGGATTGATAACCTATGAGTGCAGCTCGAAATATGTCGACGAAGTGATAACTGTTTCAGATGATGAAACCGCAACCGCAATTCTAACGCTTATGGAACAGCACAAGCTTGTCGCAGAGGGCGCCGGAGCTGTCGGAGTTGCCGCTATAATGTTTGACAAATTGCCATTGAAGGGCAAAAATGTTTGTGCAATTGTTTCAGGCGGCAATATTGATGTGAACATACTTTCAAGGGTTATAAATCGTGGGCTACTCAAAACAGGGCGACTTACAAACCTTACAATAGAGTTACTCGATAAACCCGGCCAGCTAAAAACGGTTTCTTCTATTATTGCTGATAAGGGTGCAAATGTAATCCGTGTTCAATACACCCCTGGTGGTGAAGAAATGGATATTAACGGCTGTTTCTTAAAAATATCCATGGAAACAAAGAATCATGAGCATTTGCAGCAGATAAAAAATGCACTTATAAAAGAGGGCTTTAAGCTGTTAGATTGATTTTGGGAGGAAGTCTATGAACAAAAAAATTCAAACAAGAAATGCGCCAGAGCCGATTGGCCCTTACTCGCAGGCCATTGAATCAAACGGTGTAATTTATTGTTGCGGTCAAATAGCAATTGACCCGAACACAAACACATTTTGCAACGTCAGCGTGGAAGAACAGACAAAAAGAGTTTGCGAAAACCTTTCTGCGGTGCTTGAAAGTGCAGGGGTTTCACTTGACAATGTGGTCAAAACCACTTGCTATCTTATAAATTCAAATGATTTTGCGGCTTTTAATGAGGTGTATTCGCAATACTTTACATCATCGCCTGCGCGCTCGTGCGTGTATGTTAAGGAGCTACCGAAAGGTGCTCTCGTGGAGATTGATGCAATTGCTAACTCATAATCGAAAACAAAATTGTCCGACAGGGTTGGCATTACCCTTCCTGTCGGATTTTTTGTCTTATATTATTAATGGTTTTGTGGTATGTTAGATAGTACAAGGGCTGGACTTGAAATTAAATGCGGGATATGTTAACATATCTTGAATTTTATAATATTTGAAATGTAGGTAGTTTTGATGAGCAGAATCAATAGTCTTTTAAGGGATGCTTACAATCTCTATTTGAGAATGAAGCTTAAAAATAAAGACTTTTCACTTCTTTGCAACAATTGCACAGGCTCTGTTATTCTTCAGGATTTAGGGCTTGAGTTCAATTCCCCGTTTGTCGGTTTGTGGCTTTATCCGAGCGATTTTATCAAATATGCAAAAAACATCAAGCACTACATGAGTTGCGACTTGGCCTTTATCGAGAAAAAAGAGATTGATTACCCCGTTGCCTTGCTTGATGATATAGAGATATTTTTTCATCACTATAAAAATAAAGAAGAAGCTAAAGAAAAATGGATTGAGAGAACGTCAAGGATTAATCTTGAGGACCTTTTCTTTCTGTTGGTTGAAAAAGATGGCTGCACCTATGAAGATCTAGAAGAGTTTGACAAGCTACCGTATAAGAACATGGTTGCTTTTACGCATAAAATGTACCCTTATATATGTGCATCTTTTCACATTAGAGGCTTTGAAAATAAGGGCGAGGTGGAAAAGCCCTACACATTTAAAAGCAAGAGAACATATAAAAGAGAATATGATGATTTTGATTTTATAGGGTGGTTTAACGCTGAAAACTGATATTGTTACCGTTGTTTTTTTGCCAAAACTCGAGCTAATAAGGATTTAAATCAATAAAAGTGCGTTAAACATCAATAGATTACCTTTTTATTCCTATTTAAACATTGAATAAGTTAACAGTATGGTGTAAAATTAATCTGTTATGCAATAAACGATAAAAACGTAACTTCGCTAAATTATTGACGGAGATGTGAAAATATGCAGGAAAAATGGTCAACGATTATCAAACCGAAGGTCGGCCTGTTAGACATGAATTTAAAAGAATTCTGGCAGTACAGAGACCTTCTCTTTTTGCTTGTAAAACGGAATTTTAAAACTATTTATATGCAAACGATTCTCGGCCCGTTGTGGATTATTATTAATCCAATGCTCACGACAATTGTATTCACAATTATTTTTGGAAATATAGCAAATATAGGTACGGACGGAGTCCCGCAGTTTTTGTTTTATATGACGGGTAACCTTTCTTGGATTTATTTTTCAACCTGTCTCATTCAGACATCGAACACATTCATTGCGAATGCCCATATTTTCGGCAAGGTTTATTTTCCACGTCTTATAACCCCAGTTGCCGTTGTGATTACTAACCTGGGCAACCTTTGCATACAGGCGCTTATATTTTTTGGTTTTCTTGCTTACTATACGATTAGCGGCGCAGTGAAACCGAACATTTATATACTTCTTGTACCGGTGTTGTTGCTGATTATAAGCCTTATAGGGTTGGGTATCGGTATTATTATATCGTCGCTGACAACAAAATACAGAGATTTAAACGTTCTCGTTGGGTTTGGAATGCAGCTTTGGATGTATGCCACGCCTGTTGTTTACCCAATATCCGAAATCCCTGAAAGATGGGCAGGCCTTATAATGCTTAACCCCATTTCATCAGTTACTGAAGCGATGCGCTTTGCCTTTTTAGGCTCAGGCGAATTTCCGCTAGGCTATCTAATATATAGTGCTGTTTTTGCAGTTGTGGCAATAGTCTTAGGCCTAATTATGTTCAGTCACATTGAAAGAACATTTATGGATACTGTATAATACGGGAGAATAAACATGAGTGAAATTGTAGTTAAAACTGAAAATTTATATAAGCAATACAGGCTCGGTGCAATCGGCGGCAGAACGCTTCAGGGCGATTTACAGTCGTGGTTTGCAAAGGTAAGGGGCAAAGAAGACCCTAACCTAAAATTAGGGCAAGAGGCTATTAATAGAAACGCTAGTTTCTATGCATTGAGTGATGTCAACCTTGAAGTGAAAAAAGGTGACACTATGGGGCTTATCGGTGGCAACGGAGCGGGTAAATCGACTTTGCTCAAGGTGCTTTCGAGAGTTACTGCACCGACAAAGGGCAAGGTTTATATGAAAGGCAGAGTTTCAAGCATGCTCGAGGTTGGTACGGGTTTTCACCCCGAGCTTACGGGCAGAGACAATGTTTATTTAAACGGTGCAATATTAGGCATGAGTAAAACTGAGGTTAGCAGAAAGTTTGACGAAATAGTTGAGTTTGCCGGGCTTGAAAAATTTATAGATACGCCCGTGAAAAGGTATTCATCGGGTATGTATGTTAAGCTAGCGTTTTCTGTGGCAGCCCACCTTGACTCCGAGATACTTATAATGGACGAGGTTTTGGCGGTCGGTGATGTTAAATTCCAACAGAAATGTCTTGGCAAAATGGGCGACGTTGCAGACAAAGAGGGCAGAACGGTTATATATGTCAGTCACAACATGAACACAATAAGGCAGCTTTGCAACAGATGTGTTGTGCTCGAGGAAGGGCATTGTGTATATAACGGCGATGTTTCTAACGCAATTTCCTACTATCTTGATACAGTGAGTGAAACATTTGTATATAAAGATTTCAGCGATAGAAAAGGAAAAATTGAAGGATTCAATAAAGTAGTGATACAAAGCATACGAGTGGAGGATAAGGAGGAGGCGTCATTTGAACGCTATGAGGAACCTATTATCACACTCAAATGCAAGGCAGATAGAGACGTTGAAGGCATTTATTTCAGAATGGAAACGGATTATGTCGACTCAACAAAGGCAGGCACTTCACTTTCGGACAAGCCCGTTTCATTCAAGGCAGGGGAAGTGAAGGACATAAAATGCAAACTTCATATAGGCAACCTTGCCCCTGGCAAATATTATGCTGCAATCCTTGCTTATGAAACAAGCTCTTTCGGTTCATACAATGTAATTGACAGAGTTTTCCCTGCGCTAACCTTTGAGATAAAAGATAAATATGACAAGCAGGATATTGTTTGGTCTCATTTGTATTT
>DASRNM010000145.1:0-9352 GCA_035647435.1 Clostridia bacterium
GTATAGCAATAATTTAAATTAATATTGTTAGTATGATTTAGGAGGTTTTTCTGTGAACAAAAAAATAAGGATAATTCTAAGCTTTTTTCTTGCGGTTTGTCTGGTTGCCGTCAGCTTTGCGGCTTGCGGTTCAGGTGATGATGATGTTACTCTCGCTGCGCCCGATGATACTTGGAAACCAGCAGTTGAAACGAATGAACAAAATGATTTAAGATTAAGCGATGATGAAATAAAATCAATTATTGAAAAGGTAATTGGCGAAGAAGATGAGGGCTATGAATGGCAGGGAGATTACTCGAAGCTCACTAAAGAGCAGAAAAACAAAATAGAAGATAAAATATATAAAGAAAAGGGAATACGAGTTATAATCAGCGATAAGGGTATAGTCTATGACAAAACTGTTCCCACATATGAAGAAATTGTTGAGGCTGTGAATTCCACAGTCGGTGATGAGTTAAAAGAACAAAAGAATGATGACAATTATGTCTGGAATGGCGACTATTCAGAGCTAACGCAGGAGCAAAAGGAAAAGATTGAGAAAGAGCTCAAAGATGATGGCTATGATGTAGTTATCGATGATAACGGAGTGAGCGAAACTCCGCCCGAGCCGATAAGCGACACGGTACTTGTGGGATTTGAAAGAGATAATCTCCAAACTTTCGGCGGGTCAGGTCATGACAGGTTTATGGCGGTCACAGCAACGTCTGATGGAGGGTATGCTGCACTGATAAATACCTATTCAAAAGACGGCGATTGCTCAATAGCCGACAATGGCTGGTCGAGGAATATAAGCGGTGTTGTAAAATACAATGCACAAGGAGTGCAACAATGGAAAAAACTTGTTGGGGGCAATAACGATGTTACCCTTTCTGCAATTGCAGAGCTTGTTGACGGGAGCATTGTTTGCGCAGGCTATACAACCGCAACCAACATAAGTGGGCTTCCAAAGTCACTCGCAACGGGTCTTGACGGTTTGATTGTCAAATATTCTGCAGATGGAAAAAATGCGAATATGAGGCTTGTTGTAGGAGAAAAGGGAGAATATTTTAGCTCAATTGCAGCAACACCCGATGGAGGATTTGTAGTCGGGGGCAAAACAGAATCGTCCGACAATGACTTTGAGGGTCTTACCGAAAATAGCATTAAATCAGTTTTGTTTAAGTATGACAAGGATTTCAAATTGTACTGGAAAAGAGCGCTTGCAAGTGGCAAAAAGCACAGCAATTTCCAAGCGTTGTCAGTCAATGAGGATGGCTATATATTTGCAACTTGCCTTTCCATGTCCGATACAGATGATTTTGAAACATTGACAAACTTCGGCAACGGAGACAGTGTTGTTGTAAAATACGACAAGAACGGTCAAATGCAATGGCACAAGTCCATTGTTGGGGTTGGCAATGATGATGCGACAAGCATTCTTGCAACAAAAGACGGCGGCTGTCTTGTTGGAGGCAAATATAATTCTTCCACCCGCAACACAGGCACATTCGCACCTTACCATAATTACGGAGCATTTGACGGCTTTTATATTAAATACGATTCAAGTGGAAAAATGACATGGCTGAAAACTCTCAAGGGCATTGAAAATGAAGAAATTAAATCTATGATTGAGGTGGACGGCGGTTATGTTTTGTGCGGTACATCCCAATCTGATAACATGGATTTTGCGTTAGCAGGAAATAAAGGTAGAATGGATGCCTATATTCTGCTCACGGATGAAGCAGGCAAAAAGATTGAACTGAAAACACTCGCAGGCATTAATTCAGAATCATTTAACGGTTTAGCGGCACTTAATGAGAACACTTTCGTTGTTGTTGGTGGTACACAATCGTCTGACGGAGATTATAAAGGGTTATCACCTGCAGGCAATGAAGACGCATACATCTGTGTTTCTGCTATTTTCAAAACAGTTAAAAAATAATGAATAAAATGGACACCGTGGAATGAAATTCATTCCACGGTGTTTTTATTATGACATTTTTAAAAAGTTAGAACCGATTTAACGATAAAATAGAGGTTTAATAAATGCCAAAGCTCTTTTTATTCATCTTCCTGTTTCGGTTTTTTCATTGTCAATGAAATTCTCTTTTTTGCAAGGTCAACGCTAATTACCCATACAGTTATGACCTCGCCGACCTTGAGCACTTCTGAAGGGTGCTTTATATATCTATCAGTTATTTGAGAAATATGGACAAGCCCGTCTTGATGAACTCCGATATCTACAAAAGCGCCGAAGTCAATAACATTGCGAACCGTTCCCAAAAGCTCCATGCCTGGAATGAGGTCTTTCATATCCATAACATCTGTTCTTAGCATCGGTGCAGGCAACTCGTCGCGCGGGTCTCTCCCCGGTCGCAAAAGCTCATTGACAATGTCTTGCAGGGTAGGTAATCCTATGTCGAGCTTTTCTGCCACGGTTTTTTCACCGCCGAGGTTATCAATTTTTTCTTTTAGCTCCGAAATATTTCCGTTGCGTACATCAGTGAGGGTATATCCGCAAAGCTCCAATAAAGCTTTTGCGGCCTTATAGCTTTCGGGGTGAACAGAGGTGTTATCCAAAACATTTTTGCTTTCGAGCACGCGCATAAATCCTGCACATTGCTCAAAGGCTTTTGCACCGAGCTTGGGCACCTTTTTGAGTTGTGCACGGCTTGAAAATGCTCCGTTTTCTTCACGGAAAGAAACAATATTCTTAGAGACTGTCGAATTTACACCCGCAACCTTTGTCAAAAGGGAAGGTGATGCGGTGTTGAGGTCCACACCCACGCTGTTGACGCAGTACTCAACAACTCCGTCGAGCGCATTGCCAAGCTCCTTTTTCGGCATGTCGTGTTGATATTGACCGACACCGATTGCTTTCGGGTCTATTTTAACGAGTTCTGCAAGTGGGTCTTGCAATCTTCTTGCAATAGAAACAGCGCTGCGCAAAGAAACATCGAATTGAGGGAACTCCTCTGCCGCAAGCTTTGATGCTGAATAAACCGAAGCGCCTGCTTCGCTAACAACCATATAAGCCGCCTTTTGAGGAATTTCCTTTAGCAGCTCGGAGGTGAAAATTTCAGTTTCTTTTGAGGCTGTTCCGTTGCCTATTGCGATTATTTCAACATTGAACTTTGCAATTAAACTCTTTATAAGCTCAGCGGCCTTTTGCCGTTGCATATCGGAGTGCGTTATATAAACAACACCCGTTTCAATAACTCGACCTGTTTCGTCAACAACTGCAACTTTGCAACCTGTGCGGTAACCCGGATCAAGTCCGAGAGCAACTTTGCCCTTGACGGGAGGTTGAAGCAGTAGTTCACGCAGGTTCACAGAAAAAACTTTAATTGCTGATACAACAGCCTTTTCGGTGAGCATGTTTCTTATTTCACGCTCAATTGAGGGGAAAATAAGCCTGTCATAAGCATCTTTGCCTGCATCTCTAACGGTTTCTGTGCAAGGTGAACCCATGGGGTTAAGCGTTATTGAATTAATAACACTTGACGCTTTTACGGGGTCAAGACTAATGTTTACCTTCAAGAAGCCCTCTTTTTCGCCCCTGTCAATTGCAAGAATTCTGTGCTCGGGGATTCTCGAAATCGGCTCAGAGTATTCATAATACATAGCGTAAACGCTATCTTCTTCCTTTTTTGAGGCAGCGGAGCTGATGGTGCCTGTCACCATGAAAAGATTTCGCAGCCTGCGCCGTATGTCGGCATTGTCTGAAATATCTTCAGCGATAATATCCAAAGCACCTTTGAGTGCGTCCTCCGCCGTTTCAACACCTTTTTCCTCATCAATATATTCCTCTGCCAAAACTATTGGTTGAGCACTTTCGATGTTTTGCTCAAAAATAATCTGAGCCAACGGTTCGAGCCCTTTTTCACGGGCGATAGAGGCTCTCGTGCGTCGTTTTGGTTTGTAAGGACGGTAAATATCTTCAATTTCAGCAAGGGTTTTGGCACCCGCAAGGGCTGATTGTGTTTCGGGTGTCATTTTCTCTTGCGATTCTATTGTAGAATAGACCTCCTTCCTACGCTTTTCGAGGTTGCGCAGGTATTCAAGTCTTTCAGAAAGCTCACGAAGAATTTGGTCATCAAGAGTGCCGTGCGCCTCCTTTCGATACCTTGCGATAAAGGGTATAGTGTTCCCTTCATCGATGAGATCAAGGGTGTTTTCGACTTGCCATTTTTGAAGATTAAATTCAGTTGTCAGTGCTTGAATAATATCCATAAATCTCTCCTAAGTAAGTGTTTTGTATTATGAAATTTCTACAGTGAAAACATCCTTGCTTTCAATGTTGTCGGGATTAATGCAGGGGAAAACAAGTTTTAACTTTCCGTTTTCATCTGCTACGGTGATTTTTGCGTCACTGCCGAGGAGGGTTGCATTATTTGCGTTTTTGTATTCGATGTCCTCTAAAACAATTTCACCGTAAGGGAAATGATTAATGAATGCAAAAACTTTGCCGTCTTTTTGCGTGTATCTTACATTTTCTTGAGATGATTTTTTGTATCTCCTGCTTGAGTAAATAGCATCACCGTTAACACTCAACCATTTGCCCATTGCAAGTAGTCTTTCTTGCATTATGACGGGAATGGTCCCATCTGCAGCAGGGCCAATGTTGAGCAAAAGATTGCTGTTGTTGCTCACAAGGTCAACAAGAAGCCAGATTAATTCTTTAGGGCTCAAATAGTCATCAGGATTTTCAATGCGATTGAATCCGAAAGATGCGCCTATACCTCTGCATTCTTCTGCGTATCTGTCAATCATCACAAGTTCTTTTTCTTCAGGACCAAATCCACCTAAACCATACTCTGTTGTTAAGTTGCCGCCATGCTTACCTCGAGTGTTTTTGCCCCATCTATCGTTGGGTACAACAAAATCCTTGACAGAGGATTCATTGTAAAGCCATTTCAAAAACTCAGTGCTGTGCCAAACATCTGCTGTTTGGTCCCATTCGCCGTCAGTGAAAATTGTCCAGGGTTGGTATTTCTCGACAAGCTCTTTCATCATTGGAATAAAATGTTTCAGCGCATATTCTTCGGGGTTTTTAAGATATAGAGGATTATACCATTCATAAACTGAATGGTATAATCCAAAACGGACATCAGTTTTCTCGAGTGCTGTTTTAAGCTCTGCACAAAAGTCTCTATGAGGGCCGACATCATAGCTGTTCCAATTCCAAGCAAAGTCAGTTTTATACATACAAAAACCATCATGATGTTTTGAAACGAGGTTTATGTATTTTGCACCTGATTTTTGAAAAAGCTCTGCCCATTCGTTGGCATTAAAAAGCTCTGCTTTAAAATCCTTAACAAAATCTTGATACTTAAAATCTTTTCCATAAACCCTTTCATGGAATTCTTTTGTTTTCATTGTTTTCTCGTTGTGTCCTTCGAGGGCATACTGATACCATTCACTGTAATCTCCTCTTATACAGTAAGCAGGCACGGAATATAGCCCCCAATGAATAAAAATTCCAAATTTTGCATCTTGAAACCATTGAGGTACAGGGCGTGAGTTTATTGACTCCCAGTTGCTTTCGTATTTTTTCATACATTCAGTTCCTTTTCGTTAATTATATTATTTTATTTGTCTTATATCCTTACCGCAAAAAAGTAATGATATATAATTACCTATAATTCTTGATGTAATTCTTTGAGTGTATTTTTCTTCAAGCTCCTCTGGGTTAAGATTTGTGCTTATTATAGTTGGCAAGCACCTTAACAGTCTGGTGTTGATTATGTTATAAATTACAGAAACAGTAAAGGAGGTTGAAAATTCGGCACCCAAATCGTCGAGCACAAGCAAATCGCACCCGAGCAAGGTTTGTTCGGACTCGCCGTTTTCAGCATTAAAACGACTGAAACGTTCACGCTCAAGTTTAAGCAGAATATTTTGTGCCGAGCCATATATTACGCCGAAGCCTGCCTCTATCGCTTTGCCTGCAATGGCAAGCGAAAGGTGAGTTTTGCCCAAACCCGTTGCTCCGTACATGAAAAGGCTTGGAGAATCCGTGCCAAAATCACCCGCATAGCTTTTGCAGAAGTTAAGAATTTCTGACATCCGCTTTTGAGGCGAAACACCAGTCTGTTCATCAACTTCCTTAGGATAATAACCGAGATTAAATTTCTCAAAGGTGGAAGTCTCAAGTGGCGAATCGCTGCAAAGTTCGCTGTACGCAAGCTTTTTAACAAGCGCCGAGTAACAATCGCACCTCCAACCGCCTACATATCCCGTATCTCTGCATTTGTCGCAGGTGTAGCGAGTTTTCAAATAATCCTCTGGATATCCTGCCTTTGCAAGAAGAATACGTCGTTTTTCTTGCATTTCAAGATTCTTGTTAGCAAGAGAATCAATATAATCTTGTGCATTTTCACCCATTCCGATGGCGCGCACAACATCAAGACCGGCAGAAGAAATTTCTTTTTCGATTTTTTCAAGTTCGGGGATTTTCAATAAAGCTTCTTCATGCCTTTTCCTTTGTGATGACGTCGCCTTCCTTTGCCGTTTTTCGAGCTCTGTTTGAGCGAGTGAATAAATCCGCTTGTTATAGCTCATTTTTTCTTCCCCCTTTCATATACTAAAGGCTCGTGCAGTGCGCGGCGTGTAAACTCATCAAGGTCATAGGAGGCAGTGTTTTTATTGCCGGGCTTGTTTCCCTTCGAGCGCTTGCTACTCTTGCCTGTTTTTGAGTTTAGGCGTTGTTGATTGTGTTCCTGAACTTCTTCAGGAGTTTTTAACCCCGCTTTGTGCCAGTTTTTCAAAACAGTGTTCATATATGAAAAATGAACCCCTTGTGTGCGGTCGGCCATTTCTTCATAAGCAAGGTAAATCATATCAAAACTAAACTTCCATTCAAAGCTCCAGCGTTTAAGAAATTCAGCCTGTTTTTTGGTAGGACGAGGGTTTTTTGAACCGATGGCTTTTGAAAATCTCTTCCAAAGGCTGTTGCAAGCATTCAGCTCTTCAATCATCTCGTCCGCCTTTTCCAACGTGTCAATCTCTTTTTCTCCCCAGTCCTTACCGACGCTTGCTATGTAATTGAAAGAGGTTTTGTTGACAGACACACAGTATTCAAGAATCATAAGAATAACCTCAACGGGCAGTCCGTAAGTGTCGAGCATCATCAAAAGAGTGCTTTGACCGTCATACCCTATGGTTTTGCCCATCTTTTTTTGAGCTTCGTTGAAAAGAAATTTGATATCGTCGGACTCAAGGCATCTTACAGCGATTTGCTCATTTGTAGGCTTTGAAGCAGGGAGTGGGGAAAGCGTCTTTGCTTTTTCACCTTTTTCCTCACTGGCTTTGGGTGGTGTATATGATGGTGAAAACGGTATGTTAGTCGGGCTCTGCCCTTCCTTAACCAAAATTCCGCATTCAACCCAAAACTGCAATGCATCATTAATGTCCTCAACCGTTTTACCGATTTCTTTACTCATTTTATTAATGTCAACCTCTTCGGAGGCATGACGAATAAACCATAACAACACTTTTAGTTGAATGGCGCCCGCTAATTTAATGTGATTGTCAACGACTTGTGTGGGTACGGGGAAAATTGACCCCCACGAATTCGGGTTAACCCGATAAGACATATTAACATCCTTTCAATAAACATCATATAAACAAATAGGAAATACATTATACACAAAATTGATTAAAAATGGAACGGGAATTCAAATCTTTCTTATACATATTATATACACCACAACATATTGTATTGTAGAATAACTGTAAACTCAAGACCTAAGTCAAAAAGACAGGTATTTATTTTTCGGTCGGATTAAACTGTACATAATAATCAACAATAAAACAAGTTAAATTTATTTGGGAAAAGTGGTTGACAAAACAAATTCGGTATAATATAATGATTGAGCCTTGAGGCAAGAGATTTGGCGGCATAGCTCAGTTGGCTAGAGCATTCGGTTCATACCCGGAGAGTCGTTGGTTCAAATCCAACTGCCGCTACCATCACACCATCATTAAATACGGCCCGGTGGTCAAGGGGTTTAAGACACCGCCCTTTCACGGCGGTAACACGAGTTCGAATCTCGTCCGGGTCACCAAAAAGCAGTCGGTTATTGTGTTTAAAACAAATAACTGGCTGCTAATTGTATCAAGACATATTGGGACGCATAGCTCAGCTGGTTAGAGCGCCTGCTTCACACGCAGGAGGTCAACGGTTCGAGTCCGTTTGTGTCCACCAAAAAGAGCCTTGAAATTTCAAGGCTCTTTTTTTATTGTTAGTCTCGTGAACCACTTGAGGTATGAGCGTTTTTGTATACTTGTACGGCCTGCATTTCTATGCCTCGAAGTTCCATTAATTCGCTCACGGTTACAAGCTCAAAACCCATATCAATCAGTGTAGGGATTATTATTTCACAGGCGTCCGCTGCGATAGAGTAGAAGTCATGCATCAAAACAATATCCCCGTCTTTTGCGTGATTGATAACAGAATCTACAACCCGTTGTATGTCGGCATTAATTTCATCGGTACTTCTCTTATCATTCGTCGTGACCTTGTATTTCCAATCTTCGGTGTCTATTGACCATTGGATAAAAGGCATATTTACAGTTTGCTTTACCCTGTCATTATAGGTTCCATAAGGAGCTCTAAAGGTTTCGGGATAATTTCCTGTTGCCTCACGAATTGTTTTATTTACAGCATCCAACTCATTAACGATTTCTTTATCCGACAATTTGCTGAAATTTCGGTGAGAATATGAATGGGATCCTATTTCGCAGCCTATTTTGACAGCCTTGTTTAAAAGCTCATGGTTTTCCTTCGGGTTGTCGTCAATATGTTTCCCTATTACAAAAAAAGTAGCTTTGGCGCCATACTGCTCAAGAGTATTGATTATTCTTGAGGTGTTTTTGGTTCTAGGACCGTCGTCAAAGGTCAAGGCAATCAGTTTTTTTCCATTTAGCTTGTTTTCGGTTGTGTCTGGTGGAAGAGTAGTTTTTTCTTCGGTAGGCTTAACGCTAGGGTTGTCCAAACTTGAAGGTTCTTTTTCAGTGTTGAGCGTTATATTTGGGTTTTCACCCGGAACGGGCATCGTTATAATGCCAGTTTTTATACCAATGATAAAGCCGCAGACAATAATAGCTAAAACAAGAATGATTGATAGAATTATAATGTACATCCTCTTCATTGTATAGGTTCACCTTTTCAAAATAAAATATTTAAATAATATAAAAGATAAGATCGATATTGCGTGTATTTAGTTTACGCTAAAGCTGATACTAAATCAATACTAAAAGGTAATAATGACAACATTGTAATTTCTTATAAAACCAGACAAATACTAATATATATATTTACCCACAATAAGATAGGGGTAAAATAAGGCAGAGAAAAAGAAACACGCGG
>DASRNM010000146.1:0-9114 GCA_035647435.1 Clostridia bacterium
AAAACAGCCCTTCCTGATAGAAGGACTGTAAAACCATGCCAATCAAAAAAATGATTGGTTGAAACATTAATATTAAACTAATGTTTGCAAAAAAGCCAATTACTCGTGGCAATTGCATGGATTTTCAGGCAAGTCTTCTGACTTATGGGTTATCATATGCTTCAACCTTCCCGTTTAAACAGTGGTTTTCATCAAATACTGCGACAAATATCTGACTGAGCACACTACCCAAATACAGCGACGAGTTCATGCGGGATTCACACCCGCTTCCTTATTAAGTCCGTTTCCGAACACCTGAGTCCTTATATGTTCACAATTATAATAACATTGTCTTGTAGCTGAGTCAATACATAAAATATAATTACATAAACTTAATGATTGTGCCGATAACAACCAAAGCCACTGCTGCCGTTGCTGTGAGAATAGCAACCTTGTTTTTGAATTTGTCGTCTGCATCCCAAATATTTCTTAACTTTGCAATCAAACCATTACCACATATATCAAAATATGAAAGTGGATAGGTCTTATAATTTTTCGGGTCACTCTCGTTTATTTCAAAAACCCTCACACCTCTTTTATGGTTACCATAGCAACGGAACGAGGCACAGGGCGTCTGAACAATATCAACCCCGTCAATTCTGCCGACAAAGCAATTTTTGTGGTCATGGCCACTTACAATTGCGCTCACATCCCCCCGCTTTTTAGCAATTTCAAACTGCCCGTTGTTTATTTTATAAGGGTGAGGATGCTCACCTAACGTACCGCAAGCCATTTTTGGGTTGAGAATATAGTATTTGCCTCCGAACTTTACGCTGTTAGCTTCATCCTTCCGGCACTCTAACAAAAGCTCACTAATTTCAGGTGGAGGTATGTGCTGGAACATCAGCGAGTAAACAGGCTCTCCGCCGTTTTCTGCTTTTAACTCCTCACTTTTTTCGACATACCACGCAAGCGCTTTCTTGGTAACACAATCTTGCTTTTCACCACCGTCAACAATATGATTTGTGGTATCAAGCATCCAAAGATTATATGAGATTTTGTCGCTATCACTACTATAAATCGGCACATTATATGTATCACATTCGAGTTCGGGGTTATCTTCATTGAACGGCATACAGTATTCATAGCTTTTGTATATTTCTGCCTGCTGATCCTTAGTGATTCCGCTCATGTCGTCATGGTTACCGAATACAAAAGCAAATGGAATTTTTCGCTCATTGAGAGGTGTTAAAATGTGCTTTAAGGCAGCTTCTGTTCTGTCATACATTGTCTCCTTATCAGATATGGATACCTTTCTATAACCGAGCGAGGCATCCTGCAAATGATTGCCTAAAATATTGTCGCCTGTTAAAACAACAAGGTCAGGGCGAATCGTGTCGTATGCTTTATTGAGCATTTTTATCATTGTTTTTCTCACAAAGTGCATATCCTGTGCGTCACTTACTTGCAAAATAATAAATTTTTTATTTTCGTTAAACCGTAACTTCCCTTTATACATTACTTACCCCTACTATGTTCAATATTGTTTTACAAATACTTACAGCCTTCGGTTATTATGCCAAAGGCTGTATTTAATTAAAATAAATATTTTAAAGTTTATATGTTATGGAGTCTGCGAGATATTGGAAATAAACAGACCTGAAAGCTCCATTAACTGTGCATCTAAAAAGTCGACTACACCGTCGTGGTTTGCATCTGCGGCCTGATACACAGCATTGTCCACATCCTGTTCAGACAACATTCCGTTGACCAAGAAGCTTGCCATTAAGCAGTCCTCCGCGTCTGAATTGCCATTGCCGCCCAAGTCGCCGAAAATAACAATAACAAAGCTTTCAATAACTAAACCATTGCTTAAAACATTAACAACCGTCCCTGTGCCAAAACCATTCTGGGTAGGCAAGCACTCAAGTGTACTGCCATTTTTGGTTTGTACAAACCCGTCAAGCGATGTCATGTTGAATTCCAGACCGGTTATTATTCCGTTGATTCTATCAATTACCGTATCCTTGTTAACTTTCTCTAGAAACACTTCGTCGGGTGAAGTGAAAAGGTTGACAGTTAAACCGGAGTTGATCACATAACTGTAATTGCTAACAAAATTACGAAGATAATATTCGCCACCTTGTAATCCAATGTTGAATTCATCAAAAATGTTGATAATCAACAAACCGTCTGCCAAAACATAAACATCGACATATTCAGAGTTGCCAGCTTTATCTATAACAAGAACTTTGAACTTTCCCTTGTTTTCTCTGACAATATCACTGTCAATTTTTATGACAAGAACATTCTTTATTATATCAACATTACCCTCCATGTCAACACTTTGTGACTCATTTGGTAGAATTGAAATGTTTTCAATTTCCAGTAAATCGTTTGATTTATATTTAAAAATGTTGATTTGCGCTATTTGACTGCCGCCGACTTCATTAATGTTTAGAACACCATTTACATTGCCACTCAACTGAGCCGATTCGTTGTCAGTGTTAGGCAAACGCAAGAATCCATCAAACACATTGCCCCATTTGTCAACAATGTGAACATAGACCAAGTCTTTGTTGACAGTAGCCTGTGTTGTCTCGGCCCCAAGGGAGTACTCGCCGCTGTTTGTGACATTCTCAACATTTCTGTTGCCGTTGAGTATTTCATTGTACATCGAATTTAGCGCAAGGGATTCATCGCCGTTGAAATACTCTGCAATAATTGCAGCATCAACGTTTTCATTGAGCACATAGTAAAATGTGCCTGCACCGTCTACTCTACCGTATATCGGATCAAAAGCGATATAGTTGCCATCATTGCCACTTAGAAGCTCACTTTCCATAGCGCCCATTGTGTCTATATTTAATATCTTAGCCGATTTCCAAACGCTTTCGCCTTCAAAGTTTGACTCCGCCTGAGGGTTTGTATTGAAGTATGAAACGCAGACTGTAAATCTATCAATTTCATCGCCATTCTCGCCTGTGCCCATGCTCAATGTTACTATTTCAGCTTCAATATCTTGCGTTAAAGTAACCTCATAAACTATAAACTCTCTGCTGTTTGTTCCCGTAAAGGTCGGTGTCAGTAGCGTATACTTATATCCATCTGCATTGCTTGAATAAACAGTTTCTCCCGCTCCTTCAGATATTACACCGGCTGATTTACTCAAAACATCAATGTTTATTGCAAAGGTATCAATGGAAAAATCACCTTCAACACCGTTTAATCCCATATTCAACAACATAAGGGGATTGTTGCTGTTAGTGTAGCAATAATAATCATACTCGTTAGTTATATCCATATATGTTATACCGCCAAAACTGCCAATATCTTCGGGTTTTTCTGATTTGTCTAAAAGGAATTCCCCTATATCCTCTGTTTTTTCATATAATATCATTTTAGGTGTACCTACCGGTTGAACTTTACCGTATAATACAAGGTCTCCCGTTATAATATCTGAAGAAAACACAAAGGCATTTTGGTGATACGTGTCTGTATACCAAATATTTCTTGCAGCCTCGAATGCTCTATCGGGGATTGAGGATACCGACAAAGTTGTGCCGTAATCAACCTGTACAACACCGTAAACAACACCTGTTATATCGGCAAAAATCACTTGGTGGGTATTTGCTGCCCAGTTTGCTGTCAAAGTGTCGGGCTGTGAATCGTTCTGATTGAAAACATATGTTAATGATGCGTTATCCCACTCTCCATCACCTTCAAAAGACCAGCCATTGAAAGAATATCCTGTTCGTGAGGGAACACCAGAAACCTTAAATGTTGTGCCGTAGTTTTGAACTATTGAATACTTCCCAGATGAACCATTCCATTCACCACCGTTTGGGCTAATAATAAATTTATAACTGTTTATTGCCCAATTTGCGGTTAATGAAGCTTGTGACGAATTAGGATGTGAGAATGTGTAGGTTGATGTTGCGCTGTTCCAATCACCGTAACCTGTGAAAGACCAACCGCCAAAAGAGTATCCCGTTCTGACAGGGTTGGGAACAGCAATAACAGCATTGTAGTTTTTAGAAAAAACTGTTGCTTCTGATGTTCCGCCCCATGTTCCACCGTTAGGGTTTACTGTTAGTCTATATTCGTTTGCAATCCAATATGCATAAAGAGTGTGGTTATTTTCGTTTGTAATTATTGTTGATTCGGTAACCAAATTCGCTTGGTCAACATTTGCACCAACTTCATATTTGATCGTATACCAACCACCGAAAGTGTAACCTAATCTTTCGGGCACAGGCAAATAACCGTATGCATCGTCTACGCAACCGTCCTGCTTTGTTATTCCAGAATTGCCACCGTTTGCATCAAAGCTTATCTGTACTAAGTTAGCCAATTCTTGCCAAACTGCCTGAACTGTTACTGTGTCACCATTGTTGGTCGCAAGGTTTCTGACCACATCGTTTTCCTCATATACAGTGCCGTCAATCTCCCAGCCTATCTGAACATATCCATACCTTGAAAGGCCAACTTGAGAGTATTCAGGCAAGGTAAGGTCTTCATTATATGAGGTTGAAAGACTAAAGACACCTGAACCTCCAATGCCATCATTGAACACAACATTATATTGGTTAGCGGCCCAAACGGCAGTAAATGTGCCGTTAGAATCAAATGTCCATTTAACGGTTTCAGTTAGGCCGTATGTTTTTCCGTTTAAGTCTAATTTCCAACCTGTTATTGTATAACCCGTTTTGATCGGGTAATTCGTCGGCAGATTATAAAAACTGTTGTATGCAACAGTCAACTGTGTACCAACAGGGATGAACCCGCCTATGCCATTCGCATTATAGCTAACATTATAAATGTTTGGCATCCACTGAGCAACAAATGTTGCATTAGTGTCATAAACCCATTCAATATTTGCACCAGGTAAATAAACTGTTTCATTCTGCTCCAAAAGCCAGCCTGCAAAACTGTAGCCTACCCTTGATATAGAGTTTGAAGCAAGTTCAAATATTTCACCGTATATAGCAGTGTTTCCCGAACCGTCAATTGGCTCAAACTGCCCACCGCCATTTGTATTGAAATTAACGGAGTATGATTTAGGAGAATAGAAAAATTTCCATTGATAATCGTTGCTCGTTGCGTTTAAGACAGTGCTGACTTCCTCTGTGCCCTCGTTTGTAAGCACACCGTCGGTATAAAGCTTAAACGAACTAAATTCATATCCTTTAAATTCTTTTGCATATGCTGAAACATTTTGACCTAACTTGTATTTAATTGTTTCAGATTGAAGAAGTGCGCCTTCAGCGTTTTGTTTGTAATGACTAATTTTAGCAATTGCATTGATTTTAATTGTTTTTTGAATACCTGATAAAATATCTTGCTCTGTTACTTCAAAAGAGCCTTCGTCTATGATATATCCGTCTTTTGATGCCGAATAGGTGTATTCTCCTTCTTCGAGATAATACTTGAAAACATCATTAGGCTCAATTACTTCATTGTTACTGTTTTTAACAACAACTGTTACGCCTGGCGATGGAACACTAAAGCTAACACTTGAAATCGGCCGTTCGTTTGCTGTGAGCAAAAACGGCTGAACATAAGTAATTCCCCCAGGGCCTGTTAAATAGATACGAACATAACTCCCGATTTGGTCTTCATACTCGTTCAGATCAATTGTAACTGATGTTTCTGATGTCGGTGTACTTATGGTTTTAATAACATTTCCGTCTGCTACCATTTTAATTTCATTGGCATACTTGCAGGTGATGTTTATTTGGTCCTTAACCTCATCAACAGTTAAACGCAATATAGTCGGAAATTCACCTGTTGCAGAAAAGCCGTCACCCAGTTCATTATTTGAATGCTTCGAGGATGCAAAAAATGCACCTGTTTCCATGCTTGTGCGAACATTTTCAGCAGTGTTTGAGGGCATGCAGAAAAACTGTGCGTTTCTTCCGATATCGCTTAACTTATGAGAGTCATCCTCACAAAAACCAAAAATATTCCTTCCTAAAGGCGCTAATATTTGAAGTGTTTTATCATACAAGCCACGATCGTGTTTTGTTCTACCATCTGACTTGTTAACAAGCTCCATACCTACGCACGAGGAGTATGTTAAAAATAAATTAGCCAAATCTCTGACAAAGTTGTCATTATAAACGCCGTTTGAAATTGCGTCACCACCCCATTCACCAATATGGTTGATGTGGGTTAGTCCTCCTGCGTTATGGCTCTTTTTAACCGCATTTGCTGGCCATGTTTCACCCATGCCCAAGTCTCCGTGACCGCAGTCAGCAAAAAAGCTATTAACATGGCATTTGCTTGTAGCTGCGCCGTTCAACTCGATGCCCAAAGGAATATCTATCATTCCCCTGCCGCCCCTGCCTACACCGGTTGTAATTTCAAGATTTCTCTGTGTTGAAAGAGGGTTTACTTTTCCGTGAACAAAAAACTGATAGCCAAATATTGTAAGTCTGCTTTTTTTGGCAGTCCAACCGTAGTTAACTGTACCATGGTCAGTCATTCCGACTCCGTCATAACCAGCGCTATAATACGCCTCAATCATTTTATTAAAATCTACATCACCATCACTTTGGTGGGAGTGAGCGTGTGTTACCGCTTTATACTGCTGCCACGTGTCCCAATTAACCGCTTCATAAGGGTTTTCAATCTCATAATCATAACGGCCAATAATATCGTCGCTAACAACATCGGCAAAAGCAGAAGTCTGTAAAACTGGCATTAACTGAAAAATCAATGCACAGACCATAAGCAAACTGACGGATTTTTTAATAATCTTTATAGCCTTGCTCATATCAAATTCTCTTTTCCATAAAAATTTTTAATACAGTGTTAATAATATGTATATACTGCTTGAAAAAGTATATCATAAAATATTGTAAACTTCAACCAATTTTTATCTAAAAAGTTCAATTATTGTGTTTGTTGTTTAATATGTTAATCTTATATAATGCAAGCAAAAAGGCTCTATCTCAAAGGATAGCGCATTTTTGTATTATTAGAAATTTGTTTCAATCCTCGTCACCGCTTGTTATTAATCATTGCGGCAATTAAAAACATAAAAGTGCTGGCCAATGCGAGTATAACTCCGATACCATAAAACAAGCTACCCTGTTCAAGCTGAAACGACGAACTCAAATAATTATAGACAACTTTGTATACATTTCTCAACGGCACATTTGCTGTCAATTCAAGCACGGTTTTATGAATGAATTGTATCTGCGCGGCCAAAACCTGCCCCCATAAAATCGAAAGAACGGAGACAACAAAAATAATGGGTATTGTAAAATCATTGTTCTCGCCACCAAACAAAAAGTAGCCCTTGAGCACTAAAAGAATTATCAATATCGCAACCAATGCAACAACCCAGCCGAAAACTGCAACAATCGACCACAAGAGTGCACCGATTAACCCTCCAACAACTGCTCCAAAAATGCCTTTTAGAACAGAAGATGTGCTCACCTTTTCATCCGTTACTGGTGTTACATTGTGCAAATCATCTTTATATTTTCTAAGTTCAGGCAAACCCTCGGCTTGACTGACAGCAACCTCTAAGCCCATTCGAATTGCACAATGCATATGAATGTAAAACATGTTTCCGCCTATATATTTCTCTACACCGCTGGATTTTGAAATGCTTCGCTTACAAATCGGGCATGTATCAGCGCCGCGAACACCCAATGCCTCTATAAACGGATAAAAATGCGCTATAAAGCCCTTGAAATATTCGCTTTTATTTTCTGAAAACGAAAGAATAACATAGGTATATGTCAATTCAAATTTACATAACCCAAATCTTGAATGTTTTACAAGAATTTCGAGTTCATTCTCCAAAATATCTTTGACCTTTTCGTCAGGAACACAAAAGCTTATAAAGAGCTCGGGTTTTTTAGAATCCCTTCTGGCAGTGGTTATAAATCCACAAACCGAGCCACTGTTATAGCCTTTTTTGTTTTTATGTGGGAGCTTTGGATTTAAATAATTCTTTTTCAAGAAGAACAACCCATTTATATTAAATTTATTATTCTAAATAGAAATGCACATATTTCATATTAACATGTATTTTAATATATTACAATAGATTTTAAATTTTATATATTAACATAAAGTATTAAAATCCTAATCAAAAAACTTAAAAAGGTATTGCAAAATTTGATATATTGTGTTATTATGTCAAACATTAACCGGGTGTGGCGCAGTTGGTAGCGCGCTTGACTGGGGGTCAAGAGGCCGTGAGTTCAAGTCTCGCCACTCGGACCAGAATGTATCTTTTCTTTTTGCAGCAAAAACCTCTGGAGTGTGATGCTAGTACGCTTTGGGGGTTTTTGTTTTATTCGTCATTTACCAAGCTGCCCTAAAAGATAAGAATAGCCCTCTTGCTCCATTTCTTCCTCGGGTATAAAACGCAAAGAAGCACTGTTAATACAGTAGCGAAGTCCTCCCCCGTCTTTAGGGCCGTCATCAAACACATGTCCTAAATGGGCATCACCTTTGCGGCTTCTGACCTCTATTCTTTTCATACCGTTTGAGTTATCTGTCTTTTCGCGTATTACATTCGGGTCAATAGGCTTCGTAAAGCTTGGCCAACCGCATCCGGACTTATATTTATCACTTGAGGAGAAAAGAGGCTCTCCCGTTGTGATGTCTACATAAATGCCTGTTCTAAAAGTATCCCAAAATTCATTGTGAAACGGCGGCTCTGTGGCACTATTCTGTGTAACCTCGTATTGAATCGGCGTCAAAGTCTTATAAAGAACACTCTTATCTGCCGCTTTATAGTCCGCGGGGTTTACTATAGAATTTTTTGCTTTTTCAAATTCTGAGTTTGGGATATGGCAATAACCATTCGGATTTTTATCAAGATACTTTTGATGATACTTTTCTGCCGCATAAAAATTATAAAGCGGCTCTATTTCAATCGCAATAGGCTTGTCAAAGTCCTTTTGTAGTTCCTTTACAGAGCGCTCAATAATCGGTAAATCCTTTTTATCGGTATAGTAAATACCTGTGCGGTACTGCTCGCCGTAGTCGCCGCCTTGCTTATTGACGGAAACAGGGTCAACAGAGTTATAATAAAGCTGTAGCAAAAACTCCAAAGGTAAAACCTTGCTGTCATACACAACGCGGACAGCCTCGGCGTGACCTGTGTTT
>DASRNM010000147.1:0-2623 GCA_035647435.1 Clostridia bacterium
TTAATATATATTCCTTACATATGTATTATACCAAATAAAGTGTCCTATAAAAAGGACTTGAACATGACACGCCCCCTGTCAAGTAGACATTTTTTGTGGACACCTGTTATGCAGCATAGGCATAACGGACTTCCATTGGGGTTTGTCCTGTTTTGAGCTGGATTCGCTCATTGTTGTAAAAATAAATATATTCATCCACAAGCTCCTTGGCTTCTTCAAAGGTTTGTGGCTTTGCTCTGTAAATACATTCTGTCTTCAGCATGCTGAAGAAGTTTTCGGCGCAGGCGTTGTCGTAAGGACAACCCACCGATGACATAGACGGTTTAATACCGTTTGCTTTGGCAACGTTGTAATACGCCTGAGAGGTGTATTGAAATCCGTTGTCACTGTGCAGGATAAGCCCTCCGGAGGGCTTGGCGTTTTTCACCGCTGCACGCACCGTTTCAATCACCAGGCTTGCCGGCATTTGCGTTGCATATTTGTAACCTACAATACTGTTGTCATACAGATCCTTGATCATAGAAAGATACAAGAAGCCCTGCTTTGTTTGTATGTAGGAAATATCCGTTACCCACTTTTCATTGGGTCTTGTCGCCTTGAAGTTGCGCATCAATTCGTTGTTGTAATGGGTATAGGTATTGCAATCATAATGTCGAAACCTTTTCCGTCTTCGTATGGCAAGCAGATTGTATTTACGCATAATACGAAGAACTGCTTTGTGGTTGATCACAAGTCCTGTTTCTCTAAGGAGCCATATTTTGACACGGCGGTAACCGTAGGTTCTATGCGCTTTTTCATGACATTCAACGATTAAATCCGCAATCACTTTGTCCTTGTCTGGTTCGTCTTTTCGCTTTAACCATTTGTAATATCCGCTACGGGAAACTTCAAGCAGCTTGCAGAGTTCTTCAACCGTAAAACGATCTCTGAACCGATGAATCACTTTGTACCGGAGTTCTTTGCATCCCACCTTTCGCACTCTTCCAGAAAAGCCCGTAATACCTCATTTTCCATTTCTAATTGGCGTATCTTTTCTTCAGGTGTGTTAGGTTGTGGTTTTCTCGGTCTACCTCTTTTACGGGTGCTCAAGCCTTCTTCTCCGCGGTGTTGGTAATCGGAAAACCATTGCTTAAGCATTCGGTATTGAATGCCGGTTTCTCTCGTCAGATCGGCAACGGATATGCCATCTTCAAAGTGTCGTTTAATTACTTTTAGTTTGTATTCGGCTGAGTAATATTTCGTGTTCTTCAGTGATTCCTTGCCGTTTTGTCGGTAATCCCGAAGAATGTAACACAGATAGCTTTTGCTGATGTCATATTCCTCGCAAATTGCTTTTAGTGTCTTATGGTTCTCTTCGTGCTCTCTAATGATGGTGATTTTTTCTTCGTAACTGAATTGGTATTTTCCCATTTCTTTTCAACTCCTTGACTCTTTCATCATACATCAAGGTGTCCGATATTTAAATGTCTACTTTATTGGTATCATATCAACATGTTGCTCTCTCTGCAAGCAGACATTTGTTGTCGGTTTTTCGGTGCATTACAATTCATATAAAAAATTACCACAGAGGTTTTCTCTGTGGTAATCATTTAATTCGAGTTAATATTGCCCATAGTGGTCATGTTCGGCGTCCTTTTTTGTTACATGAACTGTGCCAAAAGGGTGCTCCGGCGGTGCGTATATGGAATAGAGTTTAAGCGGTGTGCAGCCTGTGTTGACCAAGTTGTGCCACGTGCCTGCGGGCACAAGAACCGCATAATTGTCATAAACTCTTCTTTGGAAGTTAAGATTTTCTTTGCAAGTGCCCATAAGAACTACGCCCTGGCCTTGTTCAATACGTAAAAACTGGTCAAGTTTAGGGTGCACCTCTAAGCCTATGTCACTCCCCGGTTTAATGCACATCAATGTAAGTTGCAAATGCTTGCCCGTCCACAAAGCGGTACGAAAACAGTCGTTTTGCACGGTTGCTTTTTCCATATCGACAACAAAGGGATTTGAGCCGTAATCGCATGAATTGTTTGCATGACGCCAGTTATCACAACACTTCATGTCAGGCGTTTCCTTGTGCGGAGTTGGTTTGAGTCCAAAATCATTATACATGGCATTTATCCTTTCAAAGCTGTTATTTTCTGGTTATTATTTTGGTTATTATTATTGTATGCTTTGAATCGGCAAATGTTCAGGTTCAGGGTTGTGCAGAAGCTCAAACATTTTTCTTAATAGTGAATCTGAACTTAAATTCCTTCAATAGAAAAAACGCATTGTTATATAAACGAGATGACACATTTGAAATATATCAGCCATGTGTTTTATAAAGCGGTTGTTTTCAGGAGATTTAGCGTTATATAATTTTGGGCATTATTTGTCCCAATTAAGAGGAAAAGATATATATATATATATATCACAGCCTGTAGACAAAGTCCGCCTTTCGAGGTGGATTTTGTTGTATTCTAAGGGCAAAAGTGGTATAATAAAAGCACAAAAAACGTAGTAATATCAAGGGCTGGTGAGCATTTTGCTATACAAAAATCAAAGCGAAAATCGAAGGCAAGTGAATATGGTTTGCATTGAGGATTTAGTACCTCAAAATCATATTTTGAGAGATATTGATAAAGCAATCGAC
>DASRNM010000148.1:0-8290 GCA_035647435.1 Clostridia bacterium
CAATACCTCAATTTCCCGTAACTTCACGATGATTTGCTCCACACTATACTTTGCCCTTGCCATTTTTACCAGCTCCCTTTTTGTTAGTTTAGCATACTTTTACTAACTTTGATACTGGTACAAGGATTGGGGGCTACGCCACTTCTAATACCAACCAAGCTGTAGCAATTATTAGGGTTAATCACGAAACTACGGATTATAATTATGTGTACTACTATCTTAGCCAGAAATCCGTACAACAATATGTTAGGAATCTTAATGCTCAATCTGCACAACCTAATGTTAATTTGCAACAAATTGGTGACATTGAATTAAGCATTCCAATAGATAAAGAAAATCAACTCTTGGTTTCAACTATTTTGTCCAGTTATGATGATAAGATCGAAAATAACATCAAATACATTGATACATTAAAATGCTATATCACCGCTCTCTACCAAAGCTGGTTTGCAGATTTCAACTATCCTGATGCCACAGGAGAAATGATAGACGGCATTCCTATTGGTTGGACGAAATCTAGTGTCTTTGATAATGTGACTGAAGTACGTGAAAAAAACCGGGACGACCTAGATTATCCTGTTCTTTCAGTTGTAAAGGAAGGCGAGTTTAAGCTGTCTGATGATGTCTTTACCAAACAGGTTTATAGCAAAAATCTTAATAACTATAAAATTGTCAGGCGTAATCAGGTAGGCTATAATCCAGCAAGAGCAAACATAGGGTCAATTGCAATGCTCACTGATTTTGATATAGGGCTGGTAAGCCCCGTCTATGTTGTCTTTGAAATAAAGGATACTATCACACCAACATTTTTCTATTACTATATGTATCAACCAATGTTTGCGGAAGGTATCAAACACCATGCAATAGGCACAACTCGTCAAAACTTCCCATTTGAGGCCTTTAAAATGTTTCCGATGATAATCCCTCCGATGGAGTTGCAGAAACGATTTGAAGAAATAGCAAAGCCTATTGAGCAAAAAATTGCAAACCTAAAAGAAGAAAATGCTGTGCTGGCGGAAATTAGGGATACTCTGTTGCCAAAACTAATGAGCGGCGAACTACCAGTGGAAGTTGGTGAAGCGTAATGTCTGAATATGAAGAATATGCACAGGAGGCTTTAGAAGAAGAGTTCTCTGTTTATAGCGTGGCGCATTTATTTGATAAGGTTTCCAGATACAATAGTACAATTATCGAAAATGACATTACCGGAACGTTGCTGTTCAGAGGACAAGCAAATGAAGGTTTCCCAATGGACGCAAGCATTTTTCGTAACAGCTTAATAAGCAAAGAGACAGCATTGATTAATGATTTAATTTTACAAGAACCATATGAGTTTGGGAATCATATGAGTGATTTTGAGCAACTTGTAAAAATGCAACACTATGGACTACCAACAAGGTTGATTGATGTAACAACCAATCCTCTCATTGCGTTATATTTCGCCTGTTCGGATAAATCGTGCGAAGACAAGGATGGTGAAATACTAATCCTTATTGAATCATTACAGCGGCCGACAGAAAAGCAAGTGAAGTTTTTTGCTGCACTTGCAGAATACGATGGAAAAAGTATTGAGTTTTTTGTAGACTATTTTGTCCAAAAGGGTTTGCTAAGCAAAGACTTGGACTTTAAGGAGAAGCAAGAAAGGTTAGAAAATGTTTTTAGGACAAAATATATTCCCGTTGTAGCTCCAAAAAACAACGAACGAATCAAAAGGCAAAATGGAGCATTTCTACTTTTAGGTCTCGACATAGAGCAACCAGATTACTTTATAAAAAATACGTTTAATTTAAAGGAACAATTGGTTAAAGATTTTGGTGATGGAATACCGCGCTCCTTAATTGTTCCGCAAGAACAGAAACAAGTAATTTTAAAAGAACTTGACATTATAGGCATTAATGAATCCTTTGTATATCCGGAACTTGAACATCAGACTTCATACATAAAAAATAAGCACCATATAAAGGCAGGTGAATGATATGTCAAACTTTATGGAAAACCATTTAGAGCAAGCTGTTATGGAATGGTTTCAAGACTTAGGCTATCAAACACTTTACGGTCCAGATATTTCACCCGGTGGTAGCTTTGCCGAACGAGAGAGCTTTGGTGATGTAGTACTATACGGTCGTCTTCACAGTGCACTTAAACGAATCAATAGGCAATACTCAGAAAGAGTCATTGATGAGTTAGTGAAGAAGATTACTCGGCAACAGAGCTTGTCAATTTCTCAAAATAATGCTGCTTTTCAAAAAATAATAACTGATGGTATTGATGTGGAGATACGCCAAAAGGGCGGCGGTGTAAAAACGGAAAAAGCATATATTTTTGATTTATCTGACATTGAAAACAATGAGTTTATAGCAATAAATCAATATACCATTATTGAGAACGGTAAAGAGCGGCGCCCCGATGTTGTTGTGTTTATAAACGGCTTGCCGTTAGCAGTGTTAGAGCTTAAAAACGCATCCAACGAGGATGTCGGTATTGTGGAGGGTTTTAATCAATTACAAACATATAAAGCCGATATTCCGACAATCTTTAATTATAATGCTTTTTTGATAACAAGTGATGGCATTAATGCCAAAGTCGGTACAATATCATCAGACTTTGATCGATTCATGTTTTGGCGAACTGTTGATGGAAACGGGGAAGCTCCCTCAACTACACCGCAATTGAAGGTGATGTTGCAAGGGATGATGGATAAAAAACGCATCTTGGAAATTGTCACAAAATATACTTTCTTCGTTAATGAGGAGGATAAGTCTTTTAAGATACTCGCAGGCTATCACCAGTATTTTGCTGTGAAAAAAGCACTGTATAAAACACACCTCGCTGCTTCGGAAAACGGAGACAGAAAAGTTGGTGTCATTTGGCATACGCAAGGGAGCGGAAAAAGCTTTTCCATGCTGATGTATGCCCGTCAGTTGGTTCTGGAGCTTAGCAACCCGACAATCGTAATCATTACAGACAGAAACGACCTTGATGACCAACTTTTCGGTACCTTTATAAAGAGTGCTAATTATTTGCGCCAAACCCCTAAGCAAGCGGAGAACAGGCAGCAATTACGAGGTTTATTAAGTGTTGAAGCAGGTGGTATTGTATTCACTACCATTCAGAAATTTACTCCTGATGAGAGTGATCAAAGCATTGAGGCTCTCACAAACCGCCGGAATGTAATTGTTATAGCGGACGAAGCTCATCGTAGCCAGTATGGATTAGAAGCTAAAGAAAAAGACGGCAAGGTATCTTTTGGGTTTGCTAAATATATGCGCGATGCTTTACCAAATGCATCATTTATAGGGTTCACCGGAACTCCAGTAGAACTAAGTGATAAGAACACCCCGGCACTATTCGGGGAGTATATTGATATATATGACCTCACGCAAGCGGTCAAGGACAAAACCACAGTTCCAATTTATTATGAAAGTCGTATTGCCAAACTTGATATTCCTCAAGAGCTCAAACCAAAAATAGATATCGAGTATGAAGAAATCGTTAGAGAGCAAGAGGAGACATATGTTGTCAGTCAAAAAAGAAAATGGGCTAGACTCGAGGCTATTGTTGGGACAGATACACGTTTAGATGTTGTTACCAAAGACTTTTTGCATCATTATGATTTACGACAAAGCGCGCTTAGTGGTAAAGTGATGTTTGTAGCTATGTCCAGGAATATAGCGGTTAAGCTCTATTCAACCATCACAAAATATCGTCCGGAATGGCATAACGAAGAAGTAGACAAAGGTGTAATCAAAGTTATTATGACATCTGCTGCGTCGGACCCTCAGGGGTTTCAGCGACATTCGACAACCGCCGCACAAAAAAACTACTTGCGAAGAGAATGAAAGACCCTAGCGATGAGTTAAAAGTTGTTATTGTGTGTGACATGTGGCTTACAGGTTTTGATGTGCCATGCTTACACACAATGTATATTGATAAGCCAATGAGTGGCCATAATCTAATGCAAGCAATAGCACGAGTGAATCGAGTGTTTAAAGATAAGCCCGGTGGCTTGGTAGTTGATTATATTGGCATTGCCGATAATTTGCGTAGTGCTCTCTCTCAGTATACACCATCTGATAGAAAAACTGCGGGCATCGATCCGCAGATTGCCATAGACCTCATGATAGAAAAATACGAACAAATCAAGGACGTACTTCATGGGTTCGATTACAGTGATTACATTGAAGGATCAGCATCACAAAGAATGGATTGTATAGTCAGAGGTGTAGATTTTATTCTTGGCAAGGATGAAGATGATAAAAAGGAATTCTTAAATTTCGTTACTGAAATAGGAAAAGCATATGCTCTTTGCTCTGCTTCTGAAAAAGCACAAGAAATAAATATAGAGATTAGCTTTTTTAAAGCTGTTAAAGCTGGAATAATCAAATTGTTGCCAAAGGACAAGCCAAAGAAAACAAAGGACCAAATTGAATATGAAATCGGACAATTGGTCTCAAAATCGGTCATTTCCGAAGAAGTTGTTGATATTTTGGCATCAGTGGGGCTCAACAGGCCAGACATCTCAATACTTTCTGATGAATTCTTAGAAGAAGTCAAAGGACTGCCTCAAAAGAACTTAGCGCTAGAGTTATTACGCAGACTTCTCGATGGTAAAATCAAAGCGATAGCGAAAAAAAATGTTGTTCAAGCTAAGAAATTCTCCGAAATGCTTGAGACTTCAGTAAATCAATATACAAAGCGGTCACTTGAAACGGCTGAAGTTATAAAGACACTTGTGAACATGGCAAAGGACATGAATAATCTACACAAGCGTGGGGAAGAACTCGGATTGTCGGATGATGAGTTGGCCTTTTATGATGCAATTTCAGAAAATGAATCCGCAAAAGAGTTCTACGAAAATGATGTGCTCAAACAAATTGCAAAAGAGCTTACTATCAGCATAAAGAGCAACATGAAAGTTGACTGGGACGTTCGCGAAAGTGTAAGGGCTCAAATGCGTATAACGGTAAAGCGACTCTTGAGGAAATACAAATATCCTCCCGATAAGCAAGGGGATGCGGTTACACTAATTATTGAACAAGCCGAAAAAATGTGCGAAAATGAAATGCAGTAATACAGTTATCAAGCTCAAATGGGAAAAAACCAGCCATGCCAAGCAATTACGCTTGAACATGGCTGGTCTTTTTTTACCCCGCTTGAAGCTGTCACACAATCTTTTCATAAATCCCTGTGTGAACGCCCCAAAAGGCGGACTTTGTCTGCAGGCTGAGAGGATATGTTACTTTGTAATGTATCCTCTTTTTTTAATTGCATATTGAGTTTAAAATCAATATATGTTAAACTCATTTTATGAAGAAAACGAGTTTATTAAAAGGATGTTTAAAGATGCAGGACAGAGTTACTTGTTTCAAATTGAATTGGTATAACTGTGGATTATGTTGTGTTGAAGAAATAGTTCAAGAAGAAATTACTGTTTATCGAAATGAAAATCTTTTGGTATATAAAGAGCTAAACGGATATGGAGTTATCTGTTCGTGCGATATAATTCATATAAATAAAGACTCCGCTAAAGAGTTCTTTGAATTCTTGGAAAAAAACTATAATGAGTGGGAATCTGACTATAAAGTAGATGTGTGTGACGGAAGTGAATGGATAGTCCGAATGTGGCACAGTTCCCATAAGATTAAAAAAGTTTGTGGAACCACAGCTTATCCATCAAATGGCAAAAGAATTGAGAAATTCATTAATACATTTATTATAGATGGAAAAAGCCATATTACTCCAACCCTATAAAAATTAAAATTTATATTGACCATACGTTAAAAAACCTGTATCATATTTAAAAAAGGGGGATATACATGAATTTTGTTTATAAAATACTTTCTTTTCTAAATATAATTACGCTTTGCCTCGCTATGCTTTGTGGAAATTATCCGGGCTTCACGGCAGCGGAGCTTGATTACGAAACCGCATACGGCAACCCGATGAAGGGCTTTATGCCTTTCTACAGCGAGGACGGTGCCGATTCCTCCGTGCCATACAGCATGGAATGGCTCTATATTCCGATGACGGAGCTTGTTGCGGACGACGGCACATTTACGCTTCGCGGAACGCTTGAAGAAAAGCTTGATAAAATCGCTCGCCGAGGACATCAGGCGGCACTCAGAGTTTACCTTGACTATCCCGATAAGGAATGTGCTGTTCCGCAGTTCATATGGGATATGGGAGTAAAAAAATATGAATACAGCGAGTACGGCGGGGGAGTAAGTCCCGATTACAGTGACCAAAGGCTGATTGATTTTCTGCTTGATTTTATTGATAAATTTGCCTTGAATTATGACGGTGACAAGAGAATCGCATATATTACGACAGGCTTAATCGGTCATTGGGGCGAATGGCATGTTTGTCATGAAATCAAGTCCGCAATGGCTTCGAACAAGCAGAAAAGACAGATCATCCATGCATTTGAATATAAGTTTAAGCATACGAATATTCTTACACGTTACCCGGGAACGCCGGGTTCGAACAACGGTCAAATTGGCTTCCATGATGATTCTTTTACATACAACACTATAAATTCCGAAAAAGATTATTTCTTTTACAATCAGTTAAAAAAAGCGTTGAAAACAAATATTTGGAAAACTCAGCCAATCGGCGGTGAATTTCGTCCCGAAGGTCAGGATAATTTCCTTAATGGCAAGGTGACGGAAGATTTTCAGGACTATGACGAGTGCGTAAATAAGACGCATTGCTCATGGCTGATGATGACAGGGGCTTTTACAGGCAAGCTGAGTGACCGGGAGATCAAGACGGCAAATGAAGCCTCGGCAAAGCTCGGATATGATTTTTATGTCGATAGAGTTCAGGTCAAGAAGTTTTTCGGCAAGGCTTATGTCAGAGTCGGGGTTAAAAATCTCGGCGTTGCTCCGATTTACGCTAACCCTGCCGTTTATATCGGAACAGAAGATAACGAGGTTGAGACAAAGCAGGACATAAGCAAGATTTTGCCGGGTAAAACGGAGTATTTCACCGCAATAATCGACCTTAAATCGGGTGACAGCGTTCATATAAGAGTTGACGATGTTTCAAAATACGGTGCATATGTCCGCTTCTCCAACGTCGGCGGGTCAACCTCATCCGACGGCAAATTTATAATCGGAACGGTTGAGTAAAAATAATAAAACCAATAAAAAAGGAACCCGAATCAAAATGATTTGGGTTCCTTTTTGGTGGTCAAGAGGTATCGGCGGAAGAAGTGCAGTTGATTATCTTATGAGAGTGCGTGATATGACTTTCATAGAAGCTGTTTCGCAAATTGCAAATGATGAGAGTGCATTAAGAAAACAATACGAAAAGCCAAAACCGAGAACAGAAAGAAGCTTAATACTTCCCACAAAAGCAGAAAACAATGATATTGCAATCGAGTATTTAAAGGGGCGTGGAATTAACTAAAATGTTATTTCCTACTTCATAGAAAACGATATGCTCTATCAAAGTGTGCCGATGAACAATATTGTATTTGTTGGTTAGCGTTATTCAAGCAATGTTCAAAAAAATCGCCGTTGACAAAAATACTTTCACATGGTATTTACGAGTTGGAAAACAAGGTGAAAAAGATTATGAAGAACAAGAACTGCTCACATCATTCGTAATAACATTAGATGATGCAAAAAAATATTTATACAAAATATCAAGCAGAAAAAGAATATATAATTGGAATGATTTAACAGTAAATATTATGTTCTAATTGGCTTGAAAAAGGGCAAATCTTAACTGATTTGCCCTTTGTTATTATGCTTTGATTTTCTCCATATATTGATAGCAACACAGGCGGCAATAGCGGAAAAGAGAGCAAAATAATCTAATCTGTAAACAGATAAAAATCAAAGAAACACAGCCTATCACCAAACGGTGACGGGCTGCTTTTCTATCTAATCATCAAATATTATGTCAATCAATTCAAGTTCATCTATCCATTTAAGGTTATCTTTTTTACTTTGTGAGGTGGGGGCGATTTCAGTTTTATGATTTGCCAAAGGTTTATTTTGATTTTGTGTTATATCTTTTTGTTTCTTTTTCTTTGTGCGGCTGTAATTTGTTTTGTATTTTTTTATCGCATTACACATTCTATTCACCGCCATTTTTAATATTGTTTTTGGAAAGGGGTTTTCTGTAAAGAGTAAACTATGCTCTATTGTCTTTAATTTTAACAACTATACTAAACTGTTTCTCCATGTGAGATTCAAGGTTGCGGCTGCATATTTTCGCTTCAAAAATATCGCCATGCCCAAAATAGAAAAGGCTGCTTATTATGCCGTTTAGTGTTTGCGGT
>DASRNM010000149.1:0-11081 GCA_035647435.1 Clostridia bacterium
GAGAAAATATCGATATATTTATTGCATCAAAAAAGCACTTCTTCATGTGAAGAAGTGCTTTATATTTGTTCAACCTATTTCTTATCCTTATTTTTTCTACCAACTTTATCAAAAAACACATGAAAAACATCGTCGAGGTCATCATCATCATCAATAGTTTTCTTTTTTTCAAGGTCTTTGTTTTGTGCCTCGCGATGAGGTGGAGCAATAGGCTCGTCCCAAGGAATAGGAGGCCGCTCGCCAGATTGATTAACTAAATCATCATTAAGTCTGTCATCTCGTGAAGATAAGCCTGTTTTGAAAAGCGAATCATCGGGGATAACGTTTGAAACTGATTTTGGAGCCCCACTGTCAGCAAATTCAGCAATTGCCATTTTTTCATCACTCAAACCTGTTGCAACAACAGTTATGACCATTTCATCATCAAGGTCAGAGTCAAAAGCAAAACCAAAGTTAACATCTGCATCAACATCCGTTTGCTCTCTGATGTAATCAGTCGCTATATCAACATCATTCAAATCAATGTCTTCCGAGGCTGTAATGCTAACAATTACGCCCTTTGCCCCATCAATTTTTGTTTCAAGCAATGGGCTTGTAACCGCAGCTTTTGCCGCCTCAAGTGCTTTTTCTTTGCCCGAAGAACGCCCAACTCCCATGTGAGCAAAGCCTGCATCCTTCATCACGCTTGTTACATCCGCAAAATCAAGGTTTATGTAGCCGGGAATGTTTATAAGCTCTGAAATACTTTTTACACCTTGCAAAAGCACCTCGTCTGCCATTGCAAACGCTTGCGCCATTGTTAAGCGTTGATCAGTTATCATGCGAAGTCTGTCGTTGGGGATAACAATAAGGCTGTCTACATTCTCAGCAAGGTTTTCAATACCCTTCTGAGCCTGTGACATTCTTCTCTTGCCTTCAAATTTAAAAGGTTTTGTAACAACACCGATAGTTAAAATGCCCATATCTTTTGCTATTTTAGCAATCAGCGGTGCAGCACCTGTGCCTGTGCCGCCACCCATGCCGGCGGTAACAAACACCATGTCGGTTCCCTTTAAAGCATCAGCAACAGCCTCTTGGCTTTCTTCAGCGGCCTTTGCACCAACCTCCGGCTTGCCACCAGCCCCCTGGCCTCTTGTAGTTTTTTCGCCAATCTGCAATTTATGTGTAGCCTGGGAACAAAGGAGAATATGCTTGTCCGTGTTAACAGCAATAAATTCCGCACCCATTACACCGTTTTTTACCATTCTATTAACGGCATTGCCGCCACCGCCGCCAACACCTATTACTTTTATTTGAACAACACTCTCGTATTCATTATCTATCGCAAAAGCCATTCTCAGCATCCTCCCCAAAACTATAATAAAGAAAATTGTACAGTTATAATTACAAATAATAGTATCATGTTTAAGAAATAAATACAAGGCACTTTGTTAAAAAGATATTGGTTTGTTTAACATATTATGCAAAACATAGCCAATTAAAGCTAGCCATTGTTTGAAACCCCAAATATCATGATATTAAGATTCTTAACGCGTATTTTGGACAAATCGCTTGTCTGCAGATTGTAGTAGCGCCTTCAAGTAACTCTTGTATGATTTAACCCGAAATAACTACGCTGATTAATTAAAGTTCAACTTTTTCTAGGTTTACGTGTATGTGCGACTTAACAGGCACCATATAATCACCGTAGAGCTTTTTAAGGTATTTATCATAGTTGAGTGGGATTGGAAACTCTCCCAACTCAAATTTATGCAAAACTGTATTTTCAATAGAGTCAATATCAATAATCTTTTTATTGTTATTCGGCTCGTCCATTTGGATCATTATACCTGATTTTCTTGTGCCTACAAAGCATGCGAGATTAAAAAACAAAGTTTTAAGCGGTTTAATCAACCAATCTGGTAACGCATTAGTAACCTTACATAATTTAGAATTCAAAACAATCTCATCGTTGTTTTCCATTTTATGTTTGTTTAAATATTTGTAATGCAAAGTGCAATATATTCCGAGCAAATATGACTGAGCTTTTTTCAAAGCACTGCCTTTTGCAGCATATGTAAATGGGAAAATATCAACCCACACACCAGTATGGATATTCAAAAATCTGATGCAGCTCTCTTCCATTTTTGTGTTGTTTTTGCGTAGCTTTGTAAACGGCATAGGAAATTCTTTTTCAGTTTTGTAGGAGGATAAAAAGAAATTGCCAAGCTCATTTTTCTTGAGTTTTAGGAGTTTTTTATAATCCTTATGCCCCATCATAACATCTATATCATCGTCCCAAGGGATAAAACCGTCGTGCCTTACGGCACCGAGAGCCGAACCGAAGGCAAGAGAATAACTAATTCTATTTTTCTTGCAAACACTGTCAAGCTTGCACAATATTTCAAACTCTGTCATTTGCAAATCTCTTAAACTTGTCATTTTTCGACTTCACAAATCCTTTATTAAATTTAAATCACTTCTTCTTAATCAACCGAAAGCAATTTCAAGTAGCTCAAAAGGGGCGTCGATAATAAAATCCGCCTTCATTCTTTCGAGTACCTCTCTATCCCTAAACCCCCATGTGACACCAACACAGCTCAAACCTGCGTTTTGCGCTGTGAGCACATCAACATCGGAATCGCCCACAAAAATCACTTCATCTTTGCCAACGCCCAATCTTTCAATTGCATAAATTACACCGTCGGGCTCGGGCTTTGGTTTTCTGTCTTCGGTCTGACCGACAATAACATCAAAAAGCCCAAAAAACATTTTCTCACAAAGCTCCACTACGGCATATTCACTTTTATTTGAAACAACGGCGGTTTTAATTCCCTTTTGTCTCAAGCGTGTTATTAAATCAAGAATACCTTCGTATGGTTTGGTTTTGTTGTTCATATTGTTTGCATAATGTGCTCTAAAAAGCTCTACACATTTTTTTATCATTTCTTCATCTGAATCTTTGGGAACGCTTCGTTTAACAGTCATAACAATACCATCGCCTAAAAAGCTTCTTATTTCTGCTAAGCTTCTTTCAGGAAACCCCATTCTTTTAAGAGCATAATTTACACTGCCGTGCAAATCCTCAAGAGTATCAAGAATTGTTCCATCCATGTCAAAAATCACTGTATTATACTTCATAAACAACCTTTACTTTTTAATGAAAAATAGTTTGAAACTTGCCTTTTCGTCACCAAAATTAATAATATGTTTGAACACAACTGTTGCGGTTATAATAACCGCACTCAATGCATATGATGGCGGAACCATCGGCAAAGCCATGCCAATTGCAGCAAAGGTTACCATGGATATTATCACTCTGAGCGAATCAGGCTTAATAACCATTACAGCGCTGAAAAAAGCCATCGGCAAAGCCAGCAACAAAACTATTGGGCACTCTAAAGTTGAAAGACCTAAAAACACACCAAACGTTGATGCGATAGCCTTACCACCTCGGAATTTAAGAAACGGAGAAAATGCATGCCCCAAAACCGGTGCCGCAATGACAATTGCGAACAATTTGTTTTGTGTGTCAAGAAATCTTAGTGCAATCAAAACCGGAACCATACCTTTTAGAACATCCAAAATCATGCATAATATGCCTAGCTTGACACTCACGCATCTCATTACATTTGTAGTGCCTGGGTTATGATCCTCACCCTGTTCGATAATATCGACATCATAAAATATTTTCGCAATCAAGTAACTATACATTATAGAACCCGAAATAAAGCCGGCAAATATAAACAGAAAATAGTTTGACACTCCTCCCACCTCCATAAAATCTAATAACGCTGATTACTTCTTTTTCTTACCGAAAAAACCTTTTCTCTCGTCGTCGTCATTTGAGGGGTTTGCATCATTTTCGTTATTGTTCCCAAACTCCTGGTCCAATTGTTTTATCAATTCTTTTTGGCGACTGCTCAATTGTTTTGGAACTTCGACTATGATTCTAATAAGCTGGTCACCTTTCCCTCTGCTGTTGAGGTTTTGTATTCCTCTGCTTTTCAAGACAAATATAGTTCCCGGCTGAGTACCGGCAGGTAAATCATATTTAACCTTACCGTCGAGTGTTGGCACCATAAGGGTGTCACCCAATGCGGCTTGCATAAAGGATACTGTAACTTCGCACCAGACATTGTAACCGTCTCTCTCAAAAAACGGATGTGGGCGCACCAAAACAGCAATGTGCAAATTGCCCGAAGGGCCTTCATTTGCACCTTTATTCCCCTCGCCACGCATGTTTATGACCTGCCCGTCATCTATTCCAGCAGGAATTTCAACCTCTACCTGAACCTTTTTTGACACTCTGCCCCCTTGGCATTTTGAGCACGGTTTTGTTATTGTTTTACCCTTTCCGCCACATTTTGGGCAGGTTTTTGAGGTAGAAATAACTCCAAAAGGCGTTCTTTGCTGAACATTAACATGGCCTGTGCCGCCACATTCAGAGCACGTGTGTGCTTTGCTACCCTTTGCCGCTCCTGTTCCGCTGCACTCGGAGCAAAACTCAACTCTCGTGAAATTGACAGTCCTTTCCGTGCCTTTAGCAGCTTCTTCAAACGATATTGTCACCCTTGCTTGAAGATCTTCACCTCTGCGAGGTGCGTTTGGATTTACACTCCTGCCACCAAATCCACCACCGAAAAAGCTGCCGAATATATCGCCCAAATCGACATCAAAATCAAATCCTCCAAAACCACCGGCACCGCCACCCGCTCCAAAATTCGGGTCAACGCCTGCATGGCCGAATTGGTCATACTTTGCCTTCTTTTTCGGGTCAGACAAGACCTCATATGCCTCATTTGCTTCTTTAAACTTTTGCTCTGAAGTTTTATCGTCTGGGTTTAAATCGGGGTGAAACTTTTTTGCCTGCACCCTGTATGCCTTTTTTATCTCTTCCTCTGACGAATCTTTTGAAACGCCGAGTATATCATAATAATCTCTTTTACTTTCAGCCAAGCTAAACGGCTCCTTTGCTAAAAAATGTAAAGCCAAACGCAAGGCTTTAATACCATTATATCAAAGCCTATGCAATTTTTAAATGCTTTTCTAAACTTTTTTTATTTATTTAAATAATTTGCTTCAAAAGGCGGACTGTCGATGGCAAATCTTTGGAATTGCAATTCATCAACAGTCCGTCACTTTTTAAATGGAGTTAAGTTTATTGTTCATCTTCAGGCACATCAGTGTAATCAGCCTGCTGATAGTTTTCTCCGTCTCCTGCGTCTGCAGCCTCTGCAGCATCGCCTTGTGCCGCTGCTGCCTCCTCCTGTGCAGCCTTATAGAGTTTTTCGGAAACCTCGTAGAACTTTTGCGTCAATTCCTCTTGACGAGATTTTATAAGGTTGATATCCTCGCCCTTGAGTGCTTCTTTAAGGGATTCGATTTTTTCGTTCAGCTCTGACTTTTCTTCATCGGAGAACTTGTCGCCCTCTTCAGCGACTAGCTTTTCACTCTGATAAACCATCTGGTCGGCAGCATTTCTTGCGTCAACCTCTTCGCGGTGCTCCTTATCCTCCTGTGCATACTGCTCAGCTTCCTGAACCGCCTTTTCAATGTCTTCTTTACTCATGTTGGTTGTAGAGGTGATTGAAATCGACTGCTCTTTATTTGTTCCCAAATCCTTTGCGGAAACATGAACGATGCCGTTGGCATCTATATCGAATGTGACCTCAATCTGCGGAATGCCTCTGCGTGCTGGCAAAATACCATCAAGATGGAAAACACCAAGTGTTTTATTATCTTTTGCAAACTCACGCTCTCCTTGAAGAACATGAACTTCAACAGAGGGCTGATTGTCTGCGGCAGTTGAGAATATTTGACTCTTCTTTACTGGGATTGTTGTGTTTCTTTCAATGATTTTGGTGTTAATACCACCCATTGTTTCAATACCCAATGAAAGTGGGGTAACATCAAGGAGCAGCAAACCTTTAACATCTCCGCCAAGAACGCCGCCTTGAATTGAAGCGCCGATTGCCACGCACTCGTCAGGATTTATGCCTTTGAAGGGGTCTTTGCCCATGTATTTTTTAACAGCGTCTTGAACTGCAGGGATACGGCTTGAACCGCCTACCATTAGCACTTTGTCAATTTCCGTAACCTTTAACCCACTATCCGAAACAGCCTGACGAACAGGACCCATTGATTTTTCAACAAGGTCGGAGGTCAACTCATTGAACTTTGCTCTTGTTAGAGTAGTTTCAAGGTGCCTCGGGCCGGATGCGTCTGCGGTAATGAAGGGAAGGCTGACTGTGGAGGTTGTCACGCCTGAAAGCTCAATCTTTGCTTTTTCTGCAGCTTCCTTCAAGCGTTGCATTGCCATTTTGTCGCCACGAAGGTCAATTCCATTTTCTTTCTTGAACTCATCTGCAAGCCAATTAATAACTCTCTGGTCAAAGTCATCGCCACCGAGTTTATTGTTGCCTGCTGTTGAAAGAACTTCTTGAACCCCGTCGCCCATTTCAATTACAGAAACATCAAATGTTCCACCGCCAAGGTCATAAACCATAACCTTTTGGTCTTCCTCTTTATCTATACCATAGGCAAGGGCCGCCGCTGTCGGCTCGTTTATAATTCTTTTTACTTCAAGACCCGCAATTCTTCCTGCGTCCTTTGTTGCCTGACGCTGTGAGTCTGTAAAATATGCAGGAACGGTTATAACCGCCTGTGTAACCTTTTCGCCAAGGTATGCCTCTGCGTCCGCCTTGAGCTTTTGAAGAATCATTGCTGAGATCTCCTGGGGGGTAAATTTTTTGCTATCAATTGTAACCTTATATTCAGAACCCATCTGCCTCTTTATGGAAGCAACGGTGCGCTCGGGGTTCGTTATTGCCTGCCTCTTTGCAACCTGACCAACCATTCTCTCGCCCGTTTTGCCGAATGCAACAATCGACGGTGTAGTTCTTGCTCCCTCAGCGTTTGTGATAACAATAGGCTCTCCACCTTCTATAACCGCAATACATGAGTTCGTTGTGCCTAAATCAATACCAATTACTTTTGCCATATTATTTCCTCCTAAAATTAATCTTTATAAATTGAATCTTTATTATATAAAATAGTCTTTCGACTAATTAGCAACCTTTACAACAGCAAAGCGAATAATCTTTTCTCCGAGCTTATATCCTTTAGCAAAAACCTCACATACTGTGCTTTCTTTAAAGGATTTGTCTTCAGTGTGCATAACTGCGCTGTGCATATTAGGGTCAAAAGTGTCGCCGACCTGCCCAAAGGAATCGACTCCCATTTTTTTAAGGATTTCCATAAGCTGCTCAAAAATCATTTCGATGCCCTTTTTGTATTCTTCAAAACCCTTCTCACTGTTTTCCGCAGCTCTTTCAAAATTATCAATAACCGGTAAAATTTCATTAATAATTGAAACCTTTGAACAACTATATATTTCTTCTTTTTCTCGTGCCGTACGTTTGCGGAAATTGTCATATTCCGCCGCAAGCCTTAAAAGCTTCTCATTTTTATCATTGAGCTCACCTTTAAGCTGCTCATTTTCACCAATCAACTTTTTACTGTTTCCCTTAACAGATTTAAAGTTTTTAACGTTGTTTTGATCGCTTTCCTCTTGCGTGTCTTGAGTCTCCTCAGAGATTTTTGTCTCATTTAATGTTTCGGGGGCCGCCGCTTCGTCCCTGTTTTTCTTAGCCATTTTATGACCTCCGTTTTAAGATTATATATTATTCCTCTAAAGCCTGTGTCAAGATTTCGCCCACCAATTCCGTCAAATATTTAACACTCGGTATCAGTGCGGCATAATCAAGCCTTGTCGGGCCGATGAGGCCTATCGCTCCTCCATCGTACCCCTTAATACTGTACCGTGCGACAATCAGGCTTGAGTTCTTCAGCTGTCTATATTCGTTCTCTGAACCTATTTTTATATCTAATCCTGGTTTAGTCGAGCTTAATAGCCTTGACAAATGCCCGTCGCCCTTCAAAAACTCCATAAGCTCCAGTGCGTTCTCTCCAAGCTCCCTGTAATTAAATAAATTCGACTGCCCTTCAAGCATGACATCTGCTTGAGACGCCGCACCCGCCAAGTCAGCAACCCCTGCAAGCAACGGGAGGAGAGTCAAAAACTCTGCGGATACATTTGCAGCAATAGTTTGTAAAAATGCTATGCTCACATCATCAACTCTTCTTCCAACCAAGGCAGAGGAAACTATATTATAAAAAGCCTCACACACCGAAGGAGTTAAATCGCCGTCGGCTCTGCAAACCTCACTTTTAAGTATACCCGTTGATGTAAGCAAAACTATCATTGCCGTTCTTGTGCCCACTGGTATCATTTCAATTCTTTTTATAACAACACCTTCACACGCAGGTGTTGTTGAAACCGCAGCACAGTTGGTAATTGCAGCTAATGCCTCGCTCGCCTGCTCGAGCACCCTTGACGGCTCGTGAGAGTTCTTTGGGAGGCACTGTTCAATCCTTTGCCTTTGTGCCTCGTCAAGGCCTTTAGTGCCCATTAAATGGTCAATATAATACCTGTAACCCTTATGAGAAGGAACTCTGCCTGCAGAAGGATGCGGTTGTTCAAGATAACCTCGCTCAACAAGCTCCGCCATTTCGTTGCGAACGGTCGCCGATGATAAAGACATCTCAAGAACATCAAGCAAACTCTTTGAACCGACAGGTTCACCCGTCTTTACATGCTGTTCAATTATAGCGGCAAGAATTATTCGCCGCCTTTGTGTTAAATCCATGCCACTCACCACCTACATCTCATTAGCACTCTTGATGCCTGAGTGCTAACTCTGCTAATTATGATACATTTGATGTTGTAATTTGTCAATATAATAATTGTAAACTCTTTGTTAACATAGTAAAAACTGTAAAATACATGTCAATTATATGCAAAAACCGGCTTGTTATCAAAAATGATAACAAGCCGTGTAAGATGATTCTGAATATTATTTATTCTTCAGTCTCTGCATTTGCATCTTCGATAACCTTCTGAGCAACATTTGCAGGTGCATCCTCATACCTTGCAAATTCAAGTGAGAAATACCCTCTGCCAGCAGATACGGAACGAAGAACAGTTGAGAAATCACCCATCTCCGCCATTGGAACCTCTGCCTCTATCTTTTGCATCTTAGGCTCATCTGCGGCACCCATTCCAAGAACTCTGCCTCGTCTTTTTGTGATATCGCCCATGATATCGCCAAGGTTATCGTCCGGCATATATGCTTCTAAAGTGCCGATTGGTTCAAGTATTGTCGGCTGCGCCTTAGGGATACCGTTTTTGAAAGCGATTGAAGCGGCGGTTTTAAATGCCATTTCAGATGAATCAACAGGGTGATAAGAACCGAAGTACAGTGTGGCTTTAAGGCCAACCATCGGGTAGCCTGCAATTACTCCCTTTGCTACACTTTCACGCAAGCCCTTTTCAACTGCTGGGAAATACTGCTTAGGTACGGAGCCACCTACGACTTCTTCACAGAACTCCAAATCCTCGCTATCGCTCGGCTCAAAACGGATGTAAACATCGCCAAACTGACCGTGGCCACCTGACTGTTTCTTATGACGGCCCTGAACCTCGACCTTTTTACGGATAGTTTCTCTGTACGCTACCTTAGGAATTTCAAGGTCAATCTCAACACCGAACTTTGATTTAAGCTTTGATGCGATAACGTCGAGATGTTGCTCACCCAAACCAGAAAGAACTTGTTCTCTGGTTTCTGGGTTCGATTCAAATTTTATTGTGGGGTCTTCCTCAGCAAGCCTTAATAGGCCTGCAACTATTTTGTCTTCCTCACCCTTTTTGCGTGACTTAACTGCCATTGAGAGGCAAGGTGCCGGGAATTTAACGCCTTCAAGCTCAATAACATTTTTGGGGTCACACAATGTGTCGCCCGTGTTTATACCCGAAAGCTTTGTAACAACCCCGATGTCGCCTGCAGGGATGTATTTCGCTTCTTCTTGTTTTGAACCCTTAACAAAAACCATTTTGCCCATGCGCTCACTTTCGCCTGTTCTTGCATTGAATGCGGGCACATCGGAGGTGATTTTTCCGGAAATTACTTTAAAATATGACATTCTGCCAACAAATGGGTCAGCAACAGTTTTGAAACAGATAGCTGCAAGGGGACCGTTTTCGTCGCATGGAATCTCCTTGTCGCCAACTTTTTCGCCTGCATGGTTAGATGCCTTGGGCGAAGCATAAACAAGCTCGTCAAGAAGTATATCCACTGCATCGGCGTTGTAGCCCGAGCAAGCATAAACAGGGATTATTGAGCCTTCGTTTATGCCCATATTGAGACCTTTAATAGCTTCTTCACGGGTAAATTCTTCACCTTCAAAGAATTTTTCCATAAGGTCATCGTCAACGGAGGCTATCGCCTCTTGTAAAATTGAATTCATTTCATCTATCTGTGCGGATGACGGCATCTCGATTTCTTTTGCGATGCCTTCGTTATATTCAAATGCCTTCTGTGAAGCAAGGTTAACATAAGCCTTAACCTCGTCGCCCTCCATCAATGGCACAATAACAGGACAAACGACGCTACCAAGCTCTTCTTTTATTGCATCAAAGGTTTTATAGAAGTCTGTGTGTTCGGCATCACAACGGGTTACCGCAAACATTTTTGCAATTCCCCTATCGTTAGCAGCTTTAACAGCTTTTTCAGCGCCGACATCAAAACCGGAGCCCGCCGCTACTACGATAAGTACACTTTCCGCCGCCCGAATACCCTCACTGAGACCGCCGGCAAAGTCAAAAAGACCGGGAGTGTCAATAATGTTGACCTTCGCGCCTTTCCATTCAAGTGCTGCAACTGCGGTTGAAACCGAAGTCTTGCGTCTTTTTTCTTCGGCATCAAAGTCAAGTATCGTGTTTCCGTCTGTAACTCTACCCAATCTTTCGGTTGCTTTTGCAATATAGAGCATCGCTTCCGCGAGAGTTGTTTTTCCTCTGCCACCGTGACCGGCAATAGCGATGTTTCTAATGTTTTCAGCGTTATAGGCTTTCAAAATGTTTCCTCCTTGTTAATACCGCATTTTAAAACGGTTTTAAAGTATATTTTATTTTAGCACTGTCAAAAATTATATCACATAGCAAAAGCATTTTCAATAAAATTTTTGATGATAATTTAAAA
>DASRNM010000150.1:0-3602 GCA_035647435.1 Clostridia bacterium
GGATATTATGGCTAACACAATGTTTAATTTTTTCAGAGGCACAAATATTTTTAAAGTTGTCATTGCGGTTATTTCTGCTTTAAGCTTGATCTTTAATTTATTTGTGTCATTCGTTGAACCGGTAGGTAACATTGAAACTTTTGACAATGTTATTGTCCTTATCGGTGACGGAATGGGCGAAAATCATCTTGAAATCGCAAAGCAAGAACAGGGCATTGACCTTTTCATGGAAACCCTGCCAATAAGAGGTCGACAAGAAACTCGCTCTTTTAGTGACAAGGTTACTGACAGTGCCGCAAGCGGAACTGCTTTGTCCTGTGGAGTTCGGACAAACAATGGTTGTTTAGGCGTTTATCCGAGTGATACCTTTGCTTTTAGGAGCTATCCACAAAGCGTAACAGAATATGCGATTTCTGCCGGTAAAATGACTGGCATTGTCACAACAGATTCTAACACAGGAGCAACTCCGGCAGCGTATTCGGCACACACATACAGCAGAGGAAACACCGCACATATCGCAATGCAACAGATTAATTCAGGAATTGATTTAATATTAGGCAGTGATTGCGGGAAGCTCAACGAAGAAATATGTAATTCAAGAGGTTATGAATACGTAACAACAAAAACTGAATTAGACAGTCTTCAAGCGGGTCAAAAAATATTTGGTCAATTTTACGGCGATGATCTATGGAAGGCGGAAAACGATTCTGACACACCTACACTTACAGAGATGACAATTAAGGCACTCGAATTGCTCGACAACGAAAATGGCTTTTTCCTTATGGTCGAAGGTGCCCATATTGACAAGCACTCTCACGCAAATGCTTTAAGTCAAACGGTTGAGTGCGTATATGAATTCGATAGAGCAATCAGGGCAGCAGTGGAGTTTGCTCAAGAAGACGGCAACACTCTTGTTATGATCACCGCAGACCACGAAACAGGAGCAATAACCTTTGATGGCGAAAAGTATGTTTTCACCTCCGGTTCACATTCAAGTGCCGATGTTCCTTTTATAATATATGGTTCCGACAATATTATAAACAATGGTGATGTTATTAAAAACATTGATTTTGCAAGGTACACCGCAATTGCAATGGGTTGCCCTGCAAATAATTTCCCTTATGAAATCCCTGTAGTAGAAGACTCTGGTTTATATCTAAAGGCTTCATAGACAATTCAAATTAAAAACAGGCAGCCTTAAAGGGTTGCCTGTTTTTTGTTTTGTAGCAGTACAGACATAAAAAACAAAGGGCAGCGCTAACGCACTGCCCTTTAAAATTATCAATTATTCATTATGGTGCAGGAGAGGCTGGAACACATTCGATTGAGCTGTAATGCGTTGTCTGAACTCCGTTTGAATCCTCAACAATCGCATATGAGCGGGCGTACCAAGTGTCATTTTCATAATCCCACTTGCCTTTTGTCAGCGAATACACACCGTTCTCGTTGTTGTTATTACCTGTTCCCACAATGATATGCTCGCCGTCTTCGATTATCGGGTCAATTACAAATCTTGTTTCATCGGAGCCAATAGCTTCAACCTTTGTGAGCATTATACCGTGCTGAATCAAATCAAGGTCGGAGAATATGCTCCTCTCTGCAAAGAATGTCAACTTGCTGTTGTCAAAGTTCTGTGTATATGTTGTAATTCTTGTTGCAACTCGTCTTTGAGGCAATTGCTCGTTATATACAGCCGTTAGTTCGATGTCATAGTTAATATAGAAATTGTAGCTTGCATAGTAACTGACTATCTCCCCATTACCGTCAATCCAGTATGAGAAATCTCTACCGTATGCAGCAATTCTCGCAACTGTATATGCATCATATGCGCCTGCGCCTGTAACGCCGCCTTCATTGGTGATTGTAACAAACTTAACATCAGGTTGAACTTGATAGATCGGAGAAACAACCTCATTATTTGACGATGCCATCACTTGCTCATAGGTCTTATCCCAGTCAATAAAGTCAAACCCTTCAAGAATGGATGCTGACGGAATCTCATACTCGCCACCCGGCATAACAAATTCACTGAATATTATGCCTTGCGCATTGTTAAGGTATGTGACAGTCTTACCGTTTAAAATGTTTGGGCTAAACACTGCCTTATATGACATGTTTGCTCCAACAGTAAATGTAAAGTTCAAATCATAGCATACTATTTTATTTGTAGATACGTTAACCCAATAGAGAAATGTTGAATTTATCCCCTCTGCACTCGCAGTTACTTTGTGTCCTGCAGCAATCTCTATGCTTTCGTACTGTGTAATTCTTGTAGTGTCGTAATTAACTGCGCCGTTGCCTGCAACAATGAATTCAATGTATCTCGAGGCAGGATAAGTCGCTATAACTACCGTGTCTTTAAAGATAGGCTTGCCAATCAAATCAATGCTCCAGTGGGCAAAGTTTATATTAAATCCACTTTTTTCGGGCAATTGTGGAGTTTCTGACAAATATTCACCGTGCGCTACATCATATGAGATATCGTCATAGCCTTCGTTTTTAAAGGTTACAGTGTACATGTTAACTGTAACACCCGTGACGGTTATATCAATGTTTTGAGTTATGTTTTCAACAGTGTAAACGCCATTTATAGCTGTCAATTCGTTCGAGTTTGCAAAAACTTGTATTTGGGAGTCATCATACGCTTCATCAAGAGCTACCGAAAATGAATAACTGCCTCCAAATGAAGCTGTTATTACACCGGGTTCAAGAGGCGAAGCAACATAACCTGCGCTCACGGGGAGTGTTATTAAAAACTCCTCAAGTCCGTATGTACCGTAATAATTCGTATCCTGTACAGGCATAGTTGTTGGCACAACAGGTGTCCAGCCACTAAAAACATAATTGTCTTCAACCTCAACCGTCGGCGCAGTCACCTGTGAGCCATGTTGCGCCTCAATGACCTCATATTCGCTCCCGTTAAGGTAGAATGTCATTTTATAGCTGTTGGCATTCCAAAGAGACTCAACCGTCACACTATGTGCAGGCATTGTTTCGGGATAATCCCCCCAACCGGCAAAAGCATATCCAGCCTTGGTCGGCGGTTGCGCGGGTGGGATAATAGTTGCACCATAAGTTAGTGTGTAAGAATCGTATTCATCATCATATCCCATAAATGTCAAAGGATAGTCATTGATAAGCCATGCACCTTGAATGTTTACATTCTTGGCAGGCATTGTTTCAGGAATTTCTGTGTACCAACCCAAAAATCTGTAACCCTCGGGAGGTGTTGGGTTAACAGCAAGGTTAATCGGAGCCTCATAATAAAGAAGGTATTCTTCAACGACCTCATCAATAATAAATCTTATTGTATATTCGTTTCTGTCAAAATAAAGCCTAAAGACCGTTTCTCCCGTCGGCTCAATGCTCAAATATGTTGTGCTTATAAATTCATTAAAAGTAAAGCCTTCGCCCTCATATTCAGTGGGCAAAATTTCAACATATGTATTCCCCTGTGCCCAAAACTCTTCTTCGCAGTCAAGCTGGTATTCGTCATAAATATCAAGCTTATAAACCTCAACGGTATAGGGCGCATTGCCCTCTTCAGCGCTTGCTGAAAACCCTTGAATAAAAGTTATTTGAAAAACAAGCAGGGTAGATAT
>DASRNM010000151.1:0-17232 GCA_035647435.1 Clostridia bacterium
TTATAAAAATGGGGGGTACCAAATTGTTACACAAAAGAATTGTAAAGAAAGTCACTGCTGTCATATTGTCGCTCACGCTTTTGTTTGCAGTGTTCCCTGCAGGGGCATTTATTGCGATAGCAACACAAATAAGTGACCCGCTACAAGTCGGGGTTATATCCGACATTCACTATTTCCCTCAATCGCTTACGGGCGGCAATTGTCAGGCGTTTTTGGATTATAGCAACCTTTCAACAGATCAGATAGGCGAGAGCGAAAGCCTGTTGAACACGGCTCTCGATGCAATTAAAATACATGCTCAGCAAAACGGCATGAAATACCTTTTTATACCTGGTGATATTACAAAAGACGGGCAGTATCAGGCTCATGTTGAACTTGCTCAGAGGCTTGAGCAGTTTGAGCAAGAAACGGGCATAGAAGTGTTTGTCATCAACGGCAACCATGACTTGAATTGCCATAAAGCGGTGACTTTTGAAAACGGATATAAGGAGAATGCAAAAATCACTACCCCCGAGCAATGGCTTGATATCTATAAAAATCTTGGCTATGACCATTCTTATAACACATATACTCCTCCCGAGGGTGAAAAGTCAGGCATGCTTTCGTATTCCTCAAGGCTTGACGGTGGATACAGGCTTATTGCGATGGATGTGTGCAAATACAGTGCTGATGCAACCGAAAGTGGCATGGATAGCCACGAAACGGGTGGCAACATGAGCGAGGGCCTTATGCAATGGGTTATTTCCGAAATTGAAGACGCTGAGAGATGCGGCGAGGAAGTAATCGGCATGATGCACCATAGCGCATCCCCCCACTATGGAATCCAAAAAGCACTTTTGCAGGGTTTTACAATTGACAACTGGCTTGAAGTGAGCGAAACACTTGCAGACGCAGGCATGCATTATGTTTTCACAGGGCATATCCATATGAGTGATGTATGTAGCCATGTTTCTGATAATGGTGAGGTGCTTTACGACATAAGCACAGCAAGTCTTGCGGGTTACCCGAACACTTTTAAAGAGGTTTTGTTTGAAGAAGATGCTGATGGATTCACGGCAGACATTGAAACATTTGATGTCGACTGTGAGGAAAATGTTGTTGTAGGAGATATCGTGTATGAAAAACCCTATAAATACACTCACTCCTTTGGTCAAACTTATGGGCATGAAGGGATAAATCAGTTTGGCAAGGATATGGTTGCAGATATTATCTACAACTTATTTGGCGATATAAACGAAAACGGTGGTTTAATTGCGCAAATATCAGACATGGGTTTAGACCTTGAAAAAGTTTTTTCGGATTTGCTCGGCGAGGGACTAAAAATTGGAAACATTGATATTTTTACATACAAAAACCTTATGAGCTTTGTCAATGCTTTGGCGAACCAGATAGACGAAAATTATATTCAACAGCCCGAAAGGGTAGTGCAGCTTGCAAACCTTGCGATTGATAAGCTGTTGAGCATAAGAGTTTCTGATGTTCCGTGCACAAAGTTTATTGATACCATAGGTTTCGGTGACCCGAACAAATGTGGAACCTTAGAAGATTTTGGCATGACAATGATTGCTTATTATGCTGAGGGTGATGAAGATATAAGCGACGACGAGTTTGCCAAATCTGTACTTTATAACCTTGAAAACGGCGATGTTGTGCAAAGCATTGTTGATGTTTTGATAGAAATAATAATTGATGATGTATTGCAAAATGATATTCTATCTACACTTCAAATAGAATTAAGTTCAATTTTCGTCAACAAATTGACAAAAAGGACAATTGGTTCTTTACTTGACTTTCTGCTGAATATAGCACTCGGCGGAGATAAGAGCTTTAGAAACCTTATTGATTTTGTGTTCAGGCTTGGGGTTCTTCCCTATTCAAGCATTCACGATATCCTTGACCACTATATGGACGAATATTTAACATACAGTCAGCTTGAAAGCATCGGAATAACCATGGCCGAACTGGCAGGAAGCTTTATGATTGACGACAATCCAGGCGAACTGATGGATAATTTTGTAAAGCTTAGATATAATGGGCCAGTTGAGGTTATCCCGACAGCGGAGGATTATCGACTTCCGTCACTTGTTGCGGTAACATTCGGGGACAATGCTGAAACTGATAGAAATTTCAGCTGGTACACCAAGTATTCGGTAACGGGCACCGATATAGAAATTGTGCCTTACAGTGAAAATCCGCAGTTTAGAGGTGTGCCCACAACGAGAGATAACATTCAAGCATATACCAATCAGGTTAACAGGGAGTACCCCGGTGTTGACATAGGCATTTTCGGATTTTTACCATATACGGAAAACCTTATAAGGCATACGATAAAATTGTCGGGGCTTGAAACGGGTGAAAAGTATTGCTACCGTATCGGCGATGCCTCGAAAGGCTGGTGGAGTGATGTCGGGGTTATTGAAACCAACGATAATTCAGACAGCTTTGCCTTTTTACACATGACGGACTCACAAAGTCAAAACGAAAAGCAATATTTGCGTGGTTGGTCAAAAACTGTTTCAACAGCGTTTGATATGTTCCCAGAGAGCGATTTTATTGTTCATACGGGCGACGCGGTTGACGCAGGGAAAAATGTGAACCAATGGAAATGGCTTTTCAATACAGCGTCAGACGATTTGCTAAACACCGTTATGATGCCTACAGCGGGTAACCATGAAAACAAAGGTGCGGCAATAACAGAAAACTTTTTGCTCACAAATATCCCGAGACAAAGTCTTGAAAGCGGAGTCTATTATTCTTTTGATTATAACAATGCTCATTTTATGGTTTTAAACACAAATGACTTTGATGAAAACGATAAATTGAGTCAACAGCAAATAGATTGGCTCAGACAAGATGCGCACTCGAGCAATGCACAGTGGAAAATTCTTGCCTTGCACAAGGCGGTCTATTCAAACGGTTCTCACTTTGATGACAAGGAAATCATTAATATGCGTGAGCAGTTGAACACGCTTATGCCTGAGTTAGGCATTGATGTCGTTCTTCAAGGGCATGACCATGTTTATATGAGAACAGGTGTTATGAACAACAATGAAGTGGTCGAGACACAAGAGGAAGACGTTACTTACAACGGCAGAACATACAGTGCAAAAATGCAACCCAGGGGCACGATTTATTCAATCCCCTCAACCTGCGGTGTAAAATTCTATAATGCAAAGAAAACTGAAATGACCAACAAGTTGTTCCCGCAGGCAGAGTCGATTGTTGAAACTCAAAACCCTGTATTCGCATCTTATCACATAGAGGACAACATTCTTTATTATGATGCATACATTGTTGAGGACGGCTCAGCGAACAGGATTGACAGCTTTGCAATTGTAAAAGAAAAGGTTGATCGAAAAACATTCGTAACGGCAATAGATGACGCGAACAATGGAATCACGCCTAAAGTTATGGCAATTCAGTATGAAAACGAAGGGGATTTGAATGTTGAAGAAGTCGACAATTCAAACCCGCAAACAGGTGATACGATATTAATTCTTGTCGGAACATTGCCCGTTTTCGCTGCAAGCGCGGTGTTCGTGCTGACCTTGCGCAAGCGCAAAAAAAACAACATATAGATAAATGAAACGGGAGTGCTTGACGGTGCTCCCGTTAAAACCGTGCATAGACTAACTAATTATGAAAAAAGCTTGACATAGAATTTTGCATATGATAATATATATCTACCTCTGGCGGAGGGTTATTTTTTTGTACCCTGTTTTTGTGGCGTTTAATATAGGTCAAGCCTGCCATAGTCCGGAGGGAGGCTTAAAAAATCCAAATGGAGGTGCCGTTATGCGTGCTAAAATTACGATTTCTTGCACGGAGTGCAAACAGCGAAATTACAATACTATGAAGAACAAGAAAAACACACCCGACAGGCTGGAGATGAACAAGTATTGCAGGTTCTGCAAAAAACACACTCTTCACAAAGAAACTAAGTAAGCGGGAGGAATAGTTATGGCAAAAAGAGAAAAATCAGAAGCCGCTGAAAAAGTAAAGAAGGCTGCAAAAAACAACAAGCCTGCAAAGGCTAAGTCAAAAAAAGACAGTACATTTGCTCGCTTTTTAAAAGCATTCCCCAAATTCTGGAAAGACTTTAGAGCTGAAGTTAAAAAAATTATTTGGCCGGATTCAAAAACTGTTTTAAAAAGTACGGGCGTTGTCGTTGTTGTTGTTGCAATAATTACAGTTATTATTTATTTGATTGACCTTGGGTTAGTCTCAGGCATCGGCGGGCTTAAAAACTTAGCACAGGATGTTGTCACTGAAGTGAGTACAACTATTGCAAATGCTCAAGAAACAACTACACTAATAGGCTGATTAGACTTGGAGGTAGAACATGTCTATTGACTCCAGGTGGTATGTAATCCACACTTATTCCGGTTACGAAAACAAAGTTGCCGTCAATATCGAAAAGGTTGTTGAAAACCGAGGGCTTCAAGATCAAATTCTTGATATAAAAATTCCGACTGAGATAGTTGAAGAGGTCGGCAAGGATGAAAAAAGGCGCGAGGTTGAACGCAAACTGTTCCCTGGTTATGTTCTTGTTAATATAACTGTTTCATTTGACAAAGACCATAGACCCACAATAACTGACGATACATGGCTTGCAATCAGAAACATCAGAGGAGTCACGGGCTTTGTTGGCCCTCAAGGGAAACCAATGCCCTTGTCCGACAAAGAGGTGCTTGCCTTGGGTGTTGAAAAGAGAAGTATAGAGGTCAAATATGAAGTTGGAGATACTGTCACGATAGTTGACGAAATATTTGACGGGTTTACAGGTACGGTTGAAGAAATTGACATAGACAAAGACATAGTCAAAGTAACCGTATTAGCACTTTTTGGCAAAGAAACACTTGTTGAATTGGGGCTTGACCAGGTTGAGCCAATCAAAGAGTAATTTATTTTTGATAATTTACGGGTATTCCCGTTTAAATTATGTATGCCGCTCGCGGCATACGGACTTCGGTCCAAGTGGGAGGAGTAGCTTCGGCTACCCCGCCAAATACCACATTACAATGGAGGTGCGAAATAATGGCACAAAAGGTTGTTGGCTTAATAAAGCTGCAAATTCCTGCCGGAAAAGCAACCCCGGCACCGCCTGTTGGCCTTGCTCTTGGTCAGCATGGTGTTAATATTATGGCATTTACAAAAGAGTTTAACGAGCGTACAAAGAATGATATCGGTCTGATTATTCCAGTAGTAATCACAGTGTATGCTGACCGTTCTTTCACCTTTGTAACCAAAACACCGCCTGCATCAATCCTTATCAAAAAGGCTTGTGGCATAGATAGCGGTTCAGGCGTCCCCAACACGACCAAGGTCGCAACAATCACCGGTGAGCAGATAAGAAAAATTGCCGAACAGAAGATGCCCGACCTTAACGCAGCGAGCGTTGAAACTGCAATGGAAATGATTGCAGGCACGGCTCGTAGCATGGGCGTAACTGTCGAAGATTAATGCTCCCGGGTGGGAGGAACAATCCGATTTAACCACACGATTGGGAGGAAATTATGAAATGAAACACGGAAAAAAATATGTAGAAAACGCAAAGCTCGTTGATAGAGCAATGCTATATGACCCTTTAGAAGCACTTGAAATTGCTGTAAAAACAGCAACTGCTAAATTTGATGAAACCGTTGAGGTTCATATTCGATTGGGCGTTGACTCAAGGCATGCGGACCAACAAGTCCGTGGCGCTATTGTTTTGCCCAACGGAACAGGCAAAACAGTGAAAGTCGTAGTTTTTGCCAAAGGTGACGAAGCAAAGGCCGCAGAAGAGGCGGGCGCTGACATTGTCGGAGCTGAGGACCTTGTTGCAAAGGTACAGGGAGGATTCCTTGACTTTGATGTTGCTGTTGCTGCACCGAACATGATGGGTCTTGTCGGTCGTTTAGGTAAGGTTTTAGGCCCCCGTGGTCTTATGCCCAGCCCTAAGGCAGGCACAGTAACACCAGATGTTGCAAAGGCTGTTACAGAGGCTAAGGCAGGCAAAATCGAATACAGACTTGATAAGACAAACATTATCCATTGCCCGATAGGCAAAGCATCCTTCGGCGCTGAGAAGCTCAATGAAAACTTCTCTGCACTTTTGGGAGCTGTTATCAAGGCAAAGCCCACCACAATTAAGGGGCAGTATATTCGCTCATGTGTTGTTGCAACAACAATGGGCCCAGGCATCCGCACAAACCCCTCAAAGCTAGTTTAGATTAAGCATTTATTAATTGCTTGACACAGTTTAAAAGCTGTGCTACAATTACAAAGCTGTTTACCAAAGACAGCAGGTGCATTTTATGCATAATGGTTTTACCGCCTGCCGAGGAAGACACATGCACATTTGACGCCAAGTGCGTTAAAAGAGTATGTATGCCCTTCCGCGGTAAAGCGGAAGGGCTTTTAGTTTTAATAAAATAAGCCTTTATTGCACAAATACGGAGGTGAATTCAATTGCCAAGTGAGAAGGTACTCGAACAAAAGAAACAGATTGTTGAAGGGTTGAGCGAAACCTTAAAGGGTTCATGTTCAGGAGTTATTGTCGACTACAGGGGCATAACTGTTGCTGACGACACTAAACTTCGTAAAGATTTACGTGAAGCCGGCGTCAAGTATGTTGTCGTCAAAAACACGTTGCTTAAACTTGCTTCAAAAGAGGTAGGGCTTGACGACTTGTGTGATGTTCTTACGGGAACAACCGCAATAGCCACAAGTCCCGACGATTATGTTTCAGCTGCACGCATAATATCCAAGCATGCAAAGACAAGCAAAACATTTAAGGTCAAAAGCGGTTTTATGGACGGCAAGGTTATAAGTGTTGAAACCATCGATAGTCTCGCAAAACTGCCTACAAGAGAAGTGTTGCTTGCATCTGTCTGCAATGTATTCAATGCCCCGATCGCATCGTTTGCAAGGGCAATTCAAGCTATTGTTGACAAAGACGGAGAAACCCCTGCTGCATAAGTAGCAAATAAATTAGATTTATTAACAACAAATTGGAGGTAAACTATAATGGCATCAGAAAAAATTGCTGCACTTATTGAAGAAATTAAAGTTCTTTCAGTCCTTGAGCTTTCAGAGCTCGTTAAGGCTGTTGAAGAAGAATTCGGCGTATCGGCAGCTGCCGCAGTTGCAGTTGCAGCTCCCGCAGACGGTGGAGGAGCAGAGGCTGAGGAACAAACAGAGTTTGACGTTATTCTTGCAGAAGTCGGCTCACAGAAAATCAAGGTTATCAAGGCTGTCCGCGAGCTTACAAGCCTTGGTCTTGCAGACGCAAAGGGTCTTGTTGACAGCGCTCCTAAGGCTGTTAAAGAAGGCGTATCCAAAGAGGATGCAGAAGCTGCAAAGGCTAAACTTGAAGAAGTTGGCGCAAAGGTTGAACTTAAATAATTTGACTGATTCAAAAAACTCTTGTCGCAGTTGCGGCAAGAGTTTTTTTGTATCCGATAGACCCAAAGTAATGAGAAGAAAAAGTTAAACCACTCATTCATTATGTAGCAATTAAGAGCTATATTTTTTAAATTTATTTTCACTTTGAATACACAGTTGTATATTAAAAAATAGCAGGCTCTGAAACTCAGAACCTGCTATTTGCATGTGTATTATTATACTTTATTTTTCAACCGACGCCATAATCTCAAATGCTTTTTCAAGAATTCTAAGCTGTTGTTCGCCAGGGAAAAGCTTGATTGCTATGTGTGGTTTGCCCGCTGCTCTAACAGATATTCTTCCATGCATTTTTCGCGCAAGCTTTGTTATTTTTGGCATGTTTAAATCCTCGATATAGAGCAGAAGCCTATCAGTCTTTTTGCCGACTTCATAAACACCTTGGCTGATTGCGGTTGCGCGTATCAGAGACACCGTTATAAGACCCATGACGCTTGCAGGTGGCTCACCGAAACGGTCAATTAGCTCATCAACAACATCCTGTGCATCCTCTTTGCCACGAATGTCTGCAATTCTGCGGTACATCGCAAGCTTTTGAGGTATGCTGCCTATATATTCAGTGGGAATATGCGCATCAATTGGCAAATCTATTAAGCATTCTCGCTCGGGCTTGAGTGTTTCCTCTCCCTTTTCTTCACTGATTGCTTGCGCAAGCATTTTGATGTATGTGTCGTATCCAACAGAATCCATATTTCCGTGCTGTTGCGCACCCAAAATATTGCCAGCTCCACGAAGCTCAAGGTCGCGCATGGCAATTTTAAAGCCTGCTCCGAACTCAGTAAATTCTCGAACAGCCGTTAAGCGTTTTTCGGCTATTTCGGTGAGCTGTTTGCCGCGTTTAAATGTCAGGTATGCGCTCGCACGGCGTGGAGAGCGACCTACCCTGCCTCTTATTTGGTGGAGTTGCGCGAGGCCCATTTTATCCGCATTTTCAATAATGAGGGTGTTGACATTTGACACATCAACACCGGTTTCTATAATAGTAGTGCATACAAGAATGTCAATTTCGCCTTCAAGAAGTCCGCGCCAAACGTTGCTTAAATCGTCCTCGCTCATTTGCCCATGCGCAATTGCTATTGTGGCATCAGGCATGAATTCTCTAATATTTGAAGCGGTCTTTTCTATTGTTTCGACTCGGTTGTGAAGATAGTAGACTTGACCGCCCCGGCGTATCTCCGCTGTCATTGCCTGTGCGATTACATCCATATTATGCTCAATGACATAGGTTTGAACAGGGTATCTGTCTTGTGGCGCCTCCTCAAGCACGGACATATCTCTTATGCCCGACATTGCCATGTTGAGCGTTCTCGGTATTGGTGTTGCAGTTAGAGTCAAGACATCGACGCTAGGGAAAAGCTCCTTTAAGCGCTCCTTTTGAGCGACACCGAAGCGTTGCTCCTCGTCAATAATAATAAGGCCAAGGTCATTGAACGCCACATCCTTTGAAATAAGGCGGTGGGTGCCAACAACAATATCAACAGAGCCCCTCTTGACAGATTTCAAATTTGCATTTATTTGTGAAGGTGTGCAAAACCTTGAAAGCATTGCCGCTTCAATCGGAAAGCCCTCAAATCTTTTTTGGATTGTCTGATAGTGCTGAAGTGCCAAGATGGTGGTTGGCACAAGCATTGCGCATTGCTTGCCGTCGGCAACACATTTAAAAGCTGCCCTCAAAGCAACTTCAGTTTTGCCAAACCCGACATCTCCACAAAGAAGCCTATCCATGGGGTATGGTTTTTCCATATCCCATTTTATTTCTTCAACGCAACGCAGTTGGTCAGTGGTTTCTTCAAACTCAAACCGACGCTCAAAGTCATTTTGCATGTCAATATCAGGTGAAAAAGCGAAGCCCGTGATTTGCTTCCTTTTTGAATATAGCTCGATTAGCTCCTGCGCCATGTCTTTTACTGCAGACCGAACTCTGTTGCGTGCCTTTTGCCAGTCTTTTCCGCCGAGCTTGCTCAATTTCACATGAGCAGTTTCGCTACCAGCGCCGATGTATTTTGAAACTTGGTCAAGCTGAGTAACGGGGATGTATAGAACATCGCCTTTATCATATTTTATTTTTATATAATCCTTTACGGTTCCACTCGCTTCAAGGTTGGTAATGCCCTCAAAAACGCCTATACCATGTTTGTCGTGCACAATATAATCGCCCCTGTGCAACTCATCAAGGTTATTAAAGGTGTTTTTTAAGCTCTTTTTCTTCTTTGATTTAGTTGACGATGTGCCTCTGCTACCGTAGGTTATAAGTGTGAACTTTTCTTGCGGATACTCAAAGCCTGCCGAAAGTGTGCCCGATATTACATAAACCTTGTTGGGCAAAAACTTGTCGGGGAAAGAGGGCAGAAACACACTGCTGATGTTTTTACCAACCAGGTCGTCGTTGAGAGCCATAGCCGCTTTTGTTGTGCCTGCCATAATAACGCAGGTCCACCCGTCCCGTTGAGTGAGTGGTTCGATATCTTCAAGAAGAAACTTAAACGAACCTTTCCAAGCAGGGATTTGCCTTGCGTTGATGTTTACAAGCTCCTTTACGGGCGTGTCAAAGCTGCCACGAGGGAGATTGTCAAGATATATTGCACCTTTATTCTCGTAGAGAGCGAGCATTTCAGTCCACGTGAGCATATATCTGTCAAGCCCTTTGCAAAGAGTTCCTTCCTCCAAAAGAGCCTTAATATCTTCATTTAGTAATGTCTCACAAGCTTTTGCTCTTCCCCTGACTGAAAAGCTTTCACTAACGAACAGCCGTAGACCTTTTGCATAGTCAAAAATTGTTGCGGCATTTGGGTAAACGAGGGGCAAATACCTGTCGGTAGAAGAAAGCTTTACCCCCGATTCAAGCTTTTGAATGTCGGCGTTGAGCGAGGCCTTAACCTTAACAGAGCCTTTGCCCTTGACAGTTGAAAGGTGTTCGTTTATCAGGTTTATAAGCATTTTTTTATTTTTATAAACAATCTCGTTTGCGGGTATTACTCGTATTTTATCAATGCTTTGAGTGCGCCGTTGACTGTCGGTGTCAAAAAAAGAAATTGAGTCGATATTATCTCCCCAAAACTCGATTCTGCAAGGGAATTCACTGTTCGGGGTGTACAAATCAAGAATACCACCCCTGACGGCAAATTGTCCCGAAGCATCAACCTGTTCGCTTTTTGTGTAACCACCTTTGATGAGTAAAGAGGTGATTTTTTCAACACTGATTTCATCGTTAAGCTTTAATTCAAGGCTTGAGCTTTTCAGTTCTTCAGGTGGTATTGTGAGTTGCATTGCGGCCTCGACTGAGCACACGACAGTGTCAATTTCACCGCAGAGTATTTTATAGAGCACACCTAAGCGTAGGTGCTCATATTCCCTTGAACGGCTTTCAGCCGAGCGAAAAATATAGTCCCTTGCAGGGTATGCAAGCGCTCTTTTGCCCAGAACCTTTAAATCACTAACAAGACGGTTTGCCTGAGCCTCGTCGGCGGTTATAATTATAGAGCCTTCGTGCAATTTATCGCTAAGTGATGCGGTCAAAACAGCCTTGTGAATATGAGAAAGCCCCAGCACACCCATTGGTAGCCAGTTCTTTTTGATGCCCGTTACAATTGACTGATATTCGGGCGAAAAATTAAATTTTTCAGAAAAACAGTTCATTATTACCCCATTTTATATTTTTATGCCCTTTTGACGCATTTCTTTTTTTAGTTTTTCAACATTGCCATCATAAAAGCAGTATCCGTCCATGCCAACAGCTTTTGAACCGTCAATGTTTTTTTGCAAGTCATCAATAAAATAACATTCTTCGGGCATTAAATTAAATTTTTCAAAAAGCTTTTCATATATTTCCCGTTCAGGCTTCAACAAATAATAATCCGAAGAAATCAAAAATCCGTCAAAAAACTCGAAAGCAGGGATGTTATCCTTTTGATCATAAAAATCCTTTGACACATTTGAGAGAAGGTATATTTTGTATCCGTTTTCTTTTAAAGTCTTAATAAGCTCAAAAACATCCTCTTTAGGAGGCATTTCATCAAACCAGTTTTCGAGCAAATGACGCACAGTGGCGTGCAGCCGTTCGGGCAGATTTTTTGCCGTTAATTGAACCGCTTCAAGGTTTGTGATAACACCCCTGTCCATATCCTGCCAGACGGGGGATTGAAACACATTCTTTAAAATAATATCCCTATCTTTTTTATTGTCAAAATATTTCAATAAAGTTTTTTCGGGGCGGAAGTCTAAAATAACCCCACCCATATCAAATATTATGTTTTTAATTTTCATATATTCACCAGTCCTTTATATTCAAAACTATTCTATTACATTTTGCACCTAAATTCAATGATTTAAGAATAATATTTCAAACTATTCTTAACCTGTAAAAATTGGAATTGAATATAAGAGCTTATTGTACTATAATGGATTCATAGGAAAATTTGTTGAGAGTGAGGTCGTTCAATGAGTTTCATCGAGTTTGAGAATGTTTACAAGCGGTATAAAATGGGAGAGGTTGTCATAAGTGCTGCAGACGGCGTTTCTTTTGATATTGAGCAGGGCGAGTTTTGCGTTATAGCTGGGCCTAGCGGTGCAGGCAAAACAACGGTTTTGAACATACTTGGCGGTATGGACGACAGTAACGACGGAAAAATCCGTGTTGCAGGCGATCTTATAAATGAATATGATAACAAAAAGCTGATTGAATACAGGCGGTACGATGTCGGTTTTGTTTTTCAATTTTACAATCTTATTCAAAACCTTACAGCACTTGAAAATGTTGAACTTGCAACTCAAATAGGTAACAAATCGCTTGACCCTGAAAAGGTGCTTGAAAGAGTCGGGCTCGGTGATAGAATGAATAATTTCCCCTCGCAGCTTTCAGGCGGGGAGCAACAGCGTGTTTCAATTGCAAGGGCACTTGCAAAAAACCCGAAATTATTGCTGTGCGATGAGCCAACAGGCGCACTCGATTACAAGACCGGCAAGCAGATTTTGAAGCTGTTGCAGGATACAAGCAAAGAAACAGGGATGACGATTGTTGTTGTAACACACAATCAGGCAATCTCACCCATGGCAAACAGAATTATATCTATGCGCAGCGGTAAGGTGCATAAAACGGAGGTCAACGAGAAGCCGGTTCCTGTTGAAAGGATTGAATGGTAATGAGCAAAGCTTTGATTAAAGAAACTTTTCGCTCAATTAAAAACAGTATATCCCGCTTTATCTCCATAATAGCCATTGTCGCTTTGGGGACATGCTTTTTTGCGGGTATTAATGCCGTTTCCCCCGACATGAGAGCAACGGCGGATAAATATTTTGATGACAACAACTTAATGGATATAAAGGTAATTTCGACAATCGGTTTGACTGGAAGCGATGTTTCAAGAATCCGTGAAGTTGAAGGCGTAGAGGCTGTTATGCCCTCAAAAAGCGTTGATGCCGTTATCAGCATTGACGATAAAAATTTGATGGGCGCAGACGGTTCAGTTTTTAGTTGCCGTGCATACTCGCTCAACCTAAACCATGCTAAAGCAGAGGATAATAGCGAGTACATTAACGCGCTTACGCTCATTGAGGGTAGGCTTCCAAAAAACGACAACGAATGTGTTGTTGACGGTTGTATAACAAATGTGCCTAAAGAGTTCTCAATCGGTCAAAAAATTACCCTTGAGGGCGATGGATACAACATTTTTTCAACATTAACTCACAATGAGTTTACAATAGTTGGCATTGTTGAAACGCCGATGTATATTTCATTTGAAAGAGGGAGCACACTTGTCGGCAGCGGAAAGCTCGGTGGGTTTGTGTTTGTTCCTGAAGGTTTATTTTGCAATGACTTTTATTCCGAAATTTATGTTAAAGCTAATGGTGCAAGCGAATTTTCGACATATTCGGTTGACTACAAAGAATTTATTGAGCCGATAATGAAAAACATTGAAAGCATATCGGGTGAATGTATTGCTGTTCGTTCGAGGGCTCTTCGTGCCACTTTGCCCCCGAAAATCGAGCAAGGCGGCTTGCTGCTCGAACAAAAAAGAGGGCAAGCACAGGAAGAGTTAGACAAGGCACTTCAAAAGGTTGAGGATGTCAAATATTATGCGGTCAACGGTGAGGTGGTGCTTGAACAAAAGAAGGCAGAAACAGGGGCAGAACTTGATGAAAATTGGGCACTCTATAAAAATGGCTTGACCAAATATAATGCTGGGCTTGAGGAATATAACAAAAACTACGAGGAATACCTTGAGGTATATGAAACTGTGTATGAGGACCCGGAGGCAAAAGATAAATACCGTGCCGCCTCTAGGGAGCTAACTAAAGCTTGGTTGCAGCTGACAACTGCAAACGAGGGTATAGCGGCGCTTGAACATTCGATAAAATACATAGAAGCTGAGCTGAACACAGAAAGAGGAGAAAAGCTTTTTGAAGAAATAGTTGCGGACTTGTTGGAGGGCGGTTACATTACTCCCGAAGACGCTATGAGCAAGAAAGAGATACTTAAAAAGCTTGGAGAACAAAAGGTAAAGTTAAAAGAAGAAAAGATAAAGTATGAAAAGGGACTTACGGAATACCAAAAGAACAAAGCCGAGGCTGACGAGATTGGCGCTGTGTTTGAACTGCTTGAAAAATCCGATGAGCAGCTTGATATTGCAAGAACGGAGCTTGACGAGGCGTACGAGGAGCTTTCAAAAACCAAAGAAAGACTTGACTTTGCACAGGAACAGTTTGAGTTTGAAATCAAGAAGGCCGAAACTGAATTAGAGCTTGCAAAGCAAAATGTCGACACAATAGATGATCAGTATCGAAAAACAAAAAAGGAAATAGATGCGGCGTTAAATAATGCACAATATGACCTTGACAGTGCAAAGAATTTGCTCGACTCGCTTGACGAGGCGAAATGGTTTGTAAGCGATAGAAGCGAATTGCCCGGTTATGAAAGCTACAATCAAACCGCACAGAATATGCAGGCGTTTGCAACAGTGTTCCCGATGTTTTTCTTTTTGTTAGCGGCACTTATTTGCCTGACGACAATGACAAGAATGGTTGAGGAGGAAAGGGTGCAGTTAGGCACTCTCAAGGCTCTTGGTTACACTTCGCAGGCGATTGTGTCAAAATATGTTATTTATGCGACACTTGCAACGCTTATCGGTTGTGCAATAGGCTTGAGCTTTGGCTTTACATTGTTGCCAATTGGTATATATAAATCATATGGAATTATCTTCACATTGCCCAAATTGATTTACAAATTCTACTTTGGGTATGCATTTGTAGGCATTTTAGTGGCGCTTTTGTCAACAGTTTTGGCATCGCTCTACGCTTGCAGGAATGAGCTTATAAGCAAGCCTGCACAACTCATGCGTCCTAAAGCACCAAAGGCGGGCAAAAGAGTTGCACTTGAAAAGGTTGATTTTTTCTGGAGTAGGCTAAGCTTTACATCAAAGGTTACTTTAAGGAATCTTTTCCGACACAAAAAACGATTGATTATGACTGTTGTGGGCATTGGTGGTTGCACCGCCCTATTGCTCACGGGCTTCGGCTTAGGTCGTTCAATAGGTGAAATATTACCACGTCAATATGGCGAAGATGGAATAGCGCAATATGACATGCAAATTCTTTTGGATGAGCCTTTAAACTCATCATATGCCGCAGAAGAAACACTTCACATCATTAACTCCGACTTGCGTATAAAGTCAACTACGGCAAGTTATATCAGAACCACAAGTGCAACCTCTGAAAACACTCAAGAGCTTTTCGAGGTCAACCTTATAGTTCCTGAAAGAGTAGAGGAGCTTCCCGAATTTGTGAAGCTGCAAAACAGAAAAACAGGCAAAAAGATTTCACTTGATGAAAAGGGTGTAATAGTAAGCGAAAAGCTTGCGAAGAACACTGGAGTCAGTGTGGGTGATGTCATAATGATAAAGGGTGACCATGAAGACATCTCGCTGAAGGTTTCTGGGATAACTGAAAATTATGCATATCATTATATCTATATAACACAAAGCCTATATGAAGCTGTTTTTGATGAAAATGTGAGCTTTAATTGTTTGATGGCAAAACTTTCTGACAGTGTTAAGCCCGGTTCTCAAATTGAAAAAGAAAAGAGTGCGCTCGCAACCGATTTAATGAAGTCGGATAATATTGTCGCCGTTATCTTCAACTCTCAGATAATCGATAATTTCGGCAGCTCCGTTGGCACTTTGCAAAATGTTATTGTTACGGTGTTTTCGGGGGCGGCAGGGGCACTGGCATTGGTTGTGCTTTATAACCTTGCGAATATAAATATAAACGAAAGAATTCGAGAGCTCGCAACAATAAAAGTGCTAGGCTTTTATGACAAAGAGGTGTCCCAATACATTTATCGAGAAAATATAATTCTTACATTTTTAGGCATAGTGTTGGGTCTCGTTTTGGGCATACCGATTCATAGCTATGTTGTGAGTGTTGCCGAGGTTAACATAATAATGTTTGGCAGGTCTCTTGGATGGTCAAGCTTTGTATGGTCCACTTTAATAACCCTTGGCTTTGCACTTATTGTAAACATAGCAATGCATTTCAAAATAAAAAAGATAAGTATGGTTGAGTCGTTAAAATCAGTTGAATAGCTTTAAACATTAAAAGTGCCGTTACCTTTGTTGGTAACAGCACTTTTTTTGTATTGTTTATTAATAAACAGAAAGCTTCGATTTTTCAAGCGCCTTTCGCAATGCAATTGAAAAATAAGCCGCAAGAAAGATTTTAATAATATCGGGGATAATAAAAGGTACAACACAGGTTGTCAGTGCAGCAACATAGTGCGAGCCTGTGACAAAAATGAACCAAACAGTGCCGATAAAATAAAGAACGAAAAGTGATATAAGCATGCTGATTTGAAGGGACAAAAGAAGGTGTTTTTTGTAATGCTCGACCGCAATCGCAACAAAAAATGCAACGAAAATGTAACCGACAAGATAGCCGCCGGTTGGGCCGGCCAAAACTGAAAGCCCACCCCGGAATTGAGAAAAAACGGGCAGACCTATGGCACCAAGGGAAAGGTAAAGTACCTGAGATAAGAGAGCGTAATATTTCGGCAAAAGCGCACCGCTCAAAAACGCCGACACAATACCCATTGAAAAGGGGATTGCTGTCATAGGGATTGTGAATGATATCTGTGACAATATTACAGAGAGCGCCGCAAATATTGCCGTTATTGTTAGTTTTAATAGTTTCTTGTTCTTCATTTTACAAATGTCACCAATTTAATTTTGTGAGCTTACCTTGGCACAAAAGCTTTGGAAAACTCCATTGTCTCAATACTTCATAAACGCCGATTGCGGCGGTGTTGGAAAGGTTTAAGCTTCGGGAATTTTCAACCATAGGCAACCTGACGCACCTTTCGGGGTTTTCATGCAAAAGCTCTTCGGGTAAACCCGCAGTTTCTTTGCCGAAAAAAAGATAAGCATTTTCTGAATATTCTACATCAGAATAAACAAGAGACGCTTTTGTTGAAAAATAATAAAAGCTTCCACCCTTATTTTTTTCAAAAAAATCATCAAGATTTTCATAATATGTTATATCAAGCAAATACCAATAATCAAGACCGGCACGCTTGAGCTTTTTATCATCAACTTTAAAACCACACGGTTCAATGAGGTGAAGTCTCGCGCCCGTTGCGGCACAGGTTCTTGCAATATTTCCCGTGTTTTGGGGAATTTGCGGTTCGACAAGAACTATATTTAAGGTAGAATTAATGTGTTTGTTTTCCATATATGCCAATTTAAAACACCAACTTATTTTTAGTTAATTACAGGGTAAAATAAAAGGGACAATATTTATTGG